>PEYI01000003.1 GCA_002774445.1 Candidatus Omnitrophica bacterium CG08_land_8_20_14_0_20_41_16 | reverse complement strand
CGTCTCTCCTTTCGCTTGAATCCAACTTGCCTCGGCGAGCAGGGCGTTTGACTCGGCATTCAAATAATCGGTCTTTGCCCTTACGAGATTATCTTCAATAATCGACCAGTTATCATAGGTAATAAAACCCGTTGAATATTGTGCCTCGGCTATTTTAGCGCGCTCCTGCGCGGCAACCAGTGATTTATATTGCACTTCTACTGTTTCAATGGCATCCTGTAAGTCTACCCAAGCCTGCGCTAAGGTTACGATTATTCCGTCTCTTGTGCTTCTTTCATTGGCCTGAAGTTGATTGAAGAGCGCCTTTGCCTGAGATACTTGGGCTAACCTCAATCCTCCTTCAAATATGGGCAGGGATACCGTAAGGCCTAAATTCCACTGATCATTTTGTGGAAACCAGCAGGAACCGGCTTTATTCGCGCCGGCCTGTCCGGAAAGCGTGGGGAAAAAGTTTGCATACGTAGACTTAAGCCCGAATCCCGCTGCATTCTTTTGCGCGATAAGCTGCTGTAAAGAAGGATTGGTTTTTACTAAAGTTTCGAAATCCGGTTTTTCCTTTGCCGAATCAATAACTTTGAAATCGGCTTTTACGGACAGGGGGCTAAATTCCGTACGGCCCATTTCCTTCGTCATCTGCCTTTGTGTTAACTCAATCTCCCTTTTTGCCTGTGCGATTTCAAAATTAGCCTGAGCCAGATTTGCTTCCGCAGTTAACAAGGCTCCTTTATGTTCCAACCCGGATTCATACCGTAACGTGATAAGCTCAAAATTACCTCTCCTTATCGTGGCAATATCCTCTGTAACATGCACTAGTTCCTGAGCCCTGAGCAGATTAACAAAAGCGGTTCTGAGACGTAACCTGACTTCGGAAGAGGTAAACCTGTAACCTTGTTGTGAGGCTTTTATATTTTCTTTGGCAGCATTCACATTATTAATGGTTTTTAATCCATCAAATAATAGCTGGCTTCCGGTTACGCCATATGAATAACTATCGGCTGTCTTATGCGTTGCGGTATCGCCATTACCGGAGGCGGTCCTCGCTGTGGCAGCGCTTAAATTGCTGTTTACCTGAGGGAAAAGGGTACTTGCAGAGATTTGTTTAGCGGCTTCGGACTCTTTTACACTTTCTTGCGCTGCGATTAAATCAGGGTGATTTTTGGCGGCTTCTTTAATACAATCCTGCCAGGTAAGGGTTTCTTCGGCTGTCACCTTATTAAAAGAAATGAATAAAAATAATACAAATATCAAAAAAACATATGGATATCTGCGCATAGTATTATTTAATCTTCCCTGGAAACTTTACTTTCTAATTTTGCAATAAGCTTTGAAGCACGTTCTAAAAATTGACTAAAATCTTTTTCGGGCATAAGGCTGATTATTCTTTTGTCAAGTTTCGCAAAAACCATAAGTTGGTCTCCCGGTTTAATGCTCAATGCCTTTCGCAATTCCGAAGGAATAACAAGTTGGCCTCTTTCACCAACAGTTGCCGTGCCGTATGTCTTACCTTTAAAGATAGCATTCATATCATGCCTCCTCTCGTCTATATGAAATATATAATTAGTATTATATATATGATTTGTTTCCTTGTCAATATTTAATTATTCAGGCTTTATAAATAGTATAAATAGGGGCAGCGACCATTTTTTCTAAAAAATGGTCGCTGCCCCTATTTATCTTTCTTCGCCCCTTTGGCGCCCCTTTAATGCCCCTTTCGCCCCTTTGGCGCCCCTTTTAAAATGTAATAAGTGCCTCTCCCTGTTGTACCCACTCTACTCAGGATTCCCTTAGTTTCAAGTTCTTTAAGATCGTCTGTGGACTGCCTCTTTTTCAATCCAAAAGTTTTTTGATACTCCTTGTTAGTTATGCGCCCCCCTACTTTAATAAACTTAACGGCCTCTATTTGTCGCTCATTTAAGCCAATCTTATTTAAGGCTTCTTCCGTAAACACATCCCTTGGAAGTATCATCCGAAATTCTACATTTCTAATCAAAACAAACTCCGGCTCCGGAGCACCTTGGGCCCGGCACTGCTTAATCATTTCCAGCGTACCCGAACCTGTCCGCTGAATGTAATTCGCAAAATAAAGCACATTGGCTAAAAGCGGATTTGCCGGAAAAGACGTATGCGGTTTCCTGAGATCTTCAATATTTAGCTCCGGAGGAAGGCTGCCGGAATTCCACACTTCAATACGATCCGTAAAAACCATAACCTGGACACCAGAGGTAACATTATAATTTCTATGCGCTACGGCATTGACAATCGCTTCCTGAATTGCAAATACCGGAATTTCAAACGGACGCTTAAATTGAGGCGTATGTTTCTGCTGAATGACTGCCTGCTTAATAATATCCAATACAAAACCGACAGCCTTATCGACCTGTTCAAAAAGATTACCACTATAAACTTTGTAAGACGGAAACGGCTTACATACCTCAGTCCCGGGCAACTGAACACATTTAACTTCTGCCTGTAGGAAAAAACGATGCGGATTCTTGCCGAAAAGTAAAACAGCGGCATTCGTCAATTTACCGTCGCGAAGCAAATTAAGATGAACTAACACATCATTCACCGAGGCTTCTGGGCTTAAGGTAAACTTACGCTCTTCGCGGGCAACGCGCAAAAACCAACTAACTTTTTCCTCATCAATATCAGCTATCCTGGCATCAGCACAAATCCGTTCATCAAACGCACCCCTGCCGACAATACCTTCTTCCTTGAGAAATTCGATTAAGCTGGCATAAACCAAACGTGTAAGTTCAGATATATCTTTAAAACGTTTACGGGCATAACCATCTTGAGGATGCCCCATCTCTTTAATTAAACGCTGAACACCATCATCGCGCTTCTTATCATTCTTTCCGTTCTCGCCTTTAATATAAACAAGAATGGTCTTGTGTAATTTTTTCGCTTCTCTGAATTCTTTTTCAGTAGGCGACATCATATTCTTGCCAACTACCCCATACTGCTGGCCAATAATCCCGATATAAATATCACTCTTTTTTACTTCTCCTAAATAAATTGATTCAACCGGCCTGCTTTTCGCTGGTGCATCTTCAAATAAAAAAACATCGAAATAATCGGAAAACAAAGCATCGTTAAGAATGAACTCCTTCGCTGCCCGGCGCTCTTCCTTTAGTTCTTTCTGAACGCCGCTAATAAAGATTTTGTATTTTTTCACTATTCAACCTCATCTTTCTTATAAGCCTCTACTTCAATTCCGAAAGCGACAATTCATCCAGCACCCAATCAATATTTAAATCTAACCCTCTATGCTTATTCTGCTGTTCGATGCCCTTTAGGTGTTGTTTCATCAGCTCAATTAACCTTGGCCGCATTTGCGGGTCAACTGCCGCGGCGCGGGGAGTCATTTCATCCAAAGCCGGAATTTTATCGTCAAGAAATATGGTATAATGCCGCTTGTAGAACTTTTGCATAAGCTCACGCTCTATTTCCGGCGGGATTTCTTTAGGATCGTTTTCCTCTTTATTTGAAATTATCTCCTGCGCATAACTTTCATAATCATCTTCCATTTTCCCGGCTTGCTGCTTGGCTAAATCCACTACCGCTTCATTCTGCAACAGAAGATTCTCCGCGAAAAACTTCTTCACCATTCTTTTGGCAAAGGAATGCTTTTGCTTGGTAAATGCCTCTACAATAAGTTTATCCGGGAAAAGGCGTATATTCCCTATTGTGCCCACGCCCTCATCCTTTTCCTGCCCATGCCGAAAATGCGCTGGCATATTTTTTTCTAAGGCTTTGGACTGGCCGCGGCGCAGCCAACTGTAATAATACACGCCTGGGGTATCCTGCTCGTCCGGATGCCTTTCACGCGGCTCAAACTCCGGATATTTATCCAGAACCGCTTTAATATCCGCGAAATTCCCTGTAATCTTATATAATGCCTTGCATTGATGCAGGTCCATTCTCTCTAACGCTGCAATACTCTTTTCCCGGCTTAAATCATAAATCAGGCTGCCAAACACCCCAAAGCTTTCCGAAAGATAATCTTTTATGGTTAATTCTTTGTGTCTGCGGCCTTCTTTCCTAAACGCATCGCGCAAGCTAACCATAAACTCTGCAAACACAATGTCCGAAAGCTCTACGCCATTATTGGCGATACGGCTAAAATGAGGATAATGCGCCAGCCACGTTAACATTCGCGTAAAACGCACTGACCTTGCAGCGGTAGCGCGGTCAATTAAAATAAAACTCCCTTTTGCCGGCTCCAATAAATCAATACACTCCATCCTCTGATGGTCTAATACTTTTTGTATCTCAAGCACTGTAGCCCGACAATTAAAGCGGCACTCCATCATAATGCGCTCATCGTTATTAAGGCCTAACCACTCCTGTGATTGCCACTTCTGGGCTAAGGCGCGGCCGTCGCTATCGCGCTTAACAAAGAACAGATAATATACCGCTGCGCCCTCTGCTGTTCCCGCATCTTCTCCTGATACGCCACCGGCAAAACGCATATGTTCCACTATCTCTTCGTATTCACGGTAACTATAGTAAGACTTAAGGTAGTCAAGTATTTTGCGCACTAATTTAGTGTCTACTTCTAACCATAAATCGTATCCCGCTACGTTAAAGGGAAAATACGCGCAGGAAGAAACACAGCGTATTTTGCTTCCCCGGCCTGAACCGCAACAGGCCGGACAGATTAACTTTTCTAAAACCGGACATATCCCCCGCGGTTTCCTGCCGCAGATAGCGCACCTTGAGACTGTTTTATCCATAGAAAGTTTTCATTTCTTTGCTGAACATTTTAAGCGTTCCTATTTCTTACCAGCCCCCTCTTTTTCAACTCTTTCCTTAGCTTTATCATAGAGTTCCTGCAAGCTTAACTTTTCACTTCCTGGCTCCAGCGATATTTTATACATTTCAGGCCTATATTTTCCAAAATCTTTGTGAGTTTTAGCGAATTCCTCTACTTCTTTTCGCTTATCATAATCTATGAACCAATCCGGTTCCGGATCCTTAACCTCTCTAATCTCTGGATCCCAAAGCAGCCATTTTCCGTTTATTTGTTGGACATCCCAATAACCTTCGAAATACTTATATACGATTTCATCATCAGCCAAGTCTTTGGTGGATAGCTTGACTTTTATTCTGTTAATTATTTTTTTGTCGGGATTGATCATGACGATGGTCGTGTCTAAAAGCGGCCGGTATCCCCACGCCCACTGCTCAAAACTGTATCCCCTGACGAAATTGTCGGACAAAAGCTCAAAAGACTTTTCCAATCTCCGGGCTTTGAGGTAATTGTAAAAAGCCCTGACAGCTTCGAGTGCGTTTTAATTGGGTTCAAAAACGGTTTTCTGTACGTCTTTGAGCGGATCTTTTGAGAGAAACATCTGGCGATATTTCTCTTTGATGGAATCAGAAGAAATGGCCATGCCCATTCCCCCTAGTAATAGCCCTGCGGTATTAATTCCAACCACTTCTCCGCAGATATTCACCATCGGACCACCACTTATTCCAGGAACCATGGTCATATCCGTTTGGAGATATTGAACACCATTTTTCTTATCTTTTGTATCTTTTGTGCGTCTTGAAAATGAACCCCGAATAACATCAATATCAAAACAAATCAAGAGGTAATGTCTTATAATACCTGTAAAAGTAATCTTGAAAAGATAATGGTTTAGTATGGCTTAAATTAAGATC
>PEYI01000088.1 GCA_002774445.1 Candidatus Omnitrophica bacterium CG08_land_8_20_14_0_20_41_16 | reverse complement strand
ATATCCTTGAACACTTGCATTACAATAACTACTTGCTGAATTGATAAAATCATACAAACCACCGGCATCTGTTGCCGATCCGACTTTGGCCGGATAAGTACCGCTATGAGCAACAGAAAAAGTCTCTGCTGCTGTGGACAATGAACGGACATTAGCCTTAGCTGCCGCGGTATTAGCAGTCCTTCTCGCACTTAACAGGTTAGGTATAGCGATAGCCGCCAAAAGCGCGATGATTGCCACGACGATCATGATTTCAACGAGCGTAAAACCTTTCCTATTCATCTTCTAAATCCCCCCTTTCTAATGGTAAGATTGACTTTTCGCGATCTTTCTGCTTAACCCCTATTTTGCATATTGTATAAATTATAACTACCAATCTCTCTAGGAGTTACTTACTTCTCACGCTAAAGCCGCCTTTAAAGTAACTTTTATACTTATAACACCTACTCTACATTTTGTCAAGGCATTAAATAAGAAAGTAGTGCAAGGATTATTTCGCGCTTTCATATTGAAGCGTGCTCTTAGGTTGTTGAATTGGCCTTAGGTTTATGTGTTTAATAAGGCCGAATATCCAAAGGTTAACGCTCCTTTCGTTTTTAAAATAACCTTATGTCCATTAATGACGTGAACGCACCTTTTTTAATATTCAATAACCCTATTTTGTTCATAAGTATAAAAACAATCTGAATGGGTAAAAGGTGCGGTGTCAAGGAAGAAGCTTTCTTTTTTGGATAGAGTGTTTTGACCACGATGTCGTGGAAGGGCTCTTAAAAAATTTAATATTGCTTGAATATATGTAGCACATTCTGCTTTAACCATAAGGTTAATATAACTCCGAAAAACATCCAAAGAGCAAAAGGAAATGTCTTATACACTTCAATGGTCTTATAACCCTTTTCTATATAAATATTTTTAATCAGTTCTGTCTGACTCTCCGAAAGCCCATCAGGATAGATTGTGCCGAGAGCGTCTTTAAAACCTCTGAACTCTTTCTGAAATCCCTTTATAACCTCATCGGTCAGAAGCATCTTTGGTCTAAGATTATAAATATCTATTTTGTCTACTTGGGTATATTTAATGTATAAATTTAATATCGCCTTTAATATCCCAAATAAAAGTATAAGACAGATTAAACTCTTGAAGATAGGAATTAATTCTAAAATACCTTGATGATAAATTACCTTGTAACCGAAATATCCCACTAAGATAATACCTGTTAGTAATAAGAGACCACGGCTTTTCTTAATTCCCTCGGATATTGGTCTAAAGGCGATAAGCATCAACATTATAATCCATATAGGCCTTAAATGTAGCCTACTCATCAGTATCTGTAATCCTAAAAATATTGCTGAATAACCTATCAGTATACCCAACAAATTTTGCCAAGAGCCTCTAATTTTAGCCACAATCTTTACCATAGTCTCTTTAGCCAATATCAAAACACCTTTTTTTTGATTTCTATTTTTAAATATATACGCTGCTATATCTATTAATTTAAAAAGGGCTATAATTATAATAAATAAAAATACAGGTATAAAGATATTAAGCAGCAAGGCAAAAGAAGGAAAATAAGGAAGATAACTTTTTGAATAATAATCCAAAGGAATAAGCAAGGTATAAACTATAAATAATTTTGCATCTCCGGCTGCCCATATTCCAGACTTCCAGAGTAAGTATGCTATCCCGATACTAATAAAGGTATTTATAAAGACGTCTTTAATATAAGAATAATTGATGCCACCATAATCAATCAGTCTTAATGTACCGAGAAGATAAAGTAAAAAATATCCTGATATAGACCAGAGTAAACCCAGAACAATCCATTTACGCCGTATCTTGGCTGTTTTGATATCTTCGTAAATAGTAATTATACCAATAAAAAATATGGCCGGGAGAAAGAAAAAATTAATTAATAACATCGACTATAGGATGATGGGGATCATTAGAATTTTTAATAATTAATCTCTGAGGAGGCGAAAATTCGCTATCACCAATTCTTTTAAGATACCTTTTATGTACGCCAAGGCAATATTTCCTATACCAGCAAATCTTGCATTGAGGTGGAAATAAAATCTCATCTTTTGATAGTGTCCGCCACACATACTTCCATAGACTAGGCTCAACTGTGCAAAGGGGGAAATGGTAAAGTCTTATTTCTCTAAAGTCTTTTATCATCGATTTTATGCGTGGCAAGTAACTATTCCATTCTTTATAGGTAGTTCCTATGGTTTTGATATCCTTATCTGCCCTTCCCTCTATTTCCATGAACATCAATACCACCCTATCTACTGTAGGAAAATTACCTCGGATAAAATATAATATTTTATGAACATATGGAGAGGTTAATTTGGTAATCACAATCCTAATCTCCAAATTCTGGCTTTTTCTCTTGTATTTTAATAGATTTTTGATTCCGGTAACTGTCTGTGCAAAACTTCCTTTAACCAATGTAATTCTATCATGGGTTTGGGCATCATAACCGTGTAATGCAATAGCAATATTCATATTATTTAGCTCTAAACACTTTTTGGCAAATAAAGGATAAAAAAACCTTCTCCCATTGCTAAGTAAGGTAATTTCAATATTGGGCAATTCTCTTTTTAGGAGCTCTATTATCCTTAAGAAATCAGGGTGAATGGTCGGCTCTCCACCAGTTACCGTTATATCTTTTATCTTACCTCTTAATAACAAGAGCCTTTGCGAGAGATAGTCATAATTATAGTCTTTTTCTTTCCAGAAGTCATCAGGATTGGTGCACATCAGGCAGTGGTTATTGCATCTATTCCAGAAACAGATATCCGGCATCTTTATACTTAAGCCTCCATAATCCTAATTAACTACCGGTGTTAACTCTTTATCACCATAATGGCGGAGATATTCTTTCCATATTCCTTCACAGAGATTATAATATTTACATACTTTACATTTCTGGGGTTTCTCCCGGCTTATTCCTAAGCGGGAATTCTCCACATCAAAGTTCTGAAAGTCTGGAGCAAGGTGCTCCGTATGAAACGTTTTCTTCTCATATAACTCACTTATTCTATTTTCATATCCCCTAAAATAGCAGAGTGGCACATAGCGGATGTGCCAGTGAGGAATATCATCTCTATCATTGACTAAATCCAAGCATTTATGAATATAAGCCGCGGCATCGGATATTCGCGGCATCAGCTTAGTAAAATTATTATATACCCCTCCATAGGTGGGGTCAGCAAAAATAAACTCAGCATTCTTAATATCGTTTTCTAACAGAAGTTTGCCAATCTCAGGCAGGTAGCGATAATTCTGTTTTACAATGGTAGTGTTAGAGCCAATCCGCTTTAATCGCAATTTTCTTACATTTTCTAACCCTTGCATTAATTGCCTAAAACTTCCCGGAGATTGCGTTAGGGCATCGTGCAATTTTGCATTATGCCCGTGAATAGAAAATATAAGGTCGGTGATACCGGCACCGATTAATTTCTTGGCAAAATCCTTGTAAGAAAGCATCCGGCCATTTGTAGCCATAGCAATAAACTCAAATCCTAACTTTTTGGCAAATTTTATAAGATAAATTGCATCCTGCCTTACGGTCAACTCTCCACCAATAAGTTCAAGATATGTCCTATTTCTCTTTCTTGCATCAATCATTTCAGCAACGATTTCCTCTGTGGTCTTGTTATGGAGTTGTCTTTTATCCGCAGCGATACAAAATTGGCAGCGATTGTTGCAATGATAACCAGTGATGATTACTGTCTTATTAATCTTTCCCATAACCATTAACCTTATTTATAATATCCTCTCTGGAGATAAAAAGAGGATAAAGTTCAGCGAAAGCATAATATTTACCCGCAGCGTATAAACCAGCACAG
>PEYI01000035.1 GCA_002774445.1 Candidatus Omnitrophica bacterium CG08_land_8_20_14_0_20_41_16 | reverse complement strand
CCGTTTTAGTTACTATAGGCTATACCTTTATAGTTACCTTCGTAATTTACAAGTTGGTCGATTTATTAATCGGCGTGCGGGTAAAAAAAGAAGAGGAGCTTATGGGTCTTGATCTTACCCAGCATCACGAAAGAGCGTATACTGTTTTAGAATAACACCCCGCGCTAAAAGGCACCCGGCGCTTATTTGAATTGCGCCGGTGTCCCCTTGTGGGGAAATTGCGCGGGTGTGCCCTTGCGGGCAAGGAGGTTCTTATGAAATTAATCATTGCTATAATTCAACCTTCTAAATTAGAAGAAGTAAAAGAAGAGCTTTATAAGCAAGAGGTCAATCTTATCACTGTAAGCGAAGTTCTAGGGCACGGTCGCCAGAAAGGTGTTACAGAGATTTATCGCGGCGCAAAAGAGACAGGTAACCTCTTAAGAAAGATAAAAATGGAGATTGCCGTAAATGAAAATTTCGTTGAGCCGGCTATTAAGGCAATCATCAAAGGTGCCAAAACCGGGGAAATCGGTGACGGAAAAATTTTTGTTCTGGATTTACAGGAGTGTGTGCGTATTCGCACCGAAGAACGTGGTTCAGTCGCGATCGGTTAAGATAAAAATAAGACGCTAAGTAAACGCATCCTTAGAAATAGGCGCTTTTATGGATAAGATTGTTTAATATTTAGACAGAAAATGATAGACGAAAAGGCAAAAGAAATAGAAAAAGCACTTCTGGAATTAGACAGGATGTTCTTGAAGGGCGAGGAAGGGAAGATCTACCATATTATGATAGACGCACTGGATAAATCATTAATTAAGAATATGTTGATGGTAACTTTTGGAAATCAGATAAAGGCTGCCAGATTATTAGGCATAAACAGAAATACCTTGCGCGCTAAAATAAGGAGACTGGGTATTTCTTTAAGCGAGGCAAAGTTATGAAAGCCCAAGGATTATATGACCCGCGGTTTGAGCATGATTCCTGTGGGGTGGGATTTGTCTGTGATGTTAAAGGCAGGAAATCAAATCAGATTATTAGGCAGAGTTTAGAAGTGCTTAGGCGTTTGTCTCATCGGGGAGCCACGGGCGCAGACCCTAAGACCGGAGACGGCGCGGGTTTATTGATACAGATACCCCACGATTTTTTCTTGAAGGTTTGCCGGGAAAATAAAATTGATTTGCCGGCAGAGGGTGAATATGGGGTAGGTTTAGTGTTTTTGCCGCGGGATGAGAAAGAGCGTAAATTCTGCAAAAATGTATTTGCCAGGATTATACGAGATGAAAAACAGATTCTTCTTGGCTGGCGCAGCGTACCAGTAGATGGTAGCAATATAGGCAAAATTGCTCAAGATACTCAACCGGCAATGGAGCACGTTTTTATCGGGCAAGGAGAATATATGTCCGCCAAAAACCATGGCGGATCAGCCCAAGACAAATTAGAAATAGATGGGCTGAATTTTGAAAGAAAGCTTTATTGCTTGAGAAAGAAGATAGAAAATGCTGTTCGCTTGTCGGATTTAAAAGAGAAATCTGTTTTCTATATTACAAATTTATCCAGCCGCACCATTTCTTTTAAGGGGCTGCTTATGCCGGAGCAATTAGAAGATTTTTTCCTTGACCTTAAAGATGAAAGTATCAAAAGCGCTCTTTGTCTTGTGCATTCCCGTTATAGTACGAACACCTTTCCTACCTGGGATTTATCCCAGCCCTTTAGGTTTTTAGCGCATAACGGAGAAATTAATACCTTAAGGGGTAATGTTAATTGGATGCAGGCCAGAGAAGGATTGCTTGAGAGCGGGTTATTTGGCCATGACCTAAAGAAAATTCTTCCTGTTATTATGCCCGGAGGGAGTGATTCCGCAAGTATCGATAATGTTTTTGAATTGCTTGTTTTGGCAGGGAGGTCTTTGCCGCATGCCATGATGATGCTTATCCCTTCTGCCTGGGAACAGGATAATCTTATGGATGAGAGGTTGAAAGACTTTTACAAATACCATGCCTGTCTAACCGAGCCTTGGGATGGCCCGGCAGCTATTGTTTTTACTGATGGAACCCGGGTGGCTGCGGTCTTAGATAGGAATGGATTGCGGCCCTGCCGTTATATTATCACTAAAAAAGACTTATGTGTTATGGCCTCAGAGGTAGGGGTTTTGGATATTGCGCCTTTTGATATTCTTAAATCCGGTAGGCTTGAACCGGGTAAGATATTTTTTATTGATACTGAGGCCGGACGGATTATCGATGATCAAGAGATAAAGAACAGCATCTCCGGGCAGCGTCCGTATGGCGCATGGCTTAAAAAGAATATGCTTGAGCTTAGTGATTTAAGCACTCATAAAGAAAAAGATAAGAGGAGCCCCAATACTCTTACTAGCTTAAAAAATTTCGGCTACAGCCGTGAGGATCTAAAAGTAATTATTAAACCCATGGGAGAATTTGCCCAGGAACCAGCAGGCTCAATGGGTTGTGATAGCCCGCATGCCGTATTATCTGAAAGGCCGCAACTTTTATACAATTACTTTAAGCAATTATTCGCTCAGGTCACTAATCCGGCAATAGATCCTATCCGTGAAGAATTAGTGATGAGCCTTGAGACTTACTTAGGGCCGGAGAGAAACATCTTGGATGAGACGGCCGGGCATTGTTACAAGTTGAGAATCAGGAATCCTATCCTTACCAATGAGGATCTAGAGAGAATCCGCGAGGTTAAGAAAAACGGGTTTAAAACCAAGACTATTTCTTTGCTTTTTCGAATTTCGGCTAGGGATAGTTTCCGCAGAGCCCTGGATAGAATATGCAAGGAGTCTGTGCGAGCCATAAAAGAGGGATTTACTTTTATTATTTTAAGCGATCGGGGCACGAATAGAAATTATGCAGCCTTACCCAGTCTTTTAGCCACTGCAGCAGTACACCATCATTTAGTGAAAAAAGTTTTACGTACGCAAATCGGAATTGTGGTAGAAAGCGCGGAGCCAAGAGAAGTGCACCATTTTGCGCTTTTATTTGGATATGGAGCGGACTGTGTTAATCCGTATCTTGTCTATCAAGCCGTAGAGTTACTAGTTAGAGAAAGAGAGTTAAGTTTAGATTTAGAAACCGCAACCCGTAATTATATTAAAGCTGTAGATAAGGGAATCGCCAAAATCATTTCTAAAATGGGCATTTCCACATTGCAGAGTTATCGGGGAGCGCAGATATTTGAGGCCCTAGGTTTAAGTCAGGAAGTCATTGATGAATATTTTTCCGGGACAGTATCACGTATCGGAGGAGCAGATTTAGAGGTTATTGCTCAAGAAGTAATATTAAGGCACCGGCAAGCCCATGCCCAAAGAGGGCCGGATTTTCCCTATCTTGCTACAGGCGGAGTGTATCAATGGAAGAGAGACGGCGAATTCCATTTATGGAATCCGGATACTATCGCTACCCTTCAGGATGCTACCCGAAATGGCGATTATAAAAAATATCAGGAGTTTGCTTGTTTAATTAACGATCAGTCAAAACAGCCCACTACATTAAGGAGCCTATTAAAATTTAAGCATACTAATCCCATTCCTATTGAAGAAGTAGAACCCGTAGGGGAAATTGTAAAACGTTTTGCTACCGGTGCTATGAGTTTTGGTTCGATCAGTAAGGCAACGCATGAAACTATTGCTATTGCCATGAACAGGCTAAAAGCCAAGTCTAATACCGGAGAAGGCGGCGAAGACCCGGCGCGTTTTACGCGCCTACCAAACGGCGATTCGGCCAGGAGTGCGATAAAACAAGTCGCTTCTGGCCGATTCGGAGTGACAACTAATTATCTTGTTAACGCTGACGAGTTGCAGATTAAAATTGCCCAGGGCGCTAAGCCGGGAGAGGGAGGGCAGTTACCCGGGCATAAAGTGAGTGTCGTAATCGCCCGTACACGCTATACTACGCCGGGAGTAACTCTAATTTCTCCTTCGCCGCATCATGATATTTATTCCATTGAAGATTTGGCGCAGTTAATTTTTGATTTAAAAAATACTAATCCCCTGGCGCGAATTAGCGTAAAATTAGTCTCGGAAATCGGCGTAGGAACTATTGCTGCTGGTGTGGCTAAGGGCCATGCCGATATGATTTTGATCTCCGGCGGAGACGGCGGTACAGGTGCCTCTCCGGTTAGTTCTATTAAGCATGCCGGCCTTCCTTGGGAATTGGGTTTAGCCGAAACGCATCAGACCTTAGTTTTAAATTCCTTAAGAAGCAGGGTCCGTTTACAAACTGATGGCCAGATACGCACCGGGCGTGATGTAGCTATTGCCGCGCTCTTAGGCGCGGAAGAATTCGGTTTCTCTACCGCAGTCTTAATTGTTTTAGGATGCGTGATGCTGCGGCACTGTCATCTGAATAACTGTTCTGTGGGGATTGCCACGCAGGACGACATCTTGGAGAAAAGATTCAACGGCAAGCCGGAATATGTGACAAACTATTTTTATTTTGTAGCCCAGGAATTACGCGAGATTATGAGTTGCTTGGGGATTCGCCGCATAGATGAAATGGTCGGTAGAGCCGATTTATTAGAAGTTAATAGCGCAATTTTACCCTGGAAGGCAAAAGCACTGGATTTCTCTAAGATACTATATAAGCCTTCCTTAGCTAAAGAAACACCGGTTTATTGTACGTTTAGGCAGGAACATGGTATTGATAAAGTTTTAGATCTGACGTTGATTAAGCTTGCGCAACCCGCTTTAGAAGAATCTAAAGCTATAAGTAAAGAGCTGACCATTGCTAATACCAATAGGGCAACTGGTGCGATGTTAAGCGGAGAGGTCTGTAGAAAATATGGAGAAGAGGGGTTACCCGAAGATACAATACATTTTAAATTTAAAGGTATAGCCGGTCAAAGTTTCGGGGCGTGGTTGGCAAAAGGGGTTACCTTTGAGCTTGAGGGGATGAGTAACGATTATGTAGGAAAGGGTATTTCCGGAGGCAAAATTATAATCTACCCGGATAGAAATGCAGACTACAAGCCACAAGAAAATATTATTATTGGTAATACTGCTTTCTATGGAGCGATAAGTGGCGAGGCGTATATCAGAGGGGTTGCCGGAGAGAGATTTTGTATCAGAAACTCCGGCCTGAACGCGGTAGTGGGAGGAGTGGGAGACCACGGTTGTGAGTATATGACCGGCGGAAGGGTTGTGGTTTTAGGTAAAACCGGAAGAAACTTTGCTGCCGGGATGTCCGGAGGCATCGCCTACATTTATGACATAGATAAGAATTTTAAAGAAAAATGTAATTTAGAGATGGTAGAGCTGGAAGGCCTCTCGGTAGATGATGTAAGGGATGTTTATAATATATTGCGGAATCACTATCAATACACTCAAAGTAAAGTTGCCGGAAAAATTCTGGATAATTTTGCGCGTGAAATTAAAAAATTCATCAAGGTTATGCCTCTCGAATATAAACGGGTTTTAGAAATGGAAGGGTTGGAAGAGGAATTAGGATTAGCCGAGGTTTCAGATGGGTGATGTCAGAGGATTCTTAAAAGTAAAAAGGCAGGCAGCAAGATACCGCCTGGTCTGCGAACGGATAAAGGATTACCGGGAAGTAATGTCTTTACGTAGCGACGAGGTTTCTTGCGAGCAGGCCTCGCGCTGTATGGATTGCGGCACGCCTTTCTGTCATTGGGGCTGCCCCATTGGTAATTATATCCCGGAGTGGAATGACCTAGTTTTTCATGGCAATTGGCAAAAGGCATTTCAATTGCTCGCTGCTACGAATAACCTTCCGGAGATTACCGGGAGATTGTGTCCGGCGCCATGCGAATACTCTTGTGTTTTGGGCATTAATGACGATCCGGTAACGATTAGGGAAAATGAATTAAATATTATTGAATACGCATTTAAAACCGGACTGATTAAACCCCGCCGCCTTAAGAAGCGTACTGGTCGAGAAATTGCCATTATTGGTTCAGGGCCTGCGGGTTTGGCTTGTGCTGATCAATTAAATCAAGCCGGGCATCTGGTCGTAGTTTTTGAAAAGGATAAACAAATCGGAGGGTTATTACGCTACGGGATTCCTGATTTTAAACTCCAGAAACGGATTCTTGATCGTCGGTTGGGGATCTTAAAGAAAGAAGGAATTATTTTTGTAAATGGGATGAACGTCGGTGTGGATTACAAAATAGAAAAATTAAGCAAAGATTATGCTGCCGTATGTTTTGCTATTGGTTCACGCGTTCCAAGAGACTTAAAGATCGAAGGCAGGGAATTAAAAGGGATTCATTTTGCTTTAGATTATTTGATTCAGGCAAATATTAGGGCTAGTGGCCAGAAAATGGCGATTGATAAATTAATCGATGGTTCGACTTCGCTCACCATTGATCCTGAGCGAGCGAAGCGAGTCGAATGGATCGATGCCAAGGGTAAGAAAGTAGTAGTCATTGGAGGGGGGGATACGGGCGCGGATTGTGTAGGAACAGCGCACCGCCAAGGCGCAAAATGCGTGGTGCAGATTGAGCTTTTAGCTAAACCGTCAGAATGCCGGACACCAGATTATCCTTGGCCAAAGTATCCTTTGCTTTGCAAAACCACCACTAGCCATGAAGAAGGCGGGATAAGAGAATGGTCAGTTTCAACTAAAAAGTTTAGCGGAGAGAACGGTTGGGTAAAAAAGCTCCTTTGTCAGAGGGTAAACCAAGAAACAGCTGGCAGGGAATTTGAAATTGAGGCAGATTTAGTGATTATAGCCATGGGTTTTCTGCACCCTGAGCACAGCGGCTTAATCAGAGACTTAAATTTGGAGCTTGATTCCAAAGGCAATGTAAAAACCGATAAGAATTATATGACGAAGGTTTCAGGAGTTTTTTCTACCGGAGATATGCGTCGAGGGCAGTCCTTAGTTGTCTGGGCTATCTCAGAAGGAAGAAAAGCCGCCTATTGTATAGATAAATATTTAATGGGTAAAAGCGATTTGCCAATACTTTAGAAGCATTGACAAGGAAGAGAAATATTGTTATACTCAAACGTAGTCCAAAGGAGTACTACTTAAGAGAACAAAGGCGTTTAGGGCCGGATTGTCGGCACTAATCGCCTTTTTTAATGAGTGTATAACTTATGGAGGCAATAGCCGACATAAGTTATACACACGAGATCCTTCACTTCGTTTCAGGATCGTCCAATCGAGTCCTAGAGCGAAGCGAAGGACGAATTAATCCCGCACTTTGAAAAAGTGCGGGATAAGGAGTTACAATGACAAAATACATATTCGTAACCGGCGGAGTGATATCAAGCTTGGGCAAGGGAATTGCTTCTGCTTCTATAGGGAAGATTTTAGAATCTCGAGGCCTGAAAGTAGCTCTCATGAAGTTGGATCCTTATATTAATGTTGATCCGGGGACAATGAATCCTTATCAACACGGGGAGGTTTACGTCACTGAAGACGGAGCAGAGACGGATTTAGACCTGGGGCATTATGAGCGTTTCACTAATACGCTTTCATCAAAATTTAATAATATAACTACCGGCCAAATTTATAACAGTGTAATCTCTAGAGAGAGGAAGGGAGATTATTTAGGAAAGACTATCCAGGTTATTCCGCATATTACAGATGCGATAAAGGAGAGTATAAAGAAATGTGCCCATGTTTCCAAGGCTGATATCGTCATTGTTGAGATCGGCGGGACAGTCGGCGATATTGAGAGTTTGCCATTTCTTGAAGCGGCGAGACAATTTAGGCTGGATATGGGCTACGATAATGTGCTTTATATTCATCTGACACTTGTACCATATATCAAAGCAGCGGAAGAAGTAAAGACAAAACCCACCCAGCATAGCGTAGGGACTTTACGCGAGATAGGTATTATTCCTGATGTATTAATTTGCCGTACAGAAAAACCATTATCCGAGAGCGTTAAAGAAAAAATTTCTTTATTCTGCAATGTAAAAAAAGAAGCGGTTATTGAGTCCCCGGATATGGAGTCCATTTACCAAGTACCTTTAGTTTTTAAGAAGCAGATTTTAGATGAAATAATTTTAAGCCACTTTAAATTGATTTGTAAGTTCTCAGACTTAAAAGAATGGGATCGGGATGTGGTAAACAGAGTACTTAGCCCGAAAAATAAAATTACTATCGCAGTCGTGGGAAAATATATCAAACTACAGGATGCTTATAAGTCGATATATGAAGCGCTGATCCACGCCGGAATTTATAATGATACGAAAGTAGAAATAAAAAAGATTGATTCCGAAAGCCTGGAAAAATCCGAAATAGGAAAAATAATGCAGGGTATTTCGGGGATTCTTGTTCCCGGAGGATTTGGTTACCGCGGAATCGAGGGTAAAATTAAAGCGATTAAGTTCGCGCGTCAGAATAAAATTCCCTTTTTAGGCCTTTGCCTGGGGATGCAGTGTGCGGTAATCGAGTTTGCCAGGAATGTTTGTAATTTGAGGGGCGCAAATTCCACGGAATTTAAAAAGACAAAATATCCAGTGATTAGTTTATTGGCAGAGCAAGAGAAGATTCAGGACTTAGGCGGAACCATGCGTTTAGGCGCATATCCCTGTAAGATTAAGAAAAATACTCTTGCTTTTAAAGCTTATGGTAGAATGCTCGTTCAAGAACGCCACCGCCACCGCTACGAATTCAATAATAAATACCGCAAGATTTTTGAGAAAAAAGGCATGGTTTTTTCCGGAGTGTACCCTAAGAAAAATTTAGTAGAGATAGTTGAACTTAAGGGGCATTCCTATTTTATCGCAGTACAGTTTCATCCGGAGTTTAAGTCTAAGCCGGATAAGGCGCATCCTTTATTCAGAGAGTTTATTAAGGCAGCATTAGAAAAGTCATAATTATATGAAAGCAATATTGGCGTTAGAAGACGGAAAGATTTTTCAGGGAAGATCGTTCGGCGCAAGCGGCGAACGATGCGGTGAGGTGGTTTTTAATACCAGTATGACCGGTTATCAGGAGATTATTACTGACCCTTCTTATAAAGGCCAGATTGTAACTATGACTTATCCGCTCATAGGTAATTATGGTGTGAATAGAGAAGATGTAGAGTCGCGCAAGCCATTTCTGGAAGGGTTTGTAGTCAAGGAGTGCAGCAAAATTGCCAGCAATTGGCGCAGCAGTCAATCTCTGGCCGATTATCTTAAAGAAAATAACATTTTAGGTATTGAAGGCATAGATACGCGTGCACTTACCTTACACATAAGGCAAGCCGGAGCAATGAAGGCGATATTGTCAACCAAGGGATTAGATGGAAAAGAATTAGTCCAGAAAGCCAAAAATTCAGAAGGATTAGTCGGTATAGATTTAGTCAAAGAAGTCACTAGCAAAAAAATATATGTCTGGTCGCAAATTAAGGATAAAGGATATAAAGTAATTGTTCTTGATTGCGGAGTAAAATACAATATTTTAAGAAAACTTATAGAAAATAAATGTCGGGTTGTAGTTGTTCCAGCAAATACAGGGCCCGGAGAAATTTTAAAGATGAAACCTGATGGATTATTGCTTTCTAATGGCCCGGGAGACCCAGCGGCAGTTAAATATGTGATAGATACAACCAGAAGATTAATCGGAAGAGTGCCCATCTTCGGCATTTGCCTAGGTCATCAGATACTAGGCCTTGCTCTTGGCGGTAAGACTTACAAACTTAAATTCGGCCATCACGGAGCTAATCATCCGGTTAAAGATTTAAAGACAGGTAAAGTTTTTATCACGGTTCAGAACCACGGCTTCTGCGTAGATATGGATTCCCTAAATAAGAAAGAAGTAGAAATTACCCATATAAATTTAAATGACCAGACCTTAGAGGGAATGCGGCATAAAAAACTGCCCATATTTTCCGTGCAATTTCATCCTGAGGCCTCAGCAGGACCGCACGATGCTGGGTATTTGTTTGAAGAGTTTATTAAGATGATGGAAAAATATGCCTAAAAGAACCGACATTAAAAAAATTCTTATCATTGGTTCTGGACCTATTGTAATCAGCCAAGCTTGCGAGTTTGATTATTCTGGAACACAGGCCTGCAAGGCCTTAAGAGAAGAAGGTTTTAAAGTGGTGCTGGTTAATTCCAATCCTGCCACTATCATGACCGACCCTGAGATGGCCGATGTTACCTATATTGAGCCAATAACTCCCGAGGTTGTAGAGAAGATTATTGCGAAAGAGAGACCCGATGCGCTTCTTCCTACGCTTGGCGGGCAAACAGGATTAAATACAGCAGTTAAATTATTCGAGCGGGGCATACTTAATAAATATAAAGTCAAAATGATTGGCGCCAGCTACGAGTCCATAAAGAAGGCTGAGGACAGGAAATACTTCAAAAAATCAATGCTGAAGATAGGGTTGGATTTGCCCAAAAGCCTTTTAGCTTACAATATGCAGGAGGCAATGAGGGCTGCCAAAAAAATTGGGCTTCCAGTTATCATCCGACCGAGTTTTACCTTGGGAGGGACTGGGGGCGGGATTGCAAAAACCATGGCTGAATTTAAACGCCTGGCAGACTTGGGATTGAAAAGCAGTATGAATAGTGAAATCTTAATTGAAGAATCAGTTTTGGGCTGGAAGGAATATGAGCTTGAGGTGATGCGGGATAAAAAAGATAATGTGGTTATAGTTTGTTCTATTGAGAATTTCGATCCCATGGGAATTCATACTGGAGATTCCATAACTGTTGCGCCAGCCCAAACTTTGACTGATAAAGAATATCAAAAAATGAGAGATGCAGCAATTGCGATAATAAGAGAGATTGGCGTTGAAACAGGCGGCTCTAATATCCAATTCGCAGTTAATCCTAAAACCGGCAGAATGGTAGTGATTGAAATGAACCCCAGGGTGTCAAGGAGTTCTGCTTTAGCCAGTAAGGCTACAGGCTTCCCAATTGCAAAATTTGCAGCAAAACTCGCCGTTGGTTATACGTTGGATGAAATAAGAAATGATATTACTAAAGAGACGCCTGCGTCATTTGAACCAACAATAGATTATTGCGTGGTTAAGATTCCCAGGTTTACTTTTGAGAAGTTCCCAGAAGCAAAAGATGTTTTGGGAGTTTCTATGAAATCAGTTGGTGAAACAATGGCAATCGGTAGGACATTTAAGGAAGCATTGCAAAAAGGTTTACGCGGCTTAGAGATTGGCCATAGTGGTTTAGATAATAAAAAGGATTATAAAAAAATTCCTCTACCTACAATAATTCAAAAACTAAAAGTCCCCAATGCCTCAAGAATATTCTACATAAAATATGCCTTACAAAAAGGCATGGATAAAGAAGAAATTTCTGATATTACAAAAATAGATCCCTGGTTTATTAGTAATATAGATGATATTGTGCGATTAGAAAAGAAGTTGCGCAATAGCTGCTCTAAAACAAAAATCATTAATAAGGAACTATTAAGAAAAGCCAAAGAATTTGGTTTCAGCGATAGGCAGATAGCGGAATTTATGCATTCCAATGAGGCCTCTGTCAGAAAATTAAGAAAAAGACAGGGCATTGAGGCAACCTTTAAGCTTGTCGATACCTGCGCTGCTGAGTTTGAGGCTTATACGCCGTATTATTATTCTGCTTATGAAGCAGAAGATGAAACAAGGAGATCCCAGAGAAAAAAGATAATGATTTTAGGCGGCGGCCCTAACCGTATCGGCCAGGGGATTGAATTTGATTACTGCTGTTGCCATGCCTCATTTGCGCTTAAAGAATTGGGGTACGAGACTATAATGGTTAATTCTAATCCTGAGACCGTATCAACGGATTACGATACATCCGATAAGTTATATTTCGAACCGCTTACCTTTGAAGATGTAATGAATATCATTGATAAAGAAAAACCCGGCGGATTAATTGTCCAGTTGGGAGGGCAGACTCCGCTTAATCTAGCAAGGTCATTAGAAAAAGCCGGCGCCCGCATAATCGGCACATCTGTTAAATCTATCGATGAAGCAGAAGATAGGAGTAAATTTTCAAAATTGCTGAATAAACTAAAAATAAAACAATCACCCAATGGTTCCGCCTATTTTAAAAAAGAAGCCATAAAAATTGCCAAGGAAATCGGCTATCCTGTATTGGTCAGGCCTTCTTACGTGCTTGGCGGAAGAGCGATGAGAATAGTTTATGATGAAGCAACGTTGGAAGAGTTTATAAAAGAAGCGCAGGAAGTCTCAGAAGGACATCCAATTTTAATAGATAAGTTTCTTGAGGAAGCAATAGAGGTTGACGTTGATGCTGTTTCAGACGGAACCGATACCGTGATAGGCGGAATTATGGAGCATATCGAAGAAGCAGGTATTCACTCCGGAGATTCTGCGTGTGTCCTGCCTCCGCATACATTAAGCGACAGTATAGTTGAAACAATAAGAAAATACACGCATGCTTTATCAAAAGAATTAAAAGTAAAAGGGTTGATTAATATTCAATTTGCCATAAAAAACGATGATGTTTATGTTTTGGAGGTTAATCCCCGAGCATCAAGAACTGTTCCTTTTGTGAGCAAGGCAACAGGTGTGCCCTTGGCAAAGATTGCTGCTAAAGTTATGGTCGGCAAGAAACTAAGCGAACTTGGGCTTAGAGAAGAAAAGAGGTTAGAGTATTTCTCGGTTAAAGAGTCTGTTCTTCCGTTTTCCAGGTTTTCCGGCGTAGATATAATACTTGGCCCTGAGATGAAATCTACAGGTGAGGTAATGGGAATAGATTCATCTTTTGGGATAGCATTTTATAAGTCTCAGGTTGCTGTGGGTTTGCCCCTGCCTAAAAATGGGAAGGTCTTTATAAGCGTAAAAAATAGCGATAAAAGAAACATTGTATTTATTGCCAAAAAACTTTTTGATATGGGTTTTGAGATAATTGCCACGGAAGGAACTTCCAAGGCGCTCGTTTCTAACAATATTAAAGCGCAGGAGGCCGGTAAGATAGGGGAAGGCAATAAAAGAATATTAGAGCTCATTAAAAAAGGCGAAATAAAACTAATTATAAATACTCCATCGGGGCAAAGGGGCCAATCTGACATGAAGCTTATTAGAAACTCTGCAGTGATGTACGCAGTACCTGTAATAACCACAATTCAAGGGGCCCAAGCAGCAGTGAATGGGATGGAATCAATCTTAAAAAGCGATTTTGATGTCAAATCTATTCAGGAATATCTAGGAATTAACAGTGTACCTTGAGGGATAAACTGGGGGCGTCCTCTTGTCGAATAAAAGAGATTGCTGAAATATTCTAAAAATAGGCAGCAATCTCTGATTAAAAGATTAAAAGCAGATTACACAGATGCGTGCCAAG
>PEYI01000051.1 GCA_002774445.1 Candidatus Omnitrophica bacterium CG08_land_8_20_14_0_20_41_16 | reverse complement strand
ACTACATAGCCAAACAGACAATTGCTATGTCCCGAACTCACATCGGTTAGACTAAGAAAGAGCTTAACTTGGCACGCATCTGTGTAATCTTTCCCGCCTCTGGCGGGATCCCGCTATGGCGGGAAAGTAATCTGTGTAATCAGAGGTCGCTGATGATTTTTAGGAATTTTTCAGCGACCTCAGCTTTCTTCAATTACCCCTAAGGTAATACCTACCTCAGCCGCCTCGCCAACGGGTATAATAATCTCCGTGAGAGTTCCTGAGCAAGGGCTGGGCAGATTAAAGGCAGCCTTATCTGTGGTAAGTTCGACCAAATCATCTTTCTCGCTTACTTTTTCTCCTACTTTAAAATACCAATAAGAAACTGTGGCCTTTTTTTGCCCCCCGCCCAATTCAGGCAAAACTATTTTGGTCATTTTCAAACCTCCGGATTGGAACTTATTTTAAGGCTTCGCCTATAGATTCGCTAAGGGTAGGATGCGCGAATATTGTCTTCTCAAGCTGTTCTATCGTAAGGCGGCAGGAAACAGCTAAGGTTAAAATACCTATGGTTTCAGTTGCCTTTGGCCCTATAATTGAAGCCCCTAAAACTACGCCACTCCTTTTATCCGAGATTATCTTTAAAAAACCCTGGGTTTCGTCAAGTATCCGCGCCATGCCTGAACCTAAGAAATCAAATTTGTTTATATTTATACCTCTGCCTTCCATAATTGCCCTCTCTTCATTTAAACCCACAGAAGCAATCTCAGGATCAGTAAATATGCAATTAGGCACGCTTGATGAATCTGCTTTTTTGCTATTAGCCTTTGCAAAAATATTATCTACGGCAAGGCGGCCCTGATAGCCGGCAAAATGGGCAAGCATGACCTTGGCAGTGCAGTCTCCGGCAGCATAAATAGTATCTATATTAGTTTTTAGATACTCATCAACTATAACCCTGCCCCTATCTAACCTTACCCCTGATTCTTCCAGGCCCAATGAGCCAGCTTGAGCAGATCTGCCAACAGAGACTAAAATCAGGTTAGAATTATCTAAATTGACACTTCTAACGTCACTATCAATATTTACTCTAATGCCTTTCTTCTTAAATATATTCTCTATTTTTTTAGCTATCTCAGGATCTTCTCCGGGAAGAAGCCGGGGCATCTTCTCTACTATTGCTACTTGCGTGCCTAAATTAGAAAATAAGCTGGCAAATTCGCATCCGATAACCCCTCCCCCAATAATTAAAAGTGATGCCGGAATTTCTTTCAAAGCGAGGAGCTCATTGCTTGAGACAATCTTTTTACCGTCAAATTTAAGTTGGCTTAATTCTGCAGGCCTTGAACCGGAGGCAACTAATATAAATTTTGTTTTAATAATACTCTCGCCTAATTTTATTTCTTGGGGAGAAACGACCCGCGCCTCAGCGTTAAAGAAATCAACCCCCTTAAGCATAGACTGCATTCCCAGACGCAGCCCTGCTACAAGCTTGGTTTTTCTTTCCTGTATTTTTAAGAAATTTATGCTAGGATTTAAATTATCAACTCCGAAATCAGAAGATTTCTTGGTAAGGCTAAATACTTTAGCGGATTGGATTAATGTTTTGGCAGGTATGCATCCTAAATTTAAGCAGGTGCCTCCTATAAAAGACTTCTCAATAAGGGCTGCTTTTAAACCCAATTTCTTAGCTCGAAGCGCGGCGTTAAAACCTGCCCAACCCCCGCCGATTACGACTAGATCATATTCGGCCATTGTTACTATTGTTATATTGTTATGCTGCTATATTGTTCTTTAAGTTTATTAGCAGATTTAAGGAATGCTTTCTTTTCCTCTTTATTTAAATCTAATTCAATAATTTTTTCAATCCCTTGTTTACCTAAACGACAGGGGACACCGATACAAATATCTTTTATTCCATATTCACCGTCTAAATACGCGCAAGCGCCGATTATTTTCTTTTCATCTTTAACAATCATACCGGCCATCCGCGCGATTGCCGCGGACGGAGCAAAGAACGCGCTGCCCGTACCTAACGCAGCTACTATCTCCGCGCCTCTGCCTATTGTCTCCTTTACGAGTTGTTCTACCCTCTCGCCAGTAATAACCTTATTTAAACTTACTCCTTTTACTTTTGAGTGGCTTGGCAGAGGAAGCATCGCCTCACCATGGGCGCCGATTACCATCGCCTCAATATCATTAACTGATAATTTCAATTCCCTGGCGATAATATTAGCGAACCTTGCCGCATCTAAACTGATACCCATACCAAATACTTGATTTGGCTTAAAGCCGGTTACCTTTAAAACAAGAATAGTCATAAGGTCTAAAGGATTGGTTACTACGATAACCTTAGCGCCCTGAGCAAGGCTTTTTATATTCAAAGACACGCCTTTTAGTATCTGAGAGTTCTTAGAGAAAAGTTCCTCGCGGGCCATCCCGGGCCTGCGCGCCATACCGGCGGTAATCACTATTATATCTGAATCCTTAATCTTGTTTATGTCTTCCGAGCCTTCAATATTATAATGGGAACTTAAAATCGGACGGGCATCTTCTAAATCCAAAGACTTACCAAAGGCTAAATCTTTAAGAATATCAATAAGCACAACATCGCCTAAGCCGGCCTGAGCAAGGCGCATAGCAGTTAAACTCCCCACATTCCCCGCTCCGATAATAGATATTTTCATAATGCCATGTCACGAAAGACACCCGACGGGTGGATTTTCCGGAAAGACACCCGACGGGTGGATTTTCGGGGGGATTTTCAATCTTTTAACTTCTTGATAACCGCATCCGCCATTTCTTGAGTGCCAACTATATTAGAATCATTGGGGTTGGATTTAAAGTCGTAGGTAACCTTCTTCCCTTCTAATATAACTTCTTTAACCGCGCCCTCTAAGGCTAAGGCTGCTTTCTTTTCATTTAGATAATCAAGCATAAGCACCCCGGATAGAATCATCGCCACAGGATTTACCTTATTTAAGCCTTTGTATTTAGGGGCTGAACCGTGTACCGCCTCAAACACCGCAAGGCCATCTCCGATATTAGCGCCCGGTGCAATACCTAATCCGCCGATAAGCCCGGCGCAAAGGTCTGAAAGGATATCTCCATAAAGGTTAGGCAGAACCAAAACATCATAGTTACGCGGCTTCTGCACCAACTGCATACACATATTATCCACTATGGCTTCTTCAAAGGTTACCCTGCCGGAGTATTCTTTAGCCACTTCCCTGCCGATTTTCAAGAATAGCCCGTCGGTAAATTTCATAATATTTGCCTTATGCCCGATAGTTACTTTTCTACGATTATGTTCCATCGCATATTCAAAAGCAAATTTAACTATCCTTGTTGAAGCAAATTTAGATATGGGCTTAATGGATATTCCTGAATCCGAACGGATTCGTTTTTTACTATAATCTTCTATCTTTTTAATTAACTCCTTGGTTTGAGTGAGGCCCTCCTCAAACTCTATCCCCGCATAAAGATCTTCGCTATTCTCGCGGATAATCACTAAATCTATATCTTTATAATTACTCTTTACCCCCGGGTAAGACTTGGCTGGCCGGACGCAGACATAAAGATCAAGCGCCTGCCTTATAGCTACATTTACCGACCTAAAACCTTCTCCGATGGGAGTTATAATCGGCCCTTTTAAGGCAACCCTATTCTTCTTTATGGAATCTAATACGCCTTGCGGCAATAGCTCTCCGGTTGCCTTAAGAGCGTCAGAACCAGCGAGAACCTCATCCCATTCTATTTTCACACCGGTAGCCTCAATGCATCTCTTGGCCGCAAAGGTTACCTCAGGGCCTATGCCGTCACCGGGAATCAGGGTTATTTTATGCGCCATCTACTGAGTTAACTTTAAGTTCTCCGTACTTCTTGAAATAATTAATAATCCCTCCCTCTTTCAACAATTCCTGCATAAACTTAGGGAAAGGCTTAATTTCAAGGTTTATGTTTTTAGTTATATTCCTCGCCGCGCCTTTATCTAAATCTATATCTAAAATGTCGTCTTCATCAATTTTATCCGTATCTGTTTCAATTAAACATAGGCCGATATTAAAGGCATTGCGATAAAATATGCGGCCGAAGCTCTCGGCCAAGACTGCCACAATGCCTGCTTCTTTTATCACTAAAGGAGCCTGTTCACGGGAAGAGCCCATGCCAAAATTCCTGCCCGCTGCAATTACGGATTTTCCCGGCGTAATCTTAGAGGGAAAATCCGGATCAATGTCCTCCATGATATGCTTGGCTAATTCTTTTATATCAGTGATAGCAAATTTATACCTTCCGGAAATAATGAAATCCGTGTTAATATTATCCCCCAGCTTAATGGCCTTGCCTTGTAGGTTCACCCCGCCCCTTCTTTCTTATTTATGAGATTGCTGAAATATTCTAAAAATAGGCAGCAATCTCTGATCAGAGGTCGCTGGTGTAGTTTTTAGTAATTTTTCAGCGACCTCTTTATATACCTAAGTCCCGCGCCTTTCTGATTGTTTCCATACAAAAAAGGGACGGGTTTTATAGCTGCTTAAACTCTTCGGAATTCTTAACCTTGGAAAGCGCAATATCAAGGCTAATTAAGCCTTGCTGGGTTAACTCCTTAAGAGATTTATCCATTGTGCGCATTCCGTATTGAGAACCTGTCTGCATAAGCGTAGGTATCTGCTCAATTTGCTGTTCGCGTATCAGGTTCCTTATGCCCGCGGTAGCAATCATAACCTCGGTAGCCAGGACCCGCCCTTTTCCGGAAGCGTGAGGAAGCAGTAACTGAGAAACTACCCCCTGAAGGCAGTCTGCTAATTGGAGTTTAACCTGTTGCTGCTGATAGGGAGGAAAAACGTCAATAATTCTCTCTATGGTTTGAGGCGCGTCAGGGGTATGCAGAGTAGCTAAAACCAGATGCCCGGTCTCTGCCGCGGTAAGAGCTGTTGAAATAGTCTCCAGGTCGCGCATCTCACCAACGACAATAACATTAGGATCCTGCCTTAAAGCGTGCCTTAAGGCTTCAGCAAAAGAACGCGTATCGGAATAAACTTCTCTCTGTTTAATAATACTTTTATTATTGGCAAATATAAACTCAATCGGATCTTCAATACAAAGAATAAGGCATTCCCTCTCATTATTAATTAAGTTAATCATCGTAGCCAGGGTAGTGGTTTTACCCATCCCGGTTGGGCCGGTTATCAAAACCAAGCCATTGGACTTACGCGCAAGCTCAGCTATAATTTGAGGCAGGCCCAAACCTTCAATAGTGGGTATCTCCAAGGGGATGCACCTGAAGGCTGCCTCTACCGAGCCTTTTTGCAGATGCACATTTACGCGAAACCTGTCCAAGCCCGGAAGGGCAAGTGAAAAGTCTAGTTCCAGATCCTTCTCAAGCTTCTCTTTTTGAGGGTTGGTAAGGATGGCATAAATCATTTTCTTTAAATCTTGCTTATTTAAAACTTCGGCATTGGTGCGCTGCAATTTTCCGTCTAAACGTAGTATCGGCGGTTCTTTCTCAGTGATATGCAAGTCTGAAGCGTCTTTTTCAATACACGCGATAAGCAGCTCCCTTATCTCCACTATATAAACCCTCCTTTACAAAAACTCTCTGGGATCAGCAATATACCCTTTAATTGCTGAAGCAGCTACAGTCGCCGGCGAAGCCAGATAGATAAAAGCGCCAGGATTACCCATTCTCCCTTTAAAGTTTCTATTGGCAGTAGATATAACTATTTCTGAATCCGCAGGTATACCATTATGCGTTCCGACACACGGCCCGCAACCCGGAGCGACGATAACTCCCCCTGCCTTAATAAATATATCTACCAAGCCTAATTTTAATGCCTCTAAAAAAACCAAGCGCGAACTAGGAGCTATAATAAACCTTATCCCTAAGGCAACGCTCCTGCCTTTTAATATTTTAGCAGCAATCCTTAAATCCTGCAAGCGCCCATTTGTACACGTCCCTAAAAATGCCTCATTGATTTTAACCTGCCCTAAATCTGAAACCGGCTTGGCGCTATCTACGCTATGAGGAAGCGAGACTTGCGGCTTAAGAGCGGATATATCAAATTCTAATGCATCTTCATATTTCGCCTCTTTATCCGCAAAAACAGGGTGTATCTTAGAAGGGTTAACTCCCTTAGACTTAAACCAACTAATAGTAGTTTTGTCCACAGGCATAAAACCCACCTTGGCCCCCATTTCTACTGTCATATTGCCAATAGTAAAACGGCCATCCATATCCATATTATCAATAACCGGACCGGAAAACTCCAGAGCCCTATAAGCCGCCCCGTCAGCTTTTACGGCAGTAATAATATGCAATATTATATCTTTAGGATATACCCCTTTAGGAGCCTTGCCCTTAATTATTATTTTTATAGTTTGCGGGGCCTTAAACCAATTCTTACCCGCAGCCAAGGTAATAGCTAAATCCGTTGAGCCGACCCCCGTGGAAAATGCGCCTAATGCCCCATAAGTGCAGCTATGCGAATCTGCTCCCAAGACTAAGCTCCCGGGCAGGACTTCTCCGGACTCAGGAATAACCTGATGACAAACCCCGCAGCCAATATCAAAGAGAGGGGCCTTAAACTCCCGCGCGAAACTACGCATCTTTTTATGCACGGCCGATACGCCTTCACTAGGGGATGGCGCACTATGGTCAATTACCATGCAAAATTTAGTTTTAAGTTCTTTTAAACCCAGTTCCTTGATTCTATCAATAATTATTGAGCTGGTGCCGTCCTGGCCAAAGGTAAAATCAACTTTGCATACCGCAAAATCACCGGCAACAAGTTCTTTTCCGGCATGCGCGCTTAATATCTTTTCCGCGATCGTCTTTTCCATAAAGCTTCCCCCTAACTATTGGCCTACTCCTTCTAGAAAGCCGCGCAATCTATCCATCCCCTTTTTAAGCTGCTCCATACTTGCGGCAAAACTCATACGTATGTAATTGGCCATCCCGAAACTATCACCCGGGATAAGGCTGACATATTTCTCCCCCAGCAGACGCTCAGCAAAAACTGAAGATTTTAAACCCGTCTTGCTTATATCGCAAAATATGTAAAATGCGCCTTTGGGTTTGACTGCCTTAATCTTGGCCATTTTCGTTAATCTTTCCATGCAATAATCTCTTCTATTTTGGAATTCATAAACTACTTTACTAAAAAAATCTCCGCCGGGGTAACTTAATGCGGCTACCGCCGCTTTCTGGGCTATGGAATTAGGATTTGAGGTAGAGTGATCTTGTAACCTTGATACTGCTTCCGCGATATCAGGGGCTGCGGCGAGGTATCCTATGCGCCAGCCGGTCATAGAATAACTTTTGGACAAACCGTTGATAGTAATAGTTAAATCATAGATATCTTTATTAAAACCAGCTATAGATATGTGTTTTAACCCATCGTAGATTAATTTTTCGTAAATCTCGTCGCTAATAACAAAAATCTTGTTTTCTACGCAAATCCCGGCTATCTCCCTTAACTCATCTTCTGTATAAACGCATCCCGTAGGATTAGAAGGGCTATTTAAGATAAACACCTTGGTCTTTGAGTTTAGCTGTTCTTTAAGTTGGCGGGGGGTAACTTTGAAGTCATTTTCCGGTAGAGTCTTAATGAAACGCGGCAAACCTGAGCATAAATTAACCATCTCAGGGTAACTTACCCAGTAAGGCTGTGGGATTAATACCTCATCCTTGGGGTTTACTAAGACAAATAAAGCATTAAATATACTATGTTTCGCGCCACAAGAAACTACAATCTGGTTAGGCCCGTACTCTAAGCGATTATCTTTTTTGAATTTCTCAGATATAAGCTCTTTTAATTCCGGTATCCCGGTGGTAGGCGTATATTTGGTAAAACCAGACTTTATCGCTTCTATTCCCGCAGCCTTCACAAAATCAGGAGTATCAAAATCCGGTTCTCCCGCAGCTAAATTTACAATATCAAAACCTTCGGATTTTAACTTCTTGGCCTTTGAGGTTATAAGAAGGGTTGAGGAATGCCTGACTTCTTTAAGGCGTTCAGCTAACCGCGTATCTATACGCACAAAATTAACCTCTTTTTATTATAAGAGATTGCTGAAATATTCTAAAAATAGGCAGCAATCTCTGATTAAAAGATTAAAAGCAGATTACACAGATTAAATCTCCGACGGAAAAATCTGTGTAATCTCTGGTAATCTGTGTAATCAACAGCCCTGAACGATTTTTGTGAAGGGCTGTTATAATGAATCACCTTTTTTCCTAAAGATTTTCCTTATGCCGCTTAAGAACTTTCTGGCGGGCTTCTTAATTAGCTCCTGCCTCTCTTTAACCAAGGCCGGCGCCGTTTTCACAACTTTCTTTTCTTCGTTCGTTTTCTCCTTAGTTATTACCGGCTCTTCTGCATTAGGCTCCGCATTAGAACCTTTAGCCTTCTTTACCTTCTTCGCCTCTTTGACCTTTTTCTCGGTAAGCTCAAAAATTACCATCTGAGCGTTATCACCCCGGCGCTTAATCAGGTTTATAATCCGGGTATAGCCGCCGCTGTTTCTTTTAGAAAAAAGCGGCCCGATATCCTTAAAAAGTAAAGAGACAAGCTTGTGATCCCCAAGAACCTTAAAGGCTTGGCGTTTCGCGCTTAAGGTATTGGCCTTAGATAGAGAGATAAGCTTTTCTACCAAAGGCTTGACTGCGCGAGCCCTGGATAATGTAGTCTTAATATTCTGATGAATAATCATATTCTTGGCTAAACTCTTTAAGGTAGCCTTGTGCCAACTAGTAAAACGATTTAATTGCAGCCTCTGCTTACCGTGTCTCATTTTTTAAGCCTTCTTTAGTTTTTTAGGATCTACCTGCATCCCTAAGGTTAAACCCATACTCATAAGCAGCTCTTTAATCTCAGTCAACGATTTCTTACCGAAATTTTTAAAAGCAAGCATTTCATCCTCGGTCTTCTTAACCAAATCCGCGATAATTTTAATCCCTGCTTCCCTTAAACAATTTGAGCTGCGTACGGACAATTCAAGTTCTGCAATAGAAAGCTTTAATTTTTCATAGAGGGCTGCATCTTCTTTAGTCATCTCCGGCTCTTCCTCCGCTATATCTTCGGAAAGCTGGCCAAAACTAACGAATATATCAAGATGCCTTTGCAGAATATTTGAAGCATACAAAAGCGCGTCCTTAGGGCTAATCGCCCCGTTGGTAAAAATTTCAAGAATCAATTTATCATAATCTGTCCTTTGCCCTACGCGGGTATTCTCCACAAAAAAGTTTACATTCCTTATAGGAACGAATATCGCATCAATGGGAATCATGCCTATATCCTTATTTTCTTTTTTATTTAACTCCGCGATTACATAACCGCGCCCGCGAGAAACTTCCATCTCAATATTCAATTTGGTGTCTTTAGTCAAAGTCGCTATATGGAGATCGGGGTTAATTATCTCTATTGTCTCATCCACCTCAATATCCTTAGCTTTAATCTCCCCCTTAGAGTTAGCCTTAATTGTTAGAGTCTTGGGTATCTTGGAGTGGGAGTTTAAAATAATGCTTTTTATATTTAATATGAGCTCCGGCACATCCTCCAATACCCCGGGGATAGTGGAAAATTCATGCGCAACCCCGGAAATTTTAATATTAGTTACAGCGCTTCCCTCTATAGAAGAAAGCAGCACTCTTCTTAATGAATTTCCCAAAGTAACGCCATAGCCTCTTTCAAAAGGCGCGGCGGAAAACTTGCCGTAGGCATTAGTGTAGCTGGCCTCTTCGCATTCTAATCTCTTTGGTAATTGAAAATCTCTCCATTTCATACCCATCTATTTTCTCCTCAATGAGCACATCACTTACGATCCGCCGTAGGCGGAGAGTAAGTGATGTGTGCGAATTGATCCCGTCGAGTGCGGTGAAATTATCAAAGAGAATTTCACCGCAAGTTTACGAGACGGGATATCAAAGTATTATTTCGAATACAACTCAACGATCAACTGCTCCTGTATCGTCTGCCCGATATCGTCCTTCTCCGGAAGCCTTAAAACCTTGGCGCTAAAATCAACAGGTTTGAACTCTATCCAGCTGGGCACAGCCCTGTCTTTGGATAACTCCAGGTTATCCTTTATTTTATTCAATGCCTTTTCTTTAGCTTTAACCTGCACTAAATCGTCTTTATCCACTAAAAAAGAGGGGATATTCACCCTTTTTGAGTTGACAAAAATAAAGTTGTGCCGCACAATCTGCCGAGCCTGGGATCTGGATATACCTATCCCCGCGCGAAAGATTACATTATCTAATCTTCTTTCTAATAATTGCAAGAGCACCCTTCCGGTAATGCCCTTAGCTTTTGAGGCAATCTTAAAATACCTGCGGAACTGCTTCTCTAACACACCATAAATCCTCTTAACCTTCTGCTTCTCTCTCAACTGTAAACCATAGTTAGAAATTTTGCGCCTTCTATTCCTGCTTTCTCCATGCTGCCCCGGAGCATATGCCCTTTTGTTTGCCGGGCATTTCTCCGTAGTGCATTTTGTGCCTTTAAGGAACAACTTCTCCCCCTGCCTGCGGCAGAGCCTGCAAACTGCATCAGTATAACGCGCCATAATTTCTACACTCTCCTTTTTTTCTTAGGCCGGCATCCATTATGCGGAATAGGAGTTACATCCTTAATCAAGGTTATAACAAGCCCCGCGGCCTGAAGCGCCCTGATGGCAGATTCCCTGCCAAAACCCGGACCCTTAACGCGAACCTCAACTTCTTTAAGGCCTATCTCTTTTGCTTTTCTGGCAGCATCAGAAGCAGCTATCTGAGCGGCAAAAGGAGTAGACTTTTTCGAACCGCCATAACCTACAATACCCGGGGTAGACCAAGCCAAAACATTCCCCTGTCTGTCGGTTATAGTAATAATGGTATTATTAAAACTTGCTTGAATATGGGCAATGCCGGAAGTTATACCTTTGGCTATCTTCTTCTTTTTTGCCCTTTCTTTAGTTGCCATTAATCCCCCCTTAATTAACGCTGCCTCTGGCGTTTAGCGTTTAATTAATCCTGCGCTATGCGCAGGACCTTAATTCTACTTACCTGTCTTTGGCGCCGCTGCCCTTACCGGTCCCGCCTTCTTAATTACTGCCATATTCCCCCTACGCGGCCCCTTTCTAGTCCGGGCATTGGTCCGCGTGCGCTGGCCCCTTACCGGAAGCCCTTTTTTATGCCTTAAACCCCTCCAAGAACCGATATCCATAAGCCTCTTAATATTCTGCGCGATATCCCGGCGTAAATCCCCTTCAAGCCTTAACCCGCTCTTCTGAAGGGTATTAGTTATGCGCGCTACCTCCTCTTCGCTTAAATCCTTGGCGCGCTTATTAGGATCAATATTCACCTCTTTAAGAATTTTATTAGATAATGGCCTGCCAATACCATATAAATAGGTCAGGGATATCTCAATTCTTTTTTCTTTAGGTATATCCACACCCAGAATTCTTGGCATTACGTTTCTCCTTAATGAGCCCCCGCTGATTCGTTTTGCATTCGCAAAGCGAATTAAAACGGCGGAGGCGAATTAAATTATCCCTGCCTCTGCTTATGCTTAGGGTTAGAACAGATCACCCTGATTACCCCTTGCCTTTTCACGATCTTACACTTGTCGCAGATTCTTTTTACCGACGCTTTTACTTTCACTCCCGCACCTTCCTTATTTTCTACAGCCCTTCACAAAAATCGTTCAGGGCTGTTGATTACACAGATTTTTAAAAGATTACACAGATTTTCTCGTCGAGCTTTAATCTGTGTAATCATAAAATAAGCAATTTTGTGAAGCCCTATATTTTCTATTTATTCCTAAAGGTTATTCTCCCCCTGCTTAAATCATAAGGGGAAAGTTCCAATTTTACTTTGTCCCCGGGTAAAATTCTTATAAAATTCATACGCATCTTACCCGATACATGCGCAAGCACCATATGCCCATTCTCAAGCTCTACCTTAAACATCGCATTAGGCAGCGCTTCAATAATCTTTCCCTCTGTCTCTATGAGTTCTTCTTTCATTGAGCACTTTATGTTTTGGTCTAGTGAAATAGTTGACCGAACGAAAGTGAGGTCAAATACTAGATCATCTTTATCCAGTCAGTATTACCGGGCCCTCTTCGGTTAGCGCTATCGTATGTTCAAAATGCGCTGAGACTTGCCTGTCCTTGGTTACTGCGGTCCAACCATTAGGCAATATTTCGGATTCCCAGCTGCCCATATTTACCATCGGCTCAATAGCTAAAACCATACCCTTTTTTAATATTGGGCCTTGATGCGGCCTGCCAAAGTTAGGTATTTCAGGTTCTTCATGCAGGTTTTTTCCTATACCATGGCCTACGAACTGCCTGACTACTGAGAATCCATTACCTTCAACAAAACTCTGAATCCGATGCGATACATCCGATAGATTATTTCCGATTATAGCTTTTTTTATCCCTTCGGCTAAAGCTTCGCGGGTAACTTGAATAAGCTTCATAACTTCAGGGCTTATCTTGCCTACGGCTAAAGTAATTGCCGCATCAGAGAAATAACCAGATAAATTTACTCCCAAGTCTAAGCTTATAATATCGCCTTCCTCAAGAACCCTCTTGCCCGGTATGCCATGCACAATCTCTTCATTTATAGAAGCGCATATAGCTGCCGGGAAACCTTGGTAACCCTTGAATGCCGGTTTGGCGCCTTCTCCAACTATAAGTTCTTCGGCAAGCCGGTCAATTTGGAGAGTTGAGATACCAGGATTAACAATTTTCTCCAATCCTTTCATTACCCTGCCCAAAATCTGGCCCGATCTTTGAAGCATCTTAAGGTCTTCTTCAGACTTTAAAGGAACCATCTTTATTATTTAGTTATTGCTGAAAAACCCAGCAATAACTTGATTACACAGATTTTAGAAAAGATTACACAGATAAATTTCGACGCTGTTTTAATCTCTGAAATCTGCTTTTATAATCTGTGTAATCATAGTTTCCGCTTTTTCAGTGGAAACTATTTAGCAAGGGCAGCTATCTTAGCAAGTACATCAGAAGCCTTGCCATCCGCAGCCACACGATACAATTTATTTTGCCGCTCATAGTATTTTATTAAAACAGCTGCCTCTTTTTTATAAACCTCTAAACGTTTCTTAATCGTATCAACTTTATCATCGGTCCTCTGATAAAGTGAACCGCCGCATTTATCGCAAAGGCCTTCTTTTTGAGGAGGCATATTTTTTATATGGAAGATAGCCCCGCATTTAGAACAGACCAATCTACCCGATAACCTTTGAATAATTACACTGTCGCTTGAATCCAAATAAACTACTAAATCTATCTCCATACCTTTAAGTTTAACGACCTCTTCTAATGTCTTGGCTTGAGCAAGCGTTCTCGGATAACCATCAAGAATAAACCCTTTTTTTACGTCGCCCTGGGTAAACCTATCCTGAAGCATTTTACTCAGCAGTTCATCTGGGACAAGCAGGCCGCGATCCATGAACCCTTTGGCCTCCTTGCCTAAAAGAGTTGCGTCTTTAACATTCTGCCTTAAGATGTCTCCGGTAGATATATGCGCGATACCTAATTTTTCCGCCAAGGCTTTAGCCTGCGTGCCCTTTCCTGCCCCCGGAGGCCCCAATAGAACAATGCGCATCATCTTCTTCCCCTCATATGCCCGCTCTTGATAAAACCTTCATAATGGTGCGTCAAAAGATGCGACTCAATCTGTCTTAAGCTATCCAGCATAACGCCTACGATAATCAATATACCCGTCCCGCCAAAGAAAGACGCGACCAGATAAGGAACCTTTAGACAAGCCATAATGAAATCCGGAAATATGGCGATAACCACGATAAACGCCGCGCCGGCTAAGGTAATCCTGGTCATCACGTAATCTAAGAACTCCGCCGTAGGGGCGCCGGGGCGTATCCCCGGGATAAAACCACCGTATTTTTTCATATTCTCGGATAGGTCTTGAGGATTAAAGACTATGGCAGTATAAAAATAGCAAAAGAAAATTATTAGAAGACCGTAAATTACGGTATAAAGCACCTGCCCGCGGATTAAGTTTTGCGCTAATCTCTGGAATCCCGGATTAGGAATAAACGATGCCAGCGTGGCGGGAAAAAGTATTATGGACTGGGCAAAGATAATAGCAATAACTCCTGAGGTGTCCACTTTTAAGGGTATATAAGTAGACTGCCCGCCATAAATCTTCCTACCCACAATCCTGCGCGCGTATTGTACGGGTATCTTTCGAACACCTTGAGTAATCATGACTACGGAAAAAACTACGGCCACTAAAAATATGGCCATAATTATTAAGGTGGCCGGCTGGATCTGCCTGCGGCTGGCGGCAAAGGGAGATACCAAAACAAACAACTGGTACATAGCCGCCGGAATCCTAGAGATTATACCCGCGGTAATTACCAAAGATATGCCATTACCAATCCCTCTCTCTTCTATCTGCTCACCTAACCACATTATAAATATCGTTCCGGTGCTAAGTGTCAAGACAGTTATTATTCTAAACCCCCACCCAGGGCTCATCACTATCCGCAATCCCTCAAAACGCGCCGGATTCTCAAGCCATAAGGCAATAAAAAACGATTGGATAGCAGCTAAGCCTACCGTGCCATAGCGTGTAAATTGGTTTATCCTCTCATAACCTGCCTTGCCCTCTTTGCCCATCTTTTCCAAAGCCGGAATAACCGCGGTTAAAAGCTGCAGAATAATTGAGGAAGATATGTAGGGCATAATTCCTAAGGCAAATATGGTAAGCTTCTCCATAGCCCCGCCGGAAAACATATTAATTATGCCAAAGATCGTTCCGCCTTGAGTGCGGGCAATGCGACTGAAGAATTCCGCTAAAGCCCCACCGTCAATCCCCGGGGTAGGGATATAACAACCCACCCGGTATACAGCGATTAACGCGCCGGTAATAATAAGGCGCCTTTTTAGATCCGGAATCTTAAAAGAATTAACTAAAGGGCTAAAATCAACTAATGGCATTAATTGTAATAATTTCCGGTTTGCCGCCTGCTTTCTTAATCTTTTCCGCTGCCTGTTCAGAAAAAGCATGCGCCTGTATAGTAACTGCTGTTTTCAAATCTGTGTTGCCTAAAATCTTTACCGGTTTTTCTTTATCCTTAATCAAGCCCTTGGCTTTAAGTAACGCCGGATTAATCAGGGCACTATTTATCTTATCGATACTCCTTAAAGAAACGATCTGAAATTCCTTTTTGAAAATATTAACGAATCCGCGTTTAGGCATTTTGCGGATTAAGGGCGATTGCCCTCCCTCAAACCCCAAATAAAAATGCCTTCCCGCTCTTGAAGTCTGTCCCTTGCTGCCTCGGGTAGAGGTCTTTCCATGGCCGGAGCTAGAACCCCTGCCTAAATATTTGCGGCCCTTGTGACTGCCCAATGGAACTTTAAGATTATGTAAACCTATCTGCTCTTCCATTTCTTCCTTTTAAACCTTTAGGTTCTTTAAGCCTTCCACAGTTGCCTTGATAACATTTATCGGATTATTGGATTTCAAACACTTAGTCAATATGTCTTTAATCCCCACGGCCTCGCAGATGGCGCGCACAGGCCCGGCGGCAATTACGCCTGTGCCTTCTGAGGCAGGTTTAAGCATAACTTTAGCCGCGCCATAATGGCCTATAATTTCATGAGGTATAGTTGAACCCACCAGCGGAACTCTAAAGAGGCTCTTCTTGGCCTTGATTAATGACTTACGTATTGCATCTGCGACTTCGTTTGCTTTATCCAGCGCGAAACCCACATTGCCCTTAGTATCTCCAACAACAACGAGGGCGCTAAAGTGCAGCTTTTTCCCGCCCTTGGTAACTTTAGTTACGCGATTAATAGTAATTACCTTCTCAATCAATTCCGATTGCTGTCCAATGCTCAATTCACGCATAGATTAAAACTCCATTCCGCCTTTTCTTAAAGATTCGGCAAATGTCTTTATCCTGCCATGGTATAAATAGCCGGCACGGTCAAAGATAATCTTGGTTATACCCTTTTCCTTAGCCTTCCGAGAAAAAAACTGGCCGAATATTTCCGCGGCCTTAACATTCCCCGAATTCTTGACTTCCTGCTTAAATTCTTTATTAACTGTAGACAAAGAAAAAATAACCTTATTCTCTACGTCATTAACTACCGTGGCGGAAAGATTATTCAGGCTGCGCTTAACCACTAAACGCGGTTTCGTCTTTGTCCCATGCATTCTTAATCTGATTCGATTATGCCTCTTTAACCTTGAAAGTTCTTTTTTATTCACCCCGTTGCAAACCTCCAGTCATTCCCGTTATAAACCTCTAAATATTCCCGTTACGCAATAGTTTGCAACGGGGTTCACTTTATTTACCACCAGTACCAGTTGCCTGAGCCTTGCCTATTTTTTTCTTTACATATTCACCTGAGAAACGAATACCCTTGCCCTTATAAGGTTCAGGCGGGTATACAGCGCGTATTTCGCTAGAAACCCTGCCAATAAGCTCCTTGTCTATCCCGCTTATAACTAGATGAGTCGGTTTAGGCGCCTCTATTTTTACTCCTTGAGGAATTGAAAAGTTTACCGGATGGGAAAAACCTAAACTCATATTTAAATTACTCCCCTGCACTCCGGCTTTAAAACCTACGCCGATTATTTCAAGCTCTTTTTTATAGCCCTCGGTAACGCCTTTGATCATATTAACAATGAGGGCGCGGAATAAACCATGCAGAGATTTATCCATTTTGGTATCAGCGGCCCTCTTGACTAAAATCTGGCCATCCTTTATCTCTAAAGTTATACGCGGCGATAAAACCCTGCTCAGTTTTCCTTTAGGGCCCTCAACAAAAATAGCATTATCTTTAACTTCCACCTTTACTTCCTTAGGCACTACTATAACTTTCTTTCCTATCCTAGACATTAACAAATCCTCGCTTACCACACATAACCGATAACTTCTCCGCCCAACCCCTCTTTACGCGCGACTGTATCAGTCACCACGCCCTTAGGCGTAGATATTATTGCAATCCCCTTCCCTCTTAAGACTATCGGAACCTTTTTGTGTTTTACATAAAGACGCAGCCCCGGACGGGAAACGCGCTTAATATTCCTGATTGCCGGCTTAGTGGCAACATATTTTAAATAAATTCGGGCCAAACCCTGCTTTTTATCCTCAATAAGTTTAAAATTTTCAATATACCCTTCTTTTTTAAGGATATCCAGAATCGCCTTTATGGTGTTTGATGCCGGGACATCTACAATATCCCTCTTAATCATAATAGCATTGCGTATGATTGTGAATACATCGGCTATTAAATCTGACCTTGACATTACATTCTCCGTAAAATTAACGTTACGTTTACCGTGTACCGTCATACGGTAAACGGTTAGCGGTTAACGGTACACGCAACGTGATATTAAATTAACCTGTAACTACCAGCTCGCTTTTTTTACCCCCGGTATCATCCCCTGCCAGGCCAATTCCCGAAAACATATGCGGCATAACTTAAACCTGCGTAAATATCCGCCTGACCTCCCGCATATCGCGCAACGGTTATATTGACGCGCCGGAAACTTAGGCTTCCTTTTCCATCGAGCTATCTGTGAATTTTTAGCCATTAATCTTTTCCTGTTTTAAAAGGCATGCCGAATAATTTCAACAGCGAGCGCGCCTGATCTTTTGTTTTAACATTCTTAATTACAAAAGTAATATCCATGCCCTGTGTCCGAGTAAGTTTATCATACTCTATTTCAGGAAATATCACCTGTTCGCTTAAACCTAAAGTATAATTTCCTGCCTTATCAAAGGCATCTAAAGAGACCCCGCGGAAGTCACGAATACGGGGAAGGGCAATATTAACTAACCTGTCCATAAATTCATACATCATCGCTCTGCGCAGCGTAACCTTACAGCCGATAGGAGCCCCCTCTCTAATCTTAAAGTTTGCAATAGCCTTCTTGGCTCTGCGCATAATCGGCCTCTGCCCGGTTATTGCCGCCAGCTCATCCATACACTTCTCTATGATTTTAATATCCTGCGCCCCTTCGCCTACGCCCATATTAACCACAATCTTATCTAAGCGAGGGACAGCCATTCTATTCTTAATAGCAAACTCCCGCATCATCTCAGGGACCATTTCCTTCCTATATTTTTCTAATAGTCTCGGCATCATCTTTATACAGCCTCTTTACAAACCTTGCAAATTCTAGACTTTGTTCCGTCTTTCATTATCTCGAAACCTACCCTAGTCGCATGATTACAACTCTTGCAGACTAAAGCAATATTAGAGATGCTTATCGGCATCTCAATAGAAATAATCCCGCCCTTCTGGCCCTGGCTCGTCTGACGCTTATGTTTCTTGGCTAAGTTTATCCCTTCAATAAGGGCCCGGCCGGTTTCTAAAGATACATTTAAAACTTTGCCTTTCTTGCCCTTATCCTTACCCTTAATTGCCTGAACTATATCACCTTTTCTGATTTTTTGCACTTTAAATGAGCCCCGACGCTCGCTTGCGCTTGGTCGGGGCGAATTAATCCTGGCAGTTACAAGAAAATTTAGAATAAATTTTCGCAGTGATTAACTGCCAGGATCCCGTCAGCAAAACGCTGCGCGGATTTCTTAGAAATCCGCTTGCAGCTGACGGGATAAGTTCGGACATATAAGTTATGTCGCTTAAATTTAAATTGTTTTTTATATACCGCGCCATAACTTATGTCCTCACTTATATAACCTCGGGAGCTAAAGATATAACCTTGGTAAAATTCTTCTCTCTTAGTTCGCCCGCTACCGGCCCGAATACGCGCGTGCCCCTAGGATTAGATTGGTCATCTATAAAAACTATGGCATTACGGTCAAACCTCAAAACAGAACCATCTGAACGCCTTATCGGATGCCTAGTCCTGACTATTACTGCCCGTCCTATTTCGCCCTTCTTTATCGCGGCACCCGGAGAAGATTCCTTGATATTTACATTAATGATATCTCCAATCTGGGCAATAGGGGAATTTTTCTTGCCCAAGACTCCAATCATAGATGCGCGCTTGGCTCCGGTATTATCCGCCACATCCAATATGCTGCGCAACTGAATCATTACTTAATCTCCTTCAGGATCTGTTCTTCATCTATCTGGATATCAGAGGCCTCGGCTTTTTTAATTACCTCCAATACCCTAAAATGTTTATCTTTTGAAAGAGGCCTGGTCTCTTCTATGCGTACAATATCCCCTAACTTAGCAGCGCCTTTTTCGTCATGGGCCTTAAACTTATTATAGCTTTTCATAATACGCGAATACTTGGGATGTTTGCTTATTCTTAAGACCTTGACGATCACAGTCTTTTGCATCTTATCGCTTACTACCGTGCCTGTAAATTCTTTTCTCTCGCCCATTATATTTTTCTTTCCTTTAGGTTAAGAATAGTCTCAATGCGCGCTATTGACCTCTTAATTAAAGAGAACATATGCGGCTTCTCCACCCTTCCCGCGTAACGTTGAAGGTTTAGCTTAAAGAGTTCGTCTTTTAAACCCTTTTCCTTCTCTAAGAGTTCGACCCTGGATAAATTAATTAATTCTTTTGCTTTCTCTTGCTTTTCCATTTTATCTACGCGTACGGGTTACGAACCTTGTCCTCAAGGGAAGCTTGAAAGCTACGAGGCGAAAACAGTGACGGGCATACTCCTCAGGGACACCGCCTAACTCAAATAATATTTTGCCTCTTTTAATCACCGCTACCCAATGGTCGAGATCGCCCTTACCTTTGCCCATACGCACTTCTGCCGGTTTCTTGGTTATGGATTTATCCGGAAATACCCTAATCCAAAGCTTGCCGCCTTTATGCAGCTGCCGGGCAATAATTACGCGGCCGGCTTCAATCTGGTTATTCTTAAGCCAGCCATTATCCCTACTCTTTAATCCAAATTCACCGAAAGCTAAATCCGCTCCGGAAGTAGCAATCCCGCGGCGTTGGCCCTTTTGTAATTTACGGTATTTTACTCTCTTGGGCATTAAAAGCATCTTATTTTATCTCCTTGAGCACTTTATGTTTTGGTCTAGCGAAATCCTGCGAGTGCCACAAAAATTATCGAAGAGAATTTTGTGGCGGTTAGGAAGCAGGATCACGAGCACTTTATGTTTTGGTCTAGCGAAATCCCCCGAAGCCCGTAAAGGTTATTACTATTTTGTGTCAGGGCGCAGGGGGAGAGCAGTTTTATCCTCCTCGACAACGCCTTCTCTTGCTTCTTTTTTGCCCAATATATCCCCTTTATAAATCCAGACTTTAACGCCGATAAGGCCGTAAGTAGTTAAAGCCTCGGCAAAACCATAATCTATATCCGCGCGAAATGTCTGAAGCGGAACCTTGCCTGTTTTATACATTTCGGTACGGGACAGCTCTGCTCCGTTAAGGCGGCCGGCACAACAGACCCTTATCCCCTTGACACCGGAGTTTATAGATTGTTCCATGGCGCGCTTGACAGCCCGGCGGAAAGCCACCCTTTTCTCCTGCTGAAAAGCGATATTCTCCGCGACCAACTGGGCGTCCCAAGCAGGATTCTTTATCTCTTCAATATCAATGGCTATTTCCTGCTTGACCATGCTATTTAAGTCTTCTCTTAAACGCTCAATATCAGCGCCATGCCTTCCGATAATAATACCCGGACGGGCGCTAAATATCCTGATTTTTATCTTTTCCGACAGTCTCTCAATAACAATTTTGGAAACTGCCGCTTGTTTAAATCTCTCCTTGATAAACTTACGAATATTATAATCCTGATGAATAAACTTAGGATAATCCGCACGAGAAGCAAACCAACGGCTATTCCAGTTACGAATAAAACCTAATCTTAAAACCAAGGGGCTGACCTTTTGACCCATTATTTACTCTCCTTAATTAACGCTGCCTCTGGCGGTTAGCGTTAATTAATCCTGCGCTATGCGCAGGATCTACTCTTTTAAATCTAACTCAATTTTAATATGCGCGGTTCTTTTCAATATCGGCTGCGCACGGCCAAAAGCAGCTGCTTTAAACCTTTTCCAGCTTGGGCCCACATTACAGATAATCTTAGATATATATAATTGTTCAACATTAAAACCTTTAACCTTGGCATTAGCAATCGCCGACTTTAGTATCTTAATCAAATACTCCTTAGGGCGCTTATTAAGATGGAAAAGTATACTTACGGCTTCTTTAGCATCCTTATTGCGGATTAAATCCATAACCTGGCTAACCTTAGTCGGCGATACCCTTAAGAATTTTCCTTCTGCCTTAGCTATCATTACGTCTTCTCCAGCGCCTTCTTGGCCTTAACGCCGCCGTGCTTCCTGAATATCCGAGTAGGAGCAAATTCTCCCAGCTTGTGCCCCACCATATTTTCGGTAACAAATACCGGAACGTGTTTTTTTCCATCATACACGGCAAAGGTAAGCCCTACAAAATCAGGGATAAGGGTGGAACTTCTTGACCAAGTCTTAATTGCCTGGCGCGTGCCGGACTTATGCTGCTGGTCTACTTTTCTTAATAACCTCTCTTCAACAAATGGACCTTTTTTGAGGGATCTTGGCATTATGGCTTCCTTCTCTTAAGAATAAACTTATTAGAATATCTTTTCGGTTTCCTGGTTCTATAGCCCTTGGTGGGTTTTCCCCATGGGGTTACCGGATGAGGATTACCCTGCCCGGCCTTACCTTCACCGCCGCCATGAGGATGGTCCACCGGATTCATCGCCGAGCCTCTTGACTGCGGCCTCACGCCAAGCCACCTATTTCTGCCTGCCTTGCCTAAATAAAGAGCTTGGTGTTCTACGTTTCCGACCTGGCCGATAGTCGCGTGACACTCAAGGCCTACCAATCTCACTTCTCCGGAAGGAAGTTTGATATGCGCGGATTCTCCCTCTTTAGCCATAATCTGAGCGCTTGAACCTGCAGAGCGCACAATCTGCCCGCCCTGGCCCTTGCTCAACTCTATATTATGAATCATGGTTCCCGAAGGAATATGTTTTAAAAGAAGGCAATTACCTGTTGCGATCTCTACATCTCCCGCGTTAGAAGAGATAACCGTCTGGCCCACTGTTAAACCTATGGGCGCTAATATGTATCTTCTCTCTTTATTGGGATATTCAACTAAAGCTATCCTTGAAGAACGATTAGGGTCATATTCAACAGCAATAATCTTACCAGGGACTTCAAAGAGGTCGCGCTTAAAATCAATAATCCTTAACATCCGCTTATGCCCGCCACCCCGGTGCCTTGAGGTAATCCTTCCATAAGCGTTTCTGCCTCCGCTCTTCTTTAAAGGAAGCAACAGGGACTTTTCCGGCCTATCTTTAGTAATCTCTTTAAAATCCGGCCCGGTCATATGCCTGCGCGATGGTGTTGTCGGTTTAAAATATTTTAAGCCCATATTAAATGACCACGCCTATGACGGGGTGGCCTCACTTATCTTCTGGCCTTCTTTTAAAGTTACAATTGCCTTCTTAAGTTCCGGCGTCCTGCCCAAATGATAACGCACTCTCTTTAATTTTCCTGGCGAGATAAGGGTGTTTACATCTTTAACCTTTACCTTGTAAATTTGCTCTACCGCGCGCTTAACCTGGATTTTATTCGCTTCAGGGCTTATCAAAAACAGATATTTCCCATTCGGTTCATACCGGGTTGATTTTTCCGTGCGTATAAGAGCTTTAATTATATCCTGGGAGTAATTCATTTCTTTAGCCTGTTAATAAGCTGAGTTAAACCATCTTTAGTAATTACTAATTTCTTATTTGCCATTACCTCATAAACATGGGTATCTTGTGCAAGGTTAAAATTTAGGAAACTAATATTCCTTAGGGAAAGCCTCAAAGAATCGCTTATCTTATCCAATAATAAAAGCACGCTAAGCTTTTTTGCGGATTTAGCATTATTTATTAATTTTAAATTAGAGAAAACCCTAAGGGCATCTTTAACCTTAGGCTTCTCTATCTTTAAACTATCCAAAACAATTAAATTATTCTCCCTTACCTTGGCATTGAGGCCTGACTTTAAAGCAAGCGACTTTATCTTAGCCGGAAGGACATAAGAAAAATCCCTTGGGTGCGGGCCAAAGACAACGCCTCCATGGCGCCATAAAGGCGAACGAGTGGAGCCTACGCGCGCCCGTCCTGTGCCCTTTTGCTTCCAGGGTTTTTTACCGCCTCCGGAGACCTCGCCCCTGGTTTTAGTCGCGGCCAAACCTTTCCTCTGATTAGCGCGATAGGCATTAACTGCTTGATGCATAGCAGCTTCATTGATCACCCCGTCAAAAACCGAAAGGTCTAGTTTAATGTTATTTATCTCTTTGCCTTCAGTATTATATATAGGTAAGGTTATTGCTTCCATTTTTAGTTCTATAGTTCTATAGTTCTATAGTTCGCGAGTTTTTGAGTTTAAACACAAGAACTTGCGAACCTGAGAACTTGAGAACTAAATTTCATTTTTTCTTAGCTTTCTTTATAATAACATAGCCATTTTTACATCCGGGAATGGCGCCCTTAACTAAAAGAATATTATTCTCAAGGTCAGTTTTAATGACCTTTAAATTCTCTAGGGTTACTCTTTCCGCTCCCATATGCCCGGGCATATGATGCCCCCTGAATGTTCTTCCGGGTGTCGTAGACGAACCAATTGAACCGACGCGCCGATGCGAAGTTGAACCGTGAGTTCGCGGCCCGCCCTTCCAGTGCCAACGTTTCATACCGCCTTGAAAACCCTTGCCTTTAGATACCCCCGTAACATCCACAAAATCTCCGGGAGCAAAAATATCAACCTTAAGCTCTTCCCCAACCCTGTATTCCTTAGAGGGATCTTTAGGCACTTCCCTGATAAACTTACGACAAGAAACATTTATTTTCTTAAAATAGCCCGCGATAGGTTTCTTAAGGCGTTTTTCATTAATTTGCTCAAAACCAAGCTGAACGCTCTTATTCTTTATTGCTAATACCGAACAAGGGCCTGCCTCAATAACCGTAACAGAGACTAGAGAACCATCTTCGGTAAAGGCCTGAGTCACTCCTATTTTTTTACCTAATATTCCAGTCATCTTATTTTATCTCTACATCCACCCCTGCGGGCAAATTAAGCTTCTTTAGCGAATCAATCGTCTTAGATGTAGGCTCAAATATATCAATAAGCCGCTTATGCGTGCACAATTCAAACTGCTCGCGCGATTTCTTATCAATAACCGGAGAACGTAAAACGGTATAAATCTCCCGTTTATTAGGAAGGGGCACCGGACCGGCTATTTTTGCGCCGGTCCGCTTAACCGTCTCAACAATCTCTAAGACCGCTTGATCCAAAAGACGATGATCATAGGCCTTTAACTTTATACGAATCTTCTGCTCGTTTGGCATATTTAATGAGCCCCGACGCTCGCTTGCGCTTGGTCGGGGCGAATTAATCCTTGACATCGAAGATGTCAAGGATCTCCTCCTCAATCCTTTAATGAGCTCCGCCTTCGACGGTGCGAATTAAGCAATAATCTCTGTAACAACACCCGCGCCTACTGTGTGCCCGCCTTCGCGGATGGCAAAACGCGATTCCTTTTCCATGGCGATAGGTATAATCAACTCTACCTCTAAGCTCACGTTATCTCCGGGCATAACCATTTCTACGCCCGCCGGTAAAGCAACGTTTCCGGTAACATCAGTAGTGCGGAAATAGAACTGCGGCCTGTAACCCTTAAAAAACGGGGTATGCCTTCCGCCTTCTTCCTTAGTTAAAATATAAACCTGAGCCTTGAATTTGGTATGCGGGGTAATAGACTTAGGCGCAGCAATAACCATACCGCGTTCAATATCTTTTCTTTCAACGCCCCTTAAAAGTAAACCTACGTTATCTCCAGCCTGCCCCTCATCAAGAAGCTTACGAAACATTTCAATGCCGGTAACTACGGTTTTCTTTACCTCCGGCCTTAAACCTACAAGCTCAACTTCTTCATTAAGCTTAACTTTCCCGCGTTCAATCCTGCCGGTTCCGACGGTTCCCCTGCCTTCAATACTAAACACGTCTTCAACTGCCATAAGTAACGGTTTATCCAAATCTCTTACCGGTAAAGGTATAAACTCATCGCAGGCCTTAATTAAGTCTAAGATTGGTTTACAATCAGGGCTATTAGGATCGCCAGCCGCGGCAATAGCCTTAGATGCGCTACCACGAATAATCGGAGTCTTGTCTCCCGGATATCCGTATTTGGTAAGCAACTCCCTAATCTCCATTTCAACTAAATCTATTAATTCATTATCAGTAACTAAGTCTACTTTGTTTAAGAACACAACCATTGAAGGAACATTAACCTGCTTTGCTAAGAGAATATGTTCTCTGGTCTGAGGCATAGGGCCGTCAACCGCAGAAACTACCAATATCGCGCCATCCATTTGCGCGGCCCCGGTAATCATATTCTTGATATAGTCTGCGTGCCCGGGACAGTCAATGTGCGCATAGTGGCGGGTATCTGACTCGTATTCAACGTGGGAAACGGCAATAGTAACAATTTTTGTTTCGTCTCTTATTGTCCCGCCCTTGGCAATATCCGCGTATTCGCGCGCTGTTGACTTACCCAACTTGGCTAAAACCTTAGTAATCGCGGAAGTCAGCATGGTCTTACCGTGATCAATGTGGCCGATAGTCCCTATGTTTACGTGCGGCTTATTCCTTACAAATTTTTCTTTAGCCATTTTCCCCCCTTTTTTTAAAGACTCTTTCTGGTCGAACCCGTAGCGGCAAAACCCGTAACAATCTTTTCTGCTATATGTGAAGGCACTTCAGTGTAAAAAGAAGGCTCCATTGTATAAGATGCGCGGCCCTGTGTTAAGGACCTTATTATGGTAGCATAATTAAATACTTCCGCCAAGGGAATGTTCGCGCGAATCGTACGCAGGTGCATGCGCTGAGCAAGCAAAACTATTTTCGCCCGGCGGCTGCTTAAGTCTCCGATAACCTGCCCCATGAATTCTTCCGGGATAACTACTTCTATATCCATAATCGGTTCTAATAAAATCGGGCCGGCTTTTCTTAGGCCATCGCTAAATGCCAACGACCCAGCCATCTTAAAGGCTAATTCCGATGAATCAACTTCATGAAAAGAGCCATCCACTAAAACTACCTTTACGTCATTAACAGGATACCCAGCCAATACTCCATTTTTAGCCGAACTCATAACTCCCTCTTTCACTGCCGGTATAAATTCACGCGGTATAGCTCCGCTTTTAATCTTATCTTCAAAAGTTATTCCTGTTCCGGGTATCTCCTGAGGCTCCATCTCCAAAACACAATGCCCATACTGCCCATGGCCGCCAGTCTGAGATATGAATTTGCCTACTGACCTGACTTTCTTAGTCAGCGTCTCCCGATAAGCTACCTGAGGCTGGCCTACTTGAGCTTCAACATTAAATTCGCGTAAGATTCTATCAATGATTATTTCCAGATGTAACTGCCCCATACCTGCAATAAGAGTTTGCCCGGTCTCTTGATTATAACTAACGCGAAAAGACGGGTCTTCTTCTTCTAATTTATGTAAAGCCAGCCCAAGTTTCTCCTGCGCATCTTTAGTCTTAGGCTCAATAGCCTGCTGAATAACCGGCTCCGGAAAACGCATTGCTTCAATAAGTATGGGATTCTTTTCAGTGCAGAGTGTTTCGCCGGTCTTAGTCCCCTTTAACCCCACAGCAGCGCCAATCTCGCCGCAAGAAATACTATCCATAATCTCCTGATGGTTAGCGTGCATCCTAACTATTTTAGTAATTCTCTCCCTTTCTCTTCTGGAGGCATTATATATGTAGGTACCTGCCGCCAGTGTCCCCGAATAAACGCGAATATAATTAATTTTGCCCACGTAAGGGTCAGTGGCTACTTTAAAACATAGAGCGCAGAAAGGCGCTTTCTCGGAAACCTTAATCTCTTCAAACTCCCCTGTCTCCGGATTGATCCCTTTAATGGGAGGTAAATCCAAAGGAGAAGGAAGATAATCCTTTACCGCATCCAAAACTAACTGCACGCACTTATTCTTGAATGCTGAACCGCAGAGAACCGGCACAAACTTATTGGCAATAACACTCCTCCTAATCGCTGACTTCAAATCTTTTATGGAAGTTTCCCTGTTATGTAAATAATCTTCCATAATCTTGTCATCCACCTCTGCCAGCCTCTCAATCATAAGCGTATGCAGTTTTACAACCTCCGGCATAATCTGCGCGGGTATTTCTCTTAACTCAAAATCCTTTCCTAAATCATCTTTATAATAAACTAATTTCTTTTCAATTAAATCAACAACACCCTTAAAATCAGCTTCTTTTCCAAAAGGAATCTGAATTGCCGCGGCATTTGCACCTAACCTTTTATGCATCTGGTCAATTACCTCTAAAAAATTCGCCCCTGCCCTATCCATTTTATTTACAAAGGCGATCTTTGGGACTCCATAACGGTCAGCCTGACGCCAAACTGTCTCTGATTGAGGCTCAACCCCGCCTACTCCGCAGAAAATCACTACCGCGCCATCTAAAACCTTCAGTGACCTCTCTACCTCAATGGTAAAATCCACATGGCCCGGAGTATCAATAAGATTAATATGGGTATCTTTCCAAATGCAGGTAGTTGCGGCCGCGGTAATGGTAATACCCCTTTCCTGCTCCTGAACCATCCAGTCCATAGTAGCCGTGCCTTCCTGCACTTCTCCCAGCTTATAGTTTTTCCCGGTATAGAATAATATGCGCTCGCTGGTAGTAGTCTTACCGGCATCAATATGCGCGATAATTCCGATATTCCTGATTTTATCTAAAGAAACCTTATGCTCCATACATTCCCTAAGAACAACCCCCTTCGGGGACAGTCCCTTGATATTTACCACTTAAAATGCGCAAAGGCCTTATTACTCTCAGCCATCTTGTGCGTATCATCTTTCTTCTTTATCGCTGAACCTTCGCCCTTGTAGGCGGCAATAATCTCTTCGGCGAGTTTTTGCTCCATAGGCTTGCCTTTTTTATTCTGGGCAAAATCGCGTATCCAGCGCAGCGCGATTGACGTGCCGCGCTCAGAACGCACCTCAATCGGGACCTGGTAAGTTGCGCCACCCACGCGACGAGGCTTAACCTCCAAGCGCGGACGGACGTTATCCAACGCCTTATAAAAAACCTTTAAAATATCCTGCTCATTAAGGTTCTTTTTAACAATCTCAAAAGCGCCATAGACTATCCTCTCGGCAATTGACTTTTTACCTTTAAGCATAATCATATTTATAAACTTAGATACAATCTTGCTATCAAATTTCGGGTCTGCTAATATCTCTTTTTCCTGAGCTTTTCTACGTCTCATCGAACTCCTCTAGTTTTTGTTTAGTGAGATCCCGCCAAAGGCGGGAGAGCACCTCAAGCTTTTGTCTAGCGCACCTTGCCATAAAAGGCACCTTTGCCAATCGGATGGCAAAGTGCCCCTCTTGTGAGGCGATTGGCAAGTGCGCACTTACTGTGCGAAACTTCTTTATTTAACCGGAGCGCTTTCTTTCGGCCTCTTCGCTCCGTATTTTGAACGTGATCTTCTTCTCTGGTTAACCCCCGCGGTATCCAATGTACCCCTTATGATATGGTATCTTACCCCGGGCAAATCCTTAACCCGGCCACCCCTGACCAAAACTATGGAATGCTCCTGCAAATTATGCCCCTCTCCGGGTATATAAGCAGTAACTTCTATGCCTGTTGTAAGCCGAACCCTGGCAATCTTACGCAGGGCAGAATTAGGTTTCTTAGGCGTCATCGTGCGCACCTGAAGGCAGACCCCGCGCCTCTGCGGGCATCCCTTTAAAGCCAGTGACTTACTCTTCTTATTCTTGGATTTTCTTCCGATTCTGATTAACTGCGAAATTGTAGGCATTTCACTTACCTCTAATGTACACGTAGCGTTAACCGCTCACCGTTAACCGTAACGGTAAACGGTACACGTAACCTCATCTATTTAGTCTCTTATCAGTCTTTCTTTTCGCTCTCGGTAACTTTGACAACTTCTATATTGCGATGGTCAGAAAAACCTGTCCCCGAGGGAATCAGGTGTCCGACTATAATATTCTCCTTTAAACCAAATAATTCATCGCGCTTACCTAAAGCAGCTGCCGCGGTTAATACCCTTGTTGTCTCCTGAAAACTGGCCGCAGAGATAAAACTTTCGGTAGTCAAAGAGGCTTTGGTTACACCTAATAATAAAGGAGTAGCCATGGCCGGTTTTCCGCCTTTTTTAATAATCCGGGAATTTTCTTTTTGGAACGTCCATTTATCTACCTGCTGCGTCGCTAAAAATTCTGTGTCGCCGGGATCCTCAACCCTAATTTTTTTGAGCATCTGGCGGATAATCACCTCAATATGCTTGTCATTAATATATACGCCCTGAAGGCGATAGACTTCCTGAACCTCATTAACCAAATATTCCTGGAGGGCCTTATCGCCGCAGACGCGTAGAATATCCTGCAAGACTACCGGACCGTCGGTGAGCTGCTGCCCCGCGTTAACCTTATCGCCCTTATAAACATTCGGATGCTTACCGTGCGGGATAACATATTCCCTCTCCATTCCGGTAATAGATTTAACAATGATTACGCGCTGCCCCTTTTTGGTCTCGCCAAACTCCACAAACCCATCAATCTCGCTGATTACCGCCGGGTCCTTAGGCCTTCTCGCTTCAAATAGCTCAGCAACGCGCGGGAGCCCTCCGGTAATATCCCTAGTCTTAACTATCATACGCGGTATCTTAGCCAAAAGATCACCGCCGCCGACATACTGGCCGTCCTTAACCAAAATATGGGCTCCGATAGGAATAGGATAAATCCCTAAGACTTCCTTGGATGCATCAAGAATAATTACCTGTGGATGATATTCCTGCTTATGCTCCACTACCACATGTTCGGTCAATTTAGTAACCAAGTTAAGCTCTTTCTTGACTGTTACGTCTTCTTTTAAGTCTTCGTATTTTACAGTCCCCGCAACTTCGGTTAAAACTGGTATAGTATAAGGATCCCAGCGGATAAAAGAAACACCCTTAGCCACCTCCGCGCCGTCAGCAATGTTTATAAAAGCGCCCTGAAGCACAGAAAAACGCTCCAGTTCTCTTCCCTGTTTATCATTAATACTGACAAAACCATTACGGTTTAAGACGATAAACTCCTTATTTTTAGCGGTAATCCTTATGTTATGATATTTAACAACTCCCTTATTTTTGGATTTTATAAAGGATTGCTCTACCTTCCTAGAGGCAGTGCCGCCGATATGGAATGTCCTCATGGTTAGCTGTGTACCCGGCTCGCCTATGCTTTGGGCTGCTATAACGCCCACTGCCTCACCCAACTCTACAATCCTACCCGTAGCCAGATTTCTGCCATAACACTTAGTGCAAATCCCCCGGTCATTTTCACAAGTTAAAGGGCTGCGAATGCGTATTTTTTCAATCCCCAGCCTCTCAATCATCTGGGCTTTCTCTTCGGTTATTTCATGGCCCGCCTCAACAATGACTTCATCGGTAATAATATCCACAATGTTATCTAAGGCGGTCCTCCCTACGATGCGGTCTTTTAAGGAGACTACTTCTTCGTCTCCTTCAATAATCGCCGATACGGTAATACCATTTAAAGTCCCGCAGTCATCCTCGGCAACAATAACCTCTTGAGCGACATCAACAAGCCTGCGAGTTAAATAACCTGCGTCCGCAGTCTTAAGGGCGGTATCCGCAAGGCCTTTACGCGCGCCATGGGTTGAGATAAAATATTCCAGGACGTTTAAGCCCTCCTTAAAGTTTGCGGTAATCGGATTTTCTATAATTTCTCCCGAAGGCTTAGCCATAAGCCCGCGCATACCGGCTAACTGCCTCACCTGGAGCCGCGAACCACGCGCCCCGGAATCCGCCATCATAAAAATAGGATTAAAGGGATCCATACCTTTGAATAAAAGATCGGAAATCTCATCAGTAGCGTGAGTCCAAATATCAATTATCTTAGCTTTACGTTCGCTATCGGTAATCACGCCCTTATGATACTGGTCCTCAACCTTGAATACCTTTTCTTTTGCCTCTTTTAAAACTTCCTGCTTAGCAGGAGGCACTTGAAGGTCATCTATACCTATGGATATGCCAGCTAAGGTTGCCATCTCAAAACCCATCCTTTTAATATCATCTAACAACTTAATGACCGCGCCCTGGCCAAACCTATGATAGCATTCAACCACAATATCTGAAACCCTGCCTTTATTTAATTCCATATTTACAAAACCAAATTCAGCCGGAAGAACCTGATTAAATATTACTCTGCCTACGGTAGTAGTAATATTCTGTTTAAGAGAAATAAATTTCTTATCATCTAAATCAAACAAACCTCCAACTCTAAATTTTATACTAGCGTGTAAATCTACTGCCGCGTCATTGTAAGCGACAATTACCTCGTCACCACTAGCAAAGACCCTGCCACCCCCTTTGACACCCGGCTTCTCCTTAGTCATGTAAGAAACCCCGAGGATTATGTCCTGAGTAGGAGTGACTACGGGACGGCCGTCGGCAGGAGAGAATATATTATTTGCCGAAAACATTAATATTTTTGCCTCTAATTGTGACTCTAAAGAAAGCGGAACATGAACTGCCATCTGATCGCCGTCAAAATCAGCATTAAAAGCAGTACAGACCAAAGGATGTATTTTTATGGCCTTGCCTTCAATTAATAACGGCTGGAAGGCCTGAATACCTAAACGGTGTAAAGTTGGAGCACGGTTTAAAAGCACCGGATGATCTTTGATTACCTCATCCAAAATATCCCAAACTTCAATCTTTCCCCGTTCAACCATCCTGCGCGCGCCTTTTATGGTATGCACAAAACCTTTTTCTCTTAACTTCTTAATGATAAAAGGTTCAAATAATTCCAAGGCCATTTGCTTCGGAAGCCCGCATTCATGAAGCTTTAATTCCGGGCCTATAACAATAACGGAACGGCCGGAATAATCCACGCGCTTACCTAAAAGATTCTGCCTAAACCGTCCCTGTTTACCCTTTAACATGTCAGAAAGGGACTTTAAAGAACGATTATTGGCGCCCATGACCGGCTTACCATGCCTGCCATTATCAAATAAGGCATCTACTGCCTCTTGCAGCATACGCTTCTCGTTACGAATGATAATTTCCGGCGCATTTAAATTCATCAATTTTTTTAAGCGATTATTACGGTTGATTACACGACGGTATAAATCATTGAGGTCACTGGTTGCAAACCTGCCGCCATCAAGAGGGACTAACGGCCTTAAATCCGGTGGTATTACCGGCACAACCTCTAAAACCATCCAATCCGGATGATTGCCTGACTTTTTAAAATCTTCTACGACCTTTAAACTCTTTAATACTTTGTGATTCCCTAAGGCATCCTTGGACTTCTCAAGATCCCTGCGCAACTTCTTGCATTGAGCGTCTAAATCCAATTCTTTTAAAAGATCGCGGATTGCCTCAGCGCCTATCTTGGCTTTAAAGTTAGCGCCATACTTACCAATTGCTTCCTGATATTTTTCTTCCGAAAGAAGTTCTTTTTTCTTTAATGGTGTTGTTCCGGGGTCAACTACAACATACTCCTCATAATAAATTATCTTCTCTAAGTCGCGCAATCCGATATCCAACAACGCGGACATGCGAGAAGGGACTGCCTTAAAAAACCAGATGTGCGTTACCGGAGTTGCCAGCTCAATAACGCCCATGCGCTCGCGCCTAACACTTGAACGGTCAATGGTAACCCCGCAACGATCGCAGGTAATTCCCTTAAACTTAATTCCTTTATATTTACCGCAGTTACACTCCCAGTCGCGTACCGGGCCAAAAATTTTCTCGCAGAAAAGGCCGTCCTTTTCCGGCTTCAAAGTTCGGTAATTAACCGTTTCGGCCTTCTTCACCTCCCCCTTAGACCATGACTTTATGATCTGAGGAGATGCTATTTTTATGGAAATACTATCAAAGGAAACTATCTCATCCATTATTTCGCCTTTTCTGTCCGGATATCCAGACACAAACCCTGTAGTTCCTTAATTAAAACGTTAAATGACTCCGGAGTTCCATGAGTCAGGTGCTGTTCGCCTTTAACAATGGCCTCATAGATACGCGTTCTCCCTAAAACATCGTCGCTTTTTACGGTGAGCATTTCCTGTAAAGTGAATGCCGCTCCGTACGCCTCCAAAGCCCAAACTTCCATTTCTCCTAATCTCTGCCCGCCGAACTGCGCCTTACCGCCTAATGGCTGCTGGGTAACTAATGAATAAGGGCCGATAGAACGAGCATGAATCTTTTCAGCAACGAGATGAATAAGCTTCATCACATACATATATCCCACGGTAATCTTATGCTCAAAGGGTTGGCCGCTATAACCATCATAAAGGGTAGTCTTGCCGTCATCGGGCAAACCTGCTTTTTTAAGCATTTCTTTGATCTCTGTTTCGCTGGCGCCGTCAAAAACAGGAGTGCCAACATAAAGCCCTAATACCTTTGCCGCCCAGCCTAAATGGCACTCTAAAATCTGGCCTACGTTCATGCGTGAAGGAACACCCAAAGGATTAAGCACTACTTCCACCGGCGTACCATCCGACATATAAGGCATATCCTCTTCGGGCATAATCCTGGAGACCACACCTTTATTTCCGTGGCGTCCGGAAAGCTTATCTCCTTCAGCAAGCCTGCGTTTAGTAGCGATATAAACTACGACCCTCTTTAATACCCCGGCAGGAAGTTCGTCCCCACGCCTTACTTTTTCGAGTTCCTGCTCTTCCTCAGAAATTAATTCCTGTATCTGCTCATCAAATGAAGCAGCTAAATTTTTCGCCTCTTCATTATCGCTAAAATTATACTTTTCTACTTTTTTCTTATCAATACTAAGAAGCTGGGCAAGCCTAACTACCTTCTCAGCCTGCACAAATTCTATCTCCTGTTTATAATAGGCCTTTAATTCGCGGATCTTAACTAATTCTTTTGTTTTTTCTTCTTTGCTCTTTCTGCCGCGGTCCTTGCGCGCAAAAACGTGCACATCTATAATTACGCCCTCAACTCCAGGAGGAACAATAAGAGAAGTATCCTGGACATCCCCCGCCTTCTCGCCGAATATAGCCCTTAAAAGCCTCTCTTCAGGAGAAGGTTCAGAATTAGTTTTAGGAGTAATCTTACCGACTAATATATCTCCTGAAGCAACTTCTGCGCCGATACGAATAATACCGTTCTCATCAAGGTTAGCTAAGGCCTCTTCGCTAACATTGGGGATATCGCGGGTTATCTCTTCATTGCCCAAACGAGTCTCCGTAGCTTCTACCTCAAACTCTCCTATATGTATAGAGGTAAAGGCATCTTCTTTAGCTAACTTTTCACTGATAAGAATAGCATCTTCAAAGTTATACCCGCGCCAAGGCATAAAAGCAACCAATACATTTTTGCCTAAAGCCAACTCACCATTCTTAGAACTTATCCCATCTGCGATTATATCGCCCTTATCAATCCTGTCTCCGAGTTTCACAATCGGCCTTTGATTTAGACAAGTGTTATTATTAGTGCGTAAGAATTTCTTTAAGCGATAAATCTTTTTGCCAACCGTAATAGAGGAGGCATCTACGCTGGTTACCTTGCCGCTATCTTTGGACACAACTACTGTCCCGGAATCGCGCGCTACCTTCTCCTCCATCTGAGTCCCTACAATTGGCGCCTCGGTAATCATCAAGGGGACTGCCTGGCGCTGCATATTTGAACCCATAAGCGCGCGGTTAGCATCATCATGTTCTAAGAAAGGAATCAAAGAAGCAGCTACAGAGACTAACTGCTTAGGAGAAACATCCATATATTGAACCTGCTTAGCGGAAATCTTGGGAAAATCATTCTTATAGCGGCAGGATACTTCTTTTTCTACAAAATAACCATTTTCATCCAAGGGAACATTTGCCTGAGCGATAATCTTATCTTCTTCGATATCGGCGGTAAGGTAATCAATCTTCTTGGTTACCCGGCCATCCTCAACTTTGCGATATGGAGTCTCAAGAAGGCCTAAGGTATTAACCCTGGCAAATGTGCTAAGCGATGCAATCAAACCAATATTCGGGCCTTCGGGAGTTTCAATAGGACAGAGCCGGCCATAATGAGAAGGATGAATATCCCTTACTTCAAAACCAGCGCGTTCACGGGATAAACCTCCCGAGCCTAAAGCAGTTAACCTTCTTTTATGGGCCATCTCGGCCAGAGGATTTATTTGATCCATAAACTGAGAGAGCTGAGAACGGGCAAAGAAATCACGAATCTGGTTGGATAATAATTTGGAATTGATCAAATAATGCACATTAAGAGTATCAAATTCACCTAATAAACTTAACCTTTCGCGGATGGACCTTTCTACGCGGCTTAAGCCAATACGTACCTGATTCTGGATTAATTCGCCGATGGTTTTAACGCGGCGGTTCCCTAAATGGTCTATATCATCAATCTCTCCTATGCCGGAGTGAAGATTAATCAAATACTCTATTACTTTAATCACGGTATCCGAATCAAGGATTCGCTTCTCTAAAGATACGTCCATGCCTAATTTTCTGTTTAAGATGAACCTACCTGCGCGCTCCAAATCATAACGTCCCGGATCAAAAAATAATCTATAAAATAAAGCCTCTGCTACTTCTTTTGTGACTGGCTCCGTAGGACGCATCTTACGGTAAAAATCCATGCAGGCTTCTTCTTTATTCTTGGTATAGTCTTTCTTTAAGGTATTGATGATCTCCGGATATTCCTTGCCGAAGGCGGCGATTATATCTTTATCCTCGGAAAAACCAAGTATCCTCAAGATTTGCGTTGCAGGAAAATTTCTCCGGCGGTCAACATAAGCTAAAATTGTTTCACTAAGGTCATATTTAAATTCTAACCAGGCCCCGCGGTAAGGTATAACCCTGCCGTAAAATATCTTCTTTCCGGTAGGATGATCCTCTTCTTCGAAAGAGACGCCCGGCGACCTTTGCAGCTGGCTTACCACTACACGCTCATCGCCATTAATAATAAAGCTGCCGGTATTGGTCATTAAAGGCAACTCGCCAAAGTACGCATCCTGCTCTTTGGCCTCCTTAGGGGTAGTCAGGCGGAATTTTACCTTAAGGGGAAGGGCATAAGTAAGGCTGCGGATCTTAGACTCAGTCATATTATATTTTGGCTTGCCTAAAGAATAACTAATAAACTCCAACTTTACCGTACGCTTAAGGTTCTCAATAGGAAACATATCGGAAAAGACTTCCTGCAGGCCCTGATGCCTTCTTTCACTTAAAGGGGCGTCAAGCTGAAGGAATTCGCGAAAGGCCTCAAGCTGAACATCTAAAAGGTTGGGTATGTTATATACCTCTTTAAACTTGGCAAAACTTTTGCGTTTAATCATTAGGTTTTATAGTTCCTTTTTGGCTGAGCTCTCAGCCAAAAATAGAAACGGGGGGCTGTCCGAGAATTCGTCCAAACCGATATTTTTCAGCAAGACCAAATTTTTTCTCGTCGGGAGAAATTTTAATAATTCCGTTTCTGTGTACCAAAAGGCTATTATCGGACAGCCCCACGGTCCCATGTTTTCCGCTACTAAACTTATCTTAGTTCGACGGTAGCGCCTACTGCTTCAAGTTTCTTTTTGATCTCTTCAGCTTCTTCTTTTGCAACGCCTTCTTTTAAAGATTTGGGAGCAGCGTCAACTAAATCCTTGGCCTCTTTTAAACCAAGACTAATTATTGTACGCACTTCCTTGATAACCGCTATCTTGTTAGCGCCGACATTAGTTAAAACTACCGAAAAGGTAGATTTCTCCTCTACGGCTGCTGCCCCTGCCTGAACGCCTGCCGCCGGAACAGCCATCATCGGCATATTCGCCTTAACTCCGAATTTCTCCTCCAAGGCCTTGACTAAATCCGCTAATTCTAAAACCGTCATCACCTCTATGGACTTAATCATTTCGTCTAATTTTACGCTTGCCATTTCCTTCCTCCTTGTTTGGCTCTTAGTTCATGGTTCTTAGCTCATAGGAAAATCTTTTCCTATGAGCTATCAGCTATGAGCTATGAATTAGTCTTTTTATTTTTTATCTGATCTATACAATAAATAAATTTCGCCAATAGCTGATTTAAGGTAATTACTAAACCCGATATCGGCGAATTTAATGTCATAACTACTTGCGCCCTCAAAACTTCTTTAGAAGGAAGTTTTGACATGGCCTCTATATCTTTCTTCTCTAAGACTTTGTCTTTTAAGAAACCACCTTCAAGCTTTAACTCTCCGTGTTCTTTGATAAAGTTACATACGGCCTGCGCTGCTGCTATAGGTTCACCATTCATAAAAACCAAACCACAGGGGCCTTCGATCATTTTAATCAAAAGCTCTAATCCGGAATCCTTTAATGCCCTGCGGGCAACACTATTCTTAACCACAAAGAGCGAGGCTTGAGAGCCCTTTAAGGCCTGCCTTAAAAAAGATAAATCAGGGCTGGATACCCCTGAATACTTAACGATAAAGACAGCATCGGATTTCTTTAAAGTCCCTTTGATGCGGTTTCCCGATGCCTCCTTAAAAATTAACCCTAACTTTTTCACCCCGCACTTTCTCCTTTATTTACTATTCCAGCCCTTCACAAAAATCGTTCAGGGCTGTTGATTACACAGATTTTTAAAAGATTACACAAATTTTCTCGTCGAGATTTAGTAGAGTAGAGCAGTGGCGCACAGCCGAATTGTGTTTCCACCGCCCCCTCATCAAACCGTGCGTGAGGTTTT
>PEYI01000034.1 GCA_002774445.1 Candidatus Omnitrophica bacterium CG08_land_8_20_14_0_20_41_16 | reverse complement strand
TAAATTCTTAAAAACCTCTTTACTTATACAAAGAAGCTTCGTTAACTTTCCTTCATAGGGGAGGGGGTAACGATCTATGGTATCATTCCCAACAACACCCAATTTTTCTCTTGACGTCTTGCGTTTAGAGTATATAATAATAAAAATAATACATGCCAACCCTAATCCTCAAGATAGCCTTGAAGAAAATAATCTTAATTTTAGTCGGGATACTCATTTTCGCTAGTTACCCTGTTTTTGCGCAAGATGCGGTTAATAAAGACAAGCAGCAGGAATTAACTGCCCTAGAGATGCAGGCCCGGGACTATCGTAACGAAGGGATGAAAGCGCAGGATATCGGTGATTTGGATTCGGCGATGAAGTTGTATCAAAAGGCCGTAGAGCTTGACTCTAGCTATGCTGTTGCTTACAATGATTTAGGGGTGATTTACGAAGCCAAAGAGATGGATACTCGGGCAGAGGAGAGCTATATCAAGGCCTTAAAAATTGACCCCTACTATCTTAGTACTTATACCAATCTGGCATTGTTCTATGAGAATAAGCGCGAATTAAGCAAGGCTGCCTATTGCTGGAAGAAAAGGGCTGAACTGGGAGATTTTAATGACCCTTGGACTCAAAAGGCAAGGCAGCGATTACAAGATATAACTTTAAGTTTATCTCCCCGGCCGGCTCAGGAGACCCGGGAAAAAGAAGTAGTAAACTTAATGAAAGATCTTGCTAACGAAAAATATATATTATGGCATGATGATAAGATGTTTGCCCGTAAACATTTTAAGAGAGCTAAGGATAGTTACAATAAAGAGGATTACGCCACTGCCGTAAAAGAAGCATTGGATGCCCAGAATCTGGATCCGGATAACAAGGATATAGAGGATTTTATCGAGAGGACTCAGCACAGGGCATTATCACGATAGAAACCACTTTAAAAGCTCCCTACCAAAATTGATCTCCAATTTCCTTATGCATGGATAGCAAGAGATTATATCTACTAGACGCTACGGCTTTCTGCTACCGGGCATTTTATGCGGTTCGCGGCTTAAGCACTTCTTTCGGCCAGCCTACCGGAGCTATTTATGGCTTCTTGAATATTTTAAATAAAATCATTAAAGAAAATAAACCCGGATATCTGGCTGTTTGTTTTGATGTTTCCCGGAATACTTTCAGGTCTAAGAAGTTCGCCGAGTATAAGGTTCAGCGTCCGCCGATGCCGGATGATCTATCTCTCCAAATTCCGCTGATTAAAGAGATAGTCGCCGCGTACGGATTTTTAATCGCAGAAAAAGAAGGTTTTGAAGCAGATGATGTTATTGCAACTTTCACTAAGCGGGCTAAGGCCTTAAAGATGCCTGTAACTATCGTAAGTTCCGATAAAGATATATTGCAATTGGTGAGTGACGGTGTTGAGGTATTTAGCCCCTATAAAGATACCGGCATAACCTATGATGAAAATATGGTAGTTGAGCGTTTCGGGGTTAAGCCTAATCAGGTGGTGGATGTCTTAAGCCTTATGGGGGATAGCGCGGATAATATTCCCGGGATCCCCGGAATCGGAAAGAAGACTGCGGTTGGGTTGATTCGGGAGTTTGGCTCGGTAGTTAATTTATTGGAAGATGTGGATAAAATAGAAAAAGAAAAACTAAGGCAGGCAGTAAAGGAAAATGAGGACAAGATAAGATTAAATAAGGAACTAATAGTTTTAGCGGAGGATATGGATATCGGTTTTGATTTAAAATGCCTTAAGATAGGTAGTCCGGATTTAGTTAAGCTGGCAAGTTTATTCAAGCGCCTTGAGTTTAAAAAGTTCATGGCAGATTTAAAATTAGAAAAAGGCAATCGTCCTAATATAGAGGTAGAAGGCTGCCGGGATAGGGATTTATCCGGAATATTTGAAGCTAATGAAGAATTATTTATATGCGCGGATAGCTGGGATAATCTTGTCTTCTATTCTAAAGGTAAAATTTTTCATCCAGATAAGATTGAGGCGAATTTTAAGCATATTTTGTCGGATTGTCAAATCAAGAAGGTTGGCCATGGTTTAAAAAAGATGAAAATTATGTTAGCCAAGAATGGTGTGCTTATGGAGGGCCTATATTTTGATACAATGATTGCCGCGTATCTCTTAAATCCTTCTCAGCCTGAATATAGCTTAGATAGCCTCGCCTTAAAATATCTGGATAAGGCCCCCCAAGGTAATGCCAGAAATGCTCAAGAGGCCTTAAGTTTGATTAAAGAATTAAAGCCAAAATTAGAGGGTGAGCTGAAGACGAAGTCCCTATTTAAATTATTCACTGATATCGAGATGCCGCTGGCTAATGTTCTATCGGAAATGGAACTTTGCGGGGTAAATCTAGACTTAAAATTATTGTTGTCTCTTTCGCAAGATTTAGAAAAAAGGCTTAATAAATTAACCCGGGCAATCTATGATTTAAGCGGCTCGGAATTTAATATTAATTCTCCAAAACAATTAAGGGTGGTTTTATTTGATAACTTGAAGCTTCCGGTAGTTAAGAAAACTAAGACCGGCCCTTCTACAGACGAAGAGGTTTTAAATAGATTAGCAACTAAACATAAGCTTCCGGCGTTATTATTAGAATACCGCCGACTCGCTAAATTAAAGACAACCTATGTTGATGCCTTACCTCAATTAGTTGACAGCAAAACGGGTAAGGTGCACACTTCTTTTAACCAGTGCGCTACGGAAACCGGAAGGCTTAGTTCCAGTAACCCCAATCTGCAGAACATCCCCGTTAAAACCGATATTGGAAGCAATATTAGGCGGGCGATAATTGCCTCTAGCAAGGAAAATCTGCTTATCTCCTGTGATTATTCGCAGATAGAGTTAAGAATACTGGCGCATTTATCTAAAGATGAAAACCTCATCTCTGAATTTAAGGCTGACCGTGATATACATAAGGCTACTGCTAGCCTTATCTACGGGATAGAAGAGAAAGAGGTTAGTGATGAGATGCGCGATACCGCTAAAAGAGTAAACTTTGGCATTGTCTATGGCCTTACGTCTTATGGCCTAAGCCGGGATTTGAATATACCACTTGATAAGGCGCAGGCTTTTATTGAAGCGTATTTCTCGCACTACCCTAAGGTTAAGGATTATATTGAAGATGAGATAAGAAAAGCCCAAAAGGATGGTTTTGTTACTACTATATTAGGCAGGAGAAGGTATATACCTGAAATTAAGAGTGAGAATATGGCAATACGGCAATTTGCCCAGCGTCAGGCGGTAAATACGCCTATTCAGGGGTCAGCCGCTGATCTGATTAAGTTGGCCATGATTAATATTTACAAAGAGATCAAAGAGAGGGGCTTAAAATCAGAGATGGTCTTGCAGATTCACGACGAATTATTATTTGATTTGCCCAAGGAAGAGCTCTCTATTTTAGTTAACTTGGCGCGGGAGAGGATGGAGAATGTTTTAAAGCTTGACGTGCCGGTTAAAGTGGATATAAAAATAGGAAAGAATTGGTTAGAAATGGATCCCGCACCTGTGCATAGGCGCGGGGTGGAGGAAATATGAAGATAGTAATGTGCGCATCTGAAGTGGTTCCTTTTGCTAAGACCGGAGGTTTGGCGGATGTAGCCGGGGCATTGTCTCTAGCCTTAGAAAAAGAAAAACAGGAAGTTATTATTATAATGCCGCGCTATAAAACAGTAGACAGTGTAAAATTTAACCTTAAAAAATTGAATTCTGATATTTCTTATTCAATCATCGGCAATAATATAAAGGTTTATTTTATTGAGAAGGACGAGTATTTTAACCGCGACGGCTTATACGGCGATAAGAACGGCGACCATAAAGATAACTTAGACCGGTTTGTTTATTATTGCCGCAGTTCGCTGCGTTTGTTAAAGGAGATAAATTTTCAGCCGGATATTATTCATTGTCATGACTGGCAGTCTTCATTAGTTCCGGTATATTTAAAGACTATTTATGCTTTTGACCGATTCTATAAGGATACGCGCACGGTCTTGACCATACACAATATCGGGTATCAGGGGCTTTTCTTAAAAGAAGAATTCTTAAAGCTAGGGCTTGACTGGAATTTATTTGATATGGAAGGCTTGGAGTTTTACGGCAAGATTAATATTTTAAAAGGCGGGATGGTGTTTTCTGACGTTATTAATACCGTAAGCCCTACCTACGCCAAAGAGATAGAGACTAAGGAATTCGGTTTTGGCCTTGAGGGCGTATTAACGAAACGCCATAATTCCGTTTTTGGGATATTAAACGGTCTGGATTATGATATCTGGAATCCCCAAACCGATGAATTTATCACTAAAAACTTTTCTGTCTTAAAGCCAGGCGGGAAGGCTAAAAATAAGGAAAGCCTTCAGGCGCTATGTAATTTTCCTAAAGCCAAAGATGTGCCTTTGGTTGGGATTGTGTCAAGGTTGGTAGAGGCTAAAGGGTTTGATATTTTGGCCGAGGGTATTGATGAGATATGCAAGATGGGTATCCAGATGGTAATCTTAGGGACAGGAGATTTAAAATACCACCAGATTCTTGAAGAGGTGGTAAAGAAATATCCTAAATCAATATCCTTGCATCTTAAGTTTGACGATTCCTTAGCGCATAAGATTTATGCCGGCTCTGATATTTTCCTTATGCCCTCTAAGTATGAGCCTTGCGGGCTTGGCCAGCTAATAGCCTTAAGGTACGGGGCCATACCGCTTGTTTTTAGGACCGGGGGGCTGGCGGATACTGTAAATTCCACTAACGGCTTTGTTTTTAATTCTTATAACAAGATTAGTTTGGTTAAAACGATTAATCGCGCAATCGCAGGTTTCTCTGATAAGAAGAAATGGGATAGTTTAGTATTGCGGGCAATGAAATGCAATTTTTCATGGGGCACATCCGCCAAAAAGTATTTAGGACTTTATGCAAAGGCAAAAGAAAAATGAAGCTCCTCTCTTCGGGCTAAAGCCCGAGGTTTCTCAAATGAAATACTTGAGCGGCCATATTTTATCTCCTTGGTCTCACTATCGTTCGACCAAGGATTTTGCTAGACAGAAGCATAAGGTGCTCAATTCTAGGCCGCGAAAGTATAAGAAGCTGATTATTGGCGTAACCGGGATTTTTGGCAGCGGTAAGAGTACGGTATCCCGCATTTTTAAGTCTTATGGCGCAAAGATTATTGATGCGGATAAAATAGCGCATAGATGCCTTCTGCCCGGGGCTAAATCCTATAAAAGAATAGTTAGCTCTTTTGGTAAGGGCATAATCTTTAAGGCGCGTCGTAAGATTAATCGCCATAAATTAGGAAGGCTGGTATTTGGTAATCGTAGATTGCTTAAGAAGTTGAATAGCATTATACATCCTAAGGTAATTAGTGATATCAAGGAGAGTATTAGAAAATCAGAGGCAAAGGTGATTGTCTTAGACGCGCCTTTGTTGCTGGAGGCTGGGTTAAAAAAGATGGTGGATGATTTGATTGTGGTAATAATAGATAGGGATGAATTAATCAGGAGGTTAATGAAGAAGGCGTCCTTAAAAAGGCCGGATATCTTAAAAAGGATAAACGCTCAGATTTCGCAAAACATAAAGTCACGTTTCGCGAATTTTATTATAGATAATAGCGGAGCGGTTAGTGATACTAAAAAGCAGGTAAAAAAAATATGGAAATCCCTCGCGCCTAGAAGCAGGTAGGCGGCGCTCGGGATCAATTTTTCAATTCCTAAAAAATAGTGAAAAAGGAGGATAGGTGGAGAGATTAGAGATTAAGAGTTTGAAAGATATGAAGATAACTGAACTGAATAAATTGGCTAAAGAGCTTAATGCTAATGGCACAAGCGGCTTAAGGAAACAGGATTTAATTTTTAAAATCCTACAGGCTCAGGCGGAAAAAGAGGGGCTTATGTTCGGAGAGGGAGTTTTAGAAATTCTCCCCGAAGGTTTTGGTTTTTTAAGAAGCCCGAATTATAATTACCTGCCTTGCCCTGATGATATATATATATCCCCTTCGCAGATAAGAAAGTTTGAGTTAAGGACAGGGGATACTGTTTCCGGGCAAATCCGTCCGCCCAAAGAGGGAGAAAAATATTTTGCCTTACTTAAAATTGAGGCGGTAAACTTTGAGAATCCGGAAGAGGCCAAGGAAAAAGTCCTCTTTGATAATCTTACTCCGGTTTATCCCCGTGATGCCTTTGGGCTTGAAACTAAGCCGAATGAGATATCTATGAGGATTATGAATCTGCTTGCCCCCATAGGTAAAGGACAGCGCGGTTTAATTGTTGCCCAGCCTTACAGCGGGAAAACCGTAATCTTACAGAAAATCGCCAATGCTATAACTACGAATAATCCGGATGTAATCTTAATTGTCCTTTTGATTGACGAACGCCCGGAAGAAGTTACGGATATGCAGCGGCATGTTAAGGGTGAAGTTATCTCTTCTACATTTGATGAGCCGCCGGAAAGGCATGTGCAGGTAGCGGAGATTGTATTGGAGAAGGCAAAGAGGTTAGTTGAGCATAAGCGCGATGTAGTGATTTTATTGGATAGTATTACGCGTCTAGCCCGCGCCTACAATTCGGTTGTTCCGCATAGCGGTAAGGTTCTTTCAGGTGGCGTTGATTCTAACGCCTTGCAGAAACCTAAAAGATTTTTTGGCTCGGCGCGCGCGGTTGAGGAAGGGGGGAGTTTAACGGTTATCGCTACTGCGCTCGTAGATACCGGAAGCCGGATGGATGAAGTTATCTTTGAGGAATTTAAGGGTACAGGTAATATGGAGATGCAGCTTGATAGAAACTTATTTCAGCGAAGGATCTATCCGGCAATTGATATTAAACGTTCAAATACCCGTCACGAAGAGCTCTTGGTTAAGCCGGATGTGTTGCAGAAAATCTGGATTTTAAGGAAGGTGCTTAATGAATTAGGCAATGTTGAGGCAATGGAGCTTTTAATTGAGAAGCTTAGCAAGACTAAGAATAATGAAGAGTTTTTGAATAGCATGAACCAATAATTTTAGCTGTGCGTTGCAGGCTTCGCGCCCCCGTGGTGCGAGTGGTTGGTATCTAACATATTATTAACCAGTTCACCTTAGGATATCTAAGGTGAAGATTATGCCAGGAGATAAAAATGAAAGACAAAATACACCCAAACTATAAAGATAGCACTATAGTCTGCGCTTGCGGAGAGACAATTCACACCCGCTCAACTCGCTCCAATATTAGGGTTGAGATTTGTTCTAAGTGCCATCCGTTTTTTACGGGAAAACAGAAGTTTGTGGATTCTGCCGGGCGCGTGGATAAGTTTATGAAGAAATACGGAAAATTCCGTAATTCGTAATCGGTAAAAGAAAAAGGGCTGTCCCTAACATGTTATGTTTGAACAACTGAAAAAATTAGAATCTCGTTATAACGAGCTGGAGCAACTTTTAAGCTCTCCTGAGGTTTTCTCCGACCGGGAGAAATCCAACAAATTGGCCAAAGAGCTTTCAGAGATTAAGGAACCAGTTTCTTTATACCGGGAATATAAAAAAATATTAAAAGAATCTGAAAGTATGGAAGCCATGCTCAAAGAAAAACACGACCCTGAATTCCTCAATTTGGCCAAGGAAGAGCTTAAGGGGCTCAAGGTAAAGCAAAGAGAAGTGGAAGAAAAAATAAAGGCAGCCCTTACTGAGGAAGATAAGGATGCTGACCGGGATATTATTGTAGAGATCCGGCAGGGGACAGGAGGAGATGAGGCGGGCTTATTTGCCGCGGACCTTTACCGAATGTATACTAAGTATGCCGCGCGTAAAGGTTGGACAGTAGAATTTATGTCAGCGGTTACTAATGAATCCGGCGGTTTTAAGGAAGTATCTTTTGCGGTGAAGGGTAAGGCAGTTTACAAAAGGCTTAAGCTTGAGAGCGGAGTGCATCGCGTGCAGCGTGTTCCTACAACTGAAGCGCAGGGGAGAATTCATACCTCAACCGCTACGGTTGCGATATTGGTAGAGCCTGAGGAGGTAGATTTAATAATCCAGCCGGCAGATTTAAGGATAGATACTTATCGTTCCAGCGGCCCCGGAGGCCAGCATATGCAAAAAACAGATTCTGCGGTAAGGGTCACGCATCTGCCTACGGGTGTAGTAGTTGTTTGCCAAGATGAACGCTCGCAGTTAAAAAATAAAAAGAAAGCGATGAGAATCTTACGGGCTAAACTTTTAGATGCAAAAAAAGAGGCAGAATCAAAGAAATTATCCCAAGAAAGAAAATCTCAGATTGGTTCAGGCGACCGCAGTGAAAAGATACGTACTTATAATTTTCCGGATAGGCGTATTACTGACCACCGTATAAATTTTACTACCCATCGGCTTGAGGATGTACTTGAGGGGGAATTTGATGAAATTTCCGATGCGCTTATTAAAGCAGCGAAAGATGGGGGGGTAAAGTATAGTTGAATATGGGAGGAAGAGCGGGATGAATGAAGCTGAGCTATTATTTACTCAGGCCTTAGGATGCGACAGGGCGGCCCTATATTTTAATAAGAGGGGATCGTTAAATTCCAGGCAGGCTGCTTTTGTTTCTACCGCGTTAAAAAGAAGGATAAAAGGCGAACCTATACAATATATTTTAGGTAAGACGGAATTTATGGGTTTGGAATTTAAAGTGAATAAAGATGTGTTGATACCCAGGCCTGAGACGGAAATATTGGTTGAGACGGCAATAAAAATTGTTCGCAAGTTCGTGGCTTTGGCCAAAGGAGGCCAAACCACGGCCCTCTGGCCTGCAAGTTCGCAAGTTCGCAAGTTAAGAATTTTGGATATAGGTACCGGGTCGGGATGTATTGCAATATCGTTAGCAAAATTTTTGCCTGAAGCCAGTATAACTGCTACAGATATTTCAGATAAGGCGCTAGAAACCGCAAAAGAAAATGCAAAGTTTAATAATGTTGAGGATAAGATAGTATTCTTAAGAAGTGATTTATTTGAATCTTTAGCGATATGCGATATGCGATATGCCATATGCGTATGTAATCCTCCCTACATCGCTGCCGGCGAAATTGATAATCTACAACCTGAAATAAAATACGAACCACGTATTGCCTTAGACGGAGGCAAGGATGGGTTAGGGTTTTATAGGAGAATAATTAAAGAGGCGCCGGATTATTTAAGAGATAACGGAATCTTGATTATGGAAATTGGTTTTGGCCAAGCGCAGGCGATAGGAGATATTTTTCGAGAATCAGGAAATTTTAAGATATTAGAAATAGTCAAAGATTATAACAACATAGACAGGGTAATTACAGCGAAAAGAGGTAGAAAGGAATGAATAAATTAGTTATTGAAGGCGGAGTAAAACTCAAAGGGGAAGTAACTATTTCGGGCGCCAAGAACGCGGTCTTGCCGATTATGGCCGCGTCATTGCTTACTGACGATGCCTGCGTTATTAAGGGTGTGCCGGATTTGCGCGATACTAACACCATGATTAAAATATTGCGTTCTTTAGGCAAGGGCGTTGAATTTGATAAGGGGATAGTAACGGTAACTGCCCTTAAAAATACAAATTACGTTGCGGATTATAAATTAGTTTCTACTATGCGCGCGTCTTTTTGCGTTTTAGGCCCGCTTTTAGGTAAACTAAAAAAGGCAAAAGTTTCTCTTCCCGGAGGCTGCGTTATCGGCGTGCGCCCGGTGGACTTGCATTTAAAAGGGGTAAGGGCATTGGGGGCGGATATCAGTATTGAATCCGGGTATGTGTTGGCTAAGGCGGATAAATTAAAAGGCGCATATATTTACCTGGGAGGGGTTTACGGATCTTCGGTATTAGCCACGGATAATGTGATGATGGCTGCTGTTTTAGCTAATGGCCATACTATAATTGAGGCTGCTGCATGCGAGCCTGAAGTAGTAGATCTGGCAGAATTTCTGATTAAGATGGGCGCTAAGATTAATGGCCAGGGCACTCCTATTATAGAAATAGAAGGAGTAGGGCATTTGCACGGCGTAGTGCACACCATTATCCCGGATAGGATTGAGGCAGGGACAATGATGCTGGCTGCCTTAATTACCAAAGGTGATATTCTTATTAAAAATGTTTTGCCCCGGCATTTAGGCGTTTTAATTGATAAATTAGAGGAGGCGGGCGCTAATATAGTTAAATCGAATAATTCTATTCATATGCGTTATAGGAAGCCGCTTAACGCCGTAAATATTACGACACTTCCTTATCCGGGATTTCCTACGGATATGCAGGCGCAGATGATGAGCTTGATGAGTATTACTCCCGGCATAACTATAATTACCGAAAAGATTTATCCGGACAGGTTTATGCATGTCTCTGAGCTCAACCGTATGGGCGCGCATATCCAGCGTGAAGGCCCTCATGCTATTGTTGAGGGTGTTAAAGCGTTATCCGGGGCTCCGGTTATGGCTTCAGATTTACGCGCTTCAGCTTCGCTTCTCTTGGCAGGATTAGCTGCCCGTGGAAAGACATCAATATCAAGAATATACCATCTTGAACGGGGTTATGAAAACATTGAGGAAAAGTTAGGGAAATTAGGCGCTAAGATTTGGAGAGAAAAAGAATGATACTAATGATTGATAATTACGACTCTTTTACTTATAATTTAGTGCAGTATTTAGGGGAACTAGGCCAGAAGGTTGAAGTATTCCGCAACGATAAAATAACCATTCAAGATATAATGAGGCTCAAGCCGAAAAGAATAGTTATTTCGCCCGGCCCCGGCCGTCCTGAAGATGCCGGAATCTCCTGTGAACTAATTAAGGAATTTAGTGGGAAGATCCCGATTCTTGGAGTTTGCTTAGGACATCAGGCAATCGGATATGTCTATGGGGGTAAAATTGTCAGGGCGAGGAAACTTATGCACGGCAAAACCTCGCTAATCTATCACAATAAAAAGGAAATATTCCGCAATATCCCTAATCCTTTCTTAGCCACACGTTATCATTCGCTCTTGGTAGAGAGGGAGAGTCTACCGTTTTGTTTTGAAATAACCGCCCAGACTAAAGAAAAAGAAATTATGGGCTTAAGGCATAAGAATTATCCTCTCTGGGGAGTGCAGTTTCATCCGGAATCTGTTCTTACGCGTTCAGGCAAGGATATTTTGAATAATTTTCTTACAGTATAGGAAAGTATAAAATACTTTCCTATACTGCTGGGGATGGTTCGGAAGGGTTGCAGGCAACCCTTCCGAGGGGTAACAGCGAGCCGAAGGCGAGCGCCATAGGGGCGGAGCTCCTTTGGACAAGAAAGGTTATGACGAAGCCCTTTAGGGCTGAGGAATTTTCTTGAAGTATGCTGATTAAAGAAGCAATAAAAAAACTTGCCCAGAAAAAAGATTTAAACAAGGAAGAAATGCGGGGGGCAATGTTAGGCATCTTAGGCGGGGTAACCGGCACCGCGGATATCGTTGAGTTCCTCACCCTCTTAAACGATAAAGGCGAGACAGTTGAAGAGTTGACCGCGGCAGTAGAGGCAATGCTTCAAATAGTTGACCCTATTATCGTGGATTGCCCTAATATATTGGATACCTGCGGCACCGGCGGAGATAGGAAAGGCACGTTTAATATTTCTACCATTACTGCCTTTGTTGCCAGCGGGGCAGGCGTTTGTGTGGCCAAGCACGGGAACCGTTCTGTTTCAAGCAAGTGCGGGAGCGCGGATATATTGGAGGCATTAGGTGTAAATATAAATATGGATAAGGAGAAAATAAAGAAATGCTTAGAAGAAATCGGAATCGCTTTTTTATTCGCTCCTAATCTTCATCCGGCGATGAAGTATGTTATGCCTGCGCGTAAAGAGATCGGCCATAAGACAATGTTTAATATTTTAGGCCCCCTGATTAACCCTGCCCGGGTAACGAACCAGCTTATCGGGGTTTATAGCGCACAGTGGCCGCCTGTCTTGGCCCGTGTTTTATATAATTTAGGCACGAAACATGTTCTGGTCGTGCATGGTCAAGACGGTTTAGATGAGGTGACTACTACGGAAAAAACCATTGTCTCCGAGGTTAATCACGGCAAGTTTAGTGATTACCAAATCGCTCCGGAAGATTTTGGTTTTAAGCGCGGCCAGATAAATGATTTATCAGGCGGAAGCCTCGCGGATAATGTCCGGATCGCCCGGGATATCTTAAACGGTAAAGACGGCTTTAAGCGGGATATAGTTTTGCTGAATTCCGGTTGCGCCATATATACCGCGGATAAAGCTAAGTCCATAGGAGAGGGGATAGGGCTGGCAAAGGAATCAATAGATAGCGGGGCGGCATTAAAAAAGCTGGAGCTATTGAAGGAGTATTCTAAGTGAAGAGGACGGACACCTTAAAGGAAATCATAATTAAGAAGAAAGAAAGGCTCGCTTTAGCTAAGCAGCAATTGCCCGAAGAAGAGTTAAGGTCAAAGGTTGACGGCTTGCCTCCTAGCCGCCGGTTTATTGAGGCAATCAGTAAACCGCGCCAGATTTCGCTTATCGCGGAAATTAAGCAAGCGTCTCCCTCGCGAGGGGTTATCCGGCAGGCCTTCAATCATAGGGAAATTGCCCAAGCTTATCAGGAGGCAGAGGTTCAGGCGGTCTCGGTTTTAACAGAGGAGGATTTCTTTTTAGGCAATCTAACTTATATTAATGAGGTAAAAAATTTAACCACAGCTCCTATTTTAAGAAAAGACTTTATTTTAGAACCGTATCAGATTTATGAGTCGCGTTTTTACGGAGCGGATGCGGTGCTCCTAATCGCGGGGTTACTTACTCAGGAAGAGATAAGGCAGTTTTCAACATTAGCCTCGGGATTGGGTATGGATTCTTTGGTTGAGGTGCATAATGAGAAGGAGCTAAAAAAAGTATTAAAATTGGAATGCGTATCGCTTATCGGAATTAATAATCGCGACCTGCATACTTTAGAGGTTGACCCTAAGGCCGTGGAAAAGTTATTTCCGCTTATCCCCAAAGATAAAACAGTGGTGGTAGAAAGCGGAATTGAGACAGCGCAGGACGTATTATTCTTAAAAATTCTAGGGGTAAGCGCGGTTTTAATCGGTACAGCTTTTATGCAGGCTTTAGATATAAAGAAGAAAGTAGAAGAGGTAATGGGATGGTAAAAGTAAAGATTTGCGGGATTACCAATCTGGAGGATGCCTTAGCTGCGTTTTTTAACGGAGCGGATGCCATAGGATTCGTATTCTATAATAAGAGCCCGCGCTATATTGATCCGATTAAGGCGAGAAATATATCGCGCATTCTGCCTAAAGAAATACTTAGGGTAGGAGTGTTTGTCAACGAAAAAGAAAATAAGATTAAGAAGATTGCTAAGGCGTGCGCTTTGGATATGCTGCAGTTTCACGGCAGCGAATCGCCAAAATTTTGTTCTAAGTTCAAGGGCTACAAAATTATTAAGGCTTTTAGGGTTGGCAAAAAGTTAGAATTAAGGCAATTGGAAGAGTATAAAACCTTTGCCTATCTATTCGATACTTTTGTAGCTTCGAAGATAGGGGGGACAGGAAAAAAGTTTGACTGGAATTTATTGAATAAAGCGGGTAAAATAAAACGTCCGGTTTTCTTATCCGGAGGGCTGGATAATCGTAATGTAAGGTATGCCTTAAAGCGGATTAAGCCGGATTGGGTAGATGCCTCTAGCTCGGTTGAAGCTAAGCCGGGTAAAAAGGATCATAAGAAGATAAGAAACTTTATCTTAGAGGCAAAAAGGGGGACAGGTCCCGCTTCGTAAGGCTAAAGGTCCTTGTTGCCTACGGCACCAAGGATTAATTCGCGCATTAACTTACTCACGCTAACGTGTTCGTAAGTTAAGCGCTCATTAAATTTCGCACAGTAAGTGCGCACTTGCCAATCGCCTCACAAGAGGCGCACTTTGCCATCCGATTGGCAAAGGTGCCTTTTATGGCAAGGTGCGCTAAACCAAAACTAAAGACATCCTATAATACTTACTAATGATTACACAGATTCTAAAGGCAGATTACACAGATGCGTGCCAAGTTAAGCTCTTTCTTAGTCTAACC
>PEYI01000083.1 GCA_002774445.1 Candidatus Omnitrophica bacterium CG08_land_8_20_14_0_20_41_16 | reverse complement strand
AAGACGAATTAAACGATAGACCGCGGAAAACACTTTGTTTTTATACACCTCATGAAAAATTCTGTGAAGTGTTGCGTTAGCAATTTGAATCTACCCCTCTCTTTTGTTAGTAGGTCCTGCCTCATAAGCTACGCCAAAATTCTGTTCCATAATTTTGGCGTATTCGGCAGGATAAATTCGGCCATATAACTTACGTCGCACTTCGTGCTTCCGTAAGTTATGGCCTCATTTATGCCGAGGAAGAAATCAGCCCCTTATCCCGACCTCGCTTTTATTTCGACTAGTTTAGCTAACCCAAGAATCCAACCTCTGATACGATTGACTAAATTAATATCGGATATATTAATTTGTAGAGTACCGTAAGGCAATGTGTTAATAGGGCGTTTTAATTTACTACTTTTGCTCACAGCAACTACAGTTTTCCTAAACTGACCCTGATGAATACTTAAGATTTTAGACCAAAATATCTTTGCTTTTTCTTTAGAGGTATTTGGATGAATATTAATCTCAGCGATGAATTTATCTTCTTTGACATTACATACTTCTCTAAAAAATTTCATTATAAGTGCAATAATTGCTGGGTCGGAATTACTAAATCTGATTCTCCATCTATCCTTCTTATTGCCTTCCGCCCAATAAAGAGCAGTCCCGATAAGCACAAGTTCTCGCTTTGTAAGCCTACCTATTTCTTTAGATATTCTTTTCTGAGTTTCATTATTTCTATTAAAAACATCTACTGCTCGTTTTTTATTATAACTGGTTATGTTTTCCGCCCATTTCCTCTGATTATTAGTCCATAGGCGCCTTTTAATTATCGGGGGGATTTCTAAACCATCAAACCAACCACTTAAGGTGCTTTTGGGAATACCTAGCGAACTATTTATTTCATTATAGGTCTTCCCTTGCCTGCGCATTTGGATAGCCAGAAGCCTATTTCTCTTCATTTTATTTACTTACTTTTATAAAATTGCCGGAGGGGAGAATCGGACTCCCCACGCGCGGCTTTTCAGGCCGCCGCTCTACCACTGAGCTACCCCGGCGAGATGAACTCTAAATGCTATCTAATCTTTTTACCACAAATGGTGAAAAAATCAAGTAGGTTAAAAAAATAAGGAACAGCGCCAAGCCTGCCTTATCCAGATATAGCGCTAAACTCAAAATAAGAAATAGAGACAACATTGTAACCTTTAGCCTTTTCCCTAAGAATTGTCTAAGCCCATCTAAATTCGGAAAACGCGCGGCCGAAACCATTAACGAAGCTAATAATAAAACCAAAGAAATAAAAAGAACGGGAATAAATTTAAGAAACATTGCTTTTCTATATATCAGGACAAAAGAAGCGAGCATGCCTCCGCTTACGGTTATAGGTAATCCGGTAAAATAATTATGCCCTGCCTCTTGCGGAGTAGTGTTATATTTTGCCAGCCGTATTACCGCGCACAAGAGGTATATAAATAACGCCACCGCCGCCGAAAAATGAAAATTATCATAGATAAAAATATAACCGAGCAAGGCCGGGGCTATGCCAAAAGATACTACATCTACCAAAGAATCCAGTTCTTTGTCAAAATCACTTGAGCTTTTACTTTTACGCGCCACTTGGCCGTCTAAACCATCAAAGATAACCGATAGTATTATCACCAAGGCAGAGAATGTAAAATGGCCCTCCAGCGACAAAATAACCGAGGCAAAACCGCAAAAAAGGCTTAAAATAGTAAGTAGGTTTGCTAAGTAGGTCACTTGAGCTCTTTCTTGGAGAAAACCCTGTAGAAACAAAAAACAGTAAGTCCTAAAATTAAACTCCAAGAGATAAATAACAAAAACCACCCGCTGATTCTCATCTAATCTTCTCCATTAAGGCCTTCTTTCTCTTCCATGCTATTTTAACCAAAAGGGCTAAAATCAAAAAGATAATTAGCAGGCCCAAACGCGTCCCTAACACAAATGGGCGATCGCCAGAAGAGGCATTCTTCATTAAAATTATAGGAAGCCATTCCTGTTTAAACCACATCCCCAAAATAAAGAATAAAAATAAAGGAGTAATATATTTAATAATAAATTTATAGACTTTCGGCACCCTCATATCCGCGCCTTTATGTATCTCATCCCAAGCGCGCTCCATCCCGAAAATCCAGGCAAAAATGATGACCTCTATTGTAGCAAATACCACTAAAAAGAATGTGCCGCCCCAAAAATCTAATTCATCAACCACACCCCGGCCTAAAAAGAATATTGCCGGCTGGCAAAGAATAAAAGAGATAACGCCAAAAATTGAGACTGCCTTCTTACGGATTACATCAAATTCATCCTCTAAGAAAGCTACCACGGGCTGGGCCAAAGATACTGACGAAGTTATACCGGCTAAAAACAATAAGAAAAACCAGCAAAATCCCAGTATCGCTGCCAGAGGAAGCTTATTTAAGACTAAAGGCATAGTAACAAAACCTAAATTAAATACCCCGGAACGGGCGATTGACTGTATATCAGACGGCCCGAAAAATACAAACGCCGCCGGTATAATAATGCTTGCGCCTAAAATAACCTCGGCAACTTCATTAGTGCTGGCTGCGGTTAAGCCGGAAAGAACCACATCATCGCCCTTAGATAAGTAGCTTGCGTAAGTAAGGATCACGCCTATACCTACACTTAAGGTAAAAAATATCTGGCCCGCTGCCTCAAGCCAGACTTTGGCTGACTTTAAGGCTGAGAAATCCGGGTTCCACAAGAATCCGAAGCCGTTTAAGACATTCCACCCCGGCTTAAGAATATCCGGTGTCCCTAAAGTAAAAACCCTGAACATTAAGATCAGGCCAAAGATAAACAGAAGCGGCATCGCCCATTTGCAAAGCTTTTCTATGCCGCCTTTTATGCCGTAATAAATTACCGCGATATTTAAAATAAAGGTAATTAGAAAAAATAAATATGCCTGCCCTAATCCGTTAAAATATTGGTTTTTCTCTAAACCCTGAAATCCTGAAAGGAAACTTTTCATTCCTGCCAGATTAGAGAGCCCGGCGTATTTACCGGTTAAAGCAAAAAAGCTATAAGCCAATGTCCAGGATTCTATATAGGTATAATAGATAAATATAACTAATGGGCCGAATATACCGATTACCCCGAAATATTTGATAAAACGGTTTTTCTGCCAGAGGCTGTGGAATATACCCGGAGCTGTGCCATGCCCGAATCCTCCGCCATAACGGCCCAAGGTCCATTCCACCCACATTAAAGGTATCCCTAATAAAAGAAAGGAGATAAAATAGGGAATCATAAAAGCGCCGCCGCCGTTGGAAGCTGCTTTAGCAGGAAACCTTAAAAAATTCCCCAAACCGATTGCTGAGCCGGCGACAGCCATAATAATGCCCAAACGAGAGCCCCAGCTATCGCGTTTTTTAACCATTGACAAACCACCCTTCTAACTTCTCCAAGGTCCTAATTATCTCAGGGCTTAAATTATCCCCAAATGTTATCGTCTTAGGCTGTATAGCCAAAATGATAATATCCACTCGCGTTAAGGTTTTCTTTAGGTAATTAATCGCTAAAGATATGGAAGCGTTATGCGTGGAAAAAAAATTAACCGTCTCAATATTCTCGCCCTCTAAAACCCTAAACTCACCGGGTAAACCCCCAAAATCCACAGCATCAATAATCAGGATATTATCCGGTTTATCTTTAATTATCTTGCCCAAATAATTCTCCGGGCTTGAGTTTCCATCATAGGTTAAATGAGGAATTTTATCCTTAATGCGGTTAACCAAGATTGAGCCCACCCCGTCGTCGCTGCGCAAGGTATTGCCCATTCCCAAAATTACTACTTTACCTAACAAATGTAATTTAAGGCGGCCTAAAGTATCAAGGTTAGAATTTTTTCCCATGTTTAAAAGGCCGGGTTTTATTATACTCCATCTTCTTTAATAAGGCCTTCTCTAAATCTATCTTCATTCCCCCGCAATAATCAAATATACGGATACAACAATCCGCTAATTCTTCGGCTACGGCATCTTTCCCTAAGTGATTACGCATAGCCTCAAGCGCTTCGGACAATTCCGAATGCATAAGAGCGATAAGCTCTCCCTCATTGCGCTGGCTATCCCACCAGCCCTTAAGCTTAGCAGTAGAGTGGCACTTTTTAATAAAATTATTTACCCCACAACTTTGTTTTTTTTGCATCAATTTTTCCTTTCTCTTTGCCAGGCTTTATAGTGCCGCTTAAAGAGCCGAAAACAATCCGGGCGATAAATTCTTTGCCATAGGTAGACGGACTGGATACCTCAACCCGAGTATTGGTTTTATCCACTTCGCTTAAAAATACTCCTACCGGAGTTGTATCCTTTTCAGAAATATAAAAAGCAATGAGGTGCCGGGCTAAATCATCCCTATAAACATAAGCGCCTTCAGTCTTCAAGATATCTTTTATTTTCTTATGCGTTGTTTCCAAATCGCCGCTAAAATCTTTCTTTAACGCGCCTTTGCGAGTATCTTCTAAAATTTTAGTAGAAACTCCCAAAAATCCCCTGCACACCTCTTTTACCCCGCAGCAACCGCTTAAAAAACAAAAAATTGAAAATAATAAAAATATCTTTATCCCTTTCATCTTTCCTCCCCCTTGCGCAGTAGCGCACACACCTCGCCCAATAGGAAGGGCGAGTGTATGCTTTCTGCATAACCGGCCTCTCAAATATTGAGCACAATAAGCTTTGATCTAGCGAAATCCTCGCGAGCATAAGCGAGCAAGGATTGAGCACCTTATGCTTTGGTCTAGCGAAATCCTTGATCGAACATAAGTGAGATCAAGGAAGGCCGAATGCTAATCGTTTATAACCTGCCAAATCTTATCTAAATTCCTGCGCGCCTCTTCTTCCCCGCGCTTAGCAAATTCCCTTGCCTTATGCAATTCTAACCAATAGAGACCGGAGGTATCCGGATGCAAGACCACATCCGCAAGCTGCGCCTCCTTTTGGGCTACTTCCGACTGCAATATTTCAACACTGCTAAAGATTATATCCAGAATATTTGTCCCAAAGGTATTCTTAAAATAACTTCCTAGATTAAACCAGCTTTTCTTTTTAAAACCACCGGTCAGATTAAGTTTTAGGTTTTCCTTAATTCTTTCATACTGCCGTAATATATCATCTCGCGACGGGGTAACGTTAACCGCAATAATCTTTTTTACTCCCATCTTAAAAAGCGGCTCCGTAGGCAGAGGGCTAATCACCCCCCCGTCAAAGAGAAGGTCTTCTTTTCCCGCATTTTGCGGGATCCCGCCCTCGTTTAATGCCGCTTGGCGGGAAAATCTAAAAGGCGCGAATACCCCAGGCATGGCGCAGCTGGCCATAACCGCATCCACTAAGAGGCCATTATCTAAAACGCGCGGCTCCTTCCTCTTTACATCGCTGGCAATAACCTTTAAGGGCAGGCGCGCATCATAAAAAGTCTTATCCCCAAGATGTCTCTTTAAAAATCTGCGCAGTTTATTCCCTTTGATAAATCCTAACTGCGGAATAGTTAAATCCACTAATCCCCAGATATGCTTAGGCTCCCTGAATTCGCTAGTAATCTCTAAAATCTCGGAGCTAGACCTGCCTATTGCCCACAGGCTCGCAATAAGCGCGCCTATGCTTGAGCCGGCGATAATATCTATAGGGATATTCTCCTCCTCAATTACCTTGAGCACCCCGATATGGCAAAAACCATAGGCTACGCCTACGCCCAACACCAACCCAACCATTGACTCGCCTATATAACGCGAAATCCTCCTTACCGCTTTAGCGTATTCACAATCAGGATTATCCAAGGCCAACCTGTCGCCGGAGCCAAATTCTATCCTCGGGAGCGTAGCAAATATATTCCTGCCTAAAATCTGAGCCTGCTCCATAGGCGTAATTTTAGAGAGCTTATATTCATTGATAACTATTTTTATCTTGTCTTCCTGAAAATTAAATTCATCTCTTAATTTTTTGATAAGATTATGGGTCTTCTTTAAATCCAGGTCATCTGGCCCGCTTAAAAGGTGGATTATATCCGACTGGTTTAATATACTAAAGATATCCCGGTCCATTAAAGAAGGCAGATCAAGCACAAGATAATGATAATCATTCACCAGGCCGCTTAAGATTCCCACCAGCCTTCTTACGCAGAACTCATCCTCGGGATTATAATAGAAACACAAAAGAGCCACGCCAAATTTACTTGTTACAATAAAATTTTTCGCCAGTCCGGGATTATCTGCAGGGCCTTTAGATAAATCAAAAACTTTTTGCTCCAGAATACCCAGCCTGTGCGGCAGGCTATGTGTTTTATCTATGGGCAAAATATCCAATATAATCACGGATTTGCGTGTTTCCTTTTTCAGGCTTAAGGCTAAATTAAGCGCGTACATGGTCTTTCCTGCCTGAGAATAAGAGCTAAATACCGCTATAGCTGTACTCTCAAATATCGTCTTCTCGTGTATATCCTTGCGTTTTAACCTGCGCGAAAGCATACGGCTTAAATCAATAGCCAGCCGCGGGATTTTGTTAACTACAAAATCAAAATCTTCCTTTTTGATAACCAGGAAAGAAGAATCGTTAGTAGCTTGGGCGGTTACAGAATGCTCGTCATTAGTAAGTAGAGAAATGACCCCGAAATATTTTCCGTGATGCAGGTATTCAAGTATATTTTTATTACCATCCTTATCTTGAGTATAAATAACTACCCTGCCTAAAATAAGACAATAAAAGGCGCTGGGAGGTGAACCTTCAGCATAAATTATATCGCCCTTCTTATAAGAGGCCAATTGCGAACGCTCTTTGATTATCTTACATTCGCTGTTAGATAAATCCGCGAATAGAGGGAACTCCCGGACTATTAAATCTTGATCAATTAATTCCATTAAAGCTCGCAATCCAAACACACTTGAGCAAACTTCCTTGCACTCTCTCTGATTGTGCGTTTATAAGTATTGTAATCTATACCGATTAGCCCGAACCTCGGGCCAAAACCCTTATCCCATTCATAATTATCAATCAATGACCAATAGACATAACCTAAAACTTTTACCCCTGACTCCATAGCCATATTTAATTGCTTCAAGTGCTCCCGAATAAAATCCCAACGCAAGGAATCATTATCAGTGCAAATGCCATTCTCTAAGATAAACACCGGTAATTTATACCTCTTTAATGCCATCAATACGCTATAAAGTCCCTCAGGATATATATCCCAACCCAAGGAATTTTTCTTAAGATCACTGGGTTCCCCGTCGCAGACATTCATATTAAAATTCTTAATCCCCCAACCTTTTAATTCCACAAGGCTGCGGCTATAATAATTGACTCCCAGAAAATCCAAGGCTTTAGCCCGAATTGACTTTTTTATAAACTCAAGGTTAAAAGACTTAACCTCCAAATAAGCCGCGAGTTTATTCCTTAAAGTAGGTATATGGGGAACGAACGCCCGCATATTTTGAGCAATGCTTATCATCGGCCTATTTAATTTATTCTTCTTATAAATATCCGCGATTAACCTATAAGCCTTGATATGCGCGCGCAGTAAATTATCCATTACTATCTTAGTTTTCACCAAAGACTTTTCTTGCGGAGGCCAAGCGCCTAAAAGATAGGAATAATACAGATAAACCATGGGTTCATTTATGGTTACCCAGAAACGCACATCTTTTCCTAAGGCCTCCACGACTTTAGCAACATAACACAAGAAATATTTATCCGGATGCCTTAAGGCCCAAGCGCCTAACTCTGAGAACCATATCGGGTTGGTAAAATGGTGCAGCGTAACTATAGGCTCTAAACCGCGCTTTTTCAAAGCCAAAATTACTTCTTTGTAATGCTCTAACTCATTGGAAGAAAATTTTCCCTCTTCGGGTTCAATGCGGCTCCACTCAATAGAGAGACGGTGGCAATTATGGTTTAGCTCTTTGGCCAGATCGAAATCCTGATTATATAAATCATAATGACGGCAAGCTTGGCCGGAATGGTATTTCAGCTTACCGGCTAATTCATATTTCCACCAATCACTAAACGAATTATTGCCTTCAACCTGATAAGCAGAAGTTGCCGCTCCCCAGAGGAAATCGCGCGGAAAGTTATACATAGGAGTTATTATAGCACTCGCGAATAAAAAATCCCAACAAAAATGTCGGGATCTTTTATCTAAACTTGCTGAAGGTTTTTAAGGCTGGCCGGTTTAGCGTTTTTTAGCCGGAGTTTGCGTAACAGGATTAAGGTGTTTGCTTAATACTGCCCAAGTCTTAAGGCCGACCTTGCCGTCTGCCGCTAACCCTTGAGACTTCTGAAATTCTATTATAGCCTTCTTGGTATTCGGCCCGAGCTTACCGTCCACTGCCCCGGAATAAAAACCGGCATTCTTAAGCGCTGTCTGGATTTCGTCCGGTGTCGGTTTATAAGGGCCTGCCGGAGGAAGAGGCTCTAATTTTCCAACCTGTGTAGATGCCGGGCCTAAAACAGAAGCTGCCTCTGTCTTCACCTCGCTAGGTACAGCAGCGGTTGTATTCATGGTAGTGAGTGTTTCCATAGACATAGGCTGCTGCATCTCTTCTAAGGGTTGCTGTTTTTTACCGCAGCCATAAAAAGAAACTGCCATAACGAACGCTAGAATAATAAATACGATTTTCTTCATTTTTTCACCTCCTCTATATTCTTTTTTAATTTTAACAGATTATTTTAAAAAATCCAGTATAATTAATTTATTAATATCTTAATTATTCTCTTAGATATTGCGCTAAGGCACTCTTTGTTTTCTTACCTACCCTCCCATTAACCATTAAGCCGTTTGCTTTCTGATTCATCAGAGGTATATTTAACGGTAACCTTATCCCCTTCCACATCCTTCCTTTTACAATCCTAGGCGCTTTAGATAATCCGATATACGTAACAAATAAGCTATCTTAAAAGAAAAGATTTGTTTTCTAACCCTTTAAACCGGAATTATTGATCGTGTCTATGACCGCGTTAAAATGAGAGAATTGAGAGAAAACTCTACTCCCAAAAAAAATTTTGTCAAGCGTTTTTGGGAGTCTTAGGGGACGGGGCCACTTAAGATTTAATTACTGCCTGACGCCGACAGCTGGAACAGAGGATTTTAACGCGCGAAGAGCGATTTAACGGCTTATCTTTTAAAGGAATAAATTTTTCTTTTATAGCTAGGCCTGCGCTTCTTAAATAAAAAAGCAATAGTGAAGCGTTGGAAAATGTCAAAGGCCCAAGTTTCTTAGCTACCCATGCATATTGATCACAAGGACAAATGGGCTTACCGCAAGATTCACAGATAACAAGATCTTTCTCAATAGACTGCTTTAAATCTTCTCTTTTCTCGGTAGTAGCTAAATCAAACTCCTGCGACAAAACTATGCCTTTTTCAGTAATGCAGTTTGCCTGACACTGGCCGCAGCATATACATATATCCCAATGCACAGTCAATTTGCGCTTAGCACAGGAATCTTCAACCCTATCTTCCATATCAATAGCCTTCACCGGACAGACCTCAAAACAAGCCCCGCAGCCGATACAATCCTCTTCGTGAAAATACGGCCTGCCGCGAAACCTTTCATAAGGCTTATGCGGCTGGCGCGGAAAACGGCTGGTATAAGGAGCTGATAAAAGTGACTTTATTGCCTCTTTTAGCTCTCTTAGTTTAGGGTAATGCATATCTTTTATACTTTCGCGGCCTAGAAGATGAAATATAGCCGCTCAAGTATTTCGTTTGATAAGCTCCCTGTAAGGAGCCTTATTTTTTGGGCTTACGAAACCATCTTAAAACAAATATACCGGTTAATATATTATAAAGGTCAAATCTTTCATCTTTAAGAAAACTGTAGATCTTACGCAACCCCGGCATTTCAGGAATGGACTTATAAAATTCAGTAGCGGGAAAGCTGGGACGCCCATAGTTAGATTCTCCGCCGACGAAGAAATCATCTTCCCTTACCTTTTTATTGCGCATAGAACTCCAAATGATAAAACCTAATACTAAAGATATAATTATAAATGAAGCGGCCAAGAGGCTATTCCAACTCCCAGAATAATCAAAGACAAATGAAAAAGAAGGAGCGATAAATTTTTTAATAAAAATATTGGAGAATACCCCTAACAAGATACAAAATCCGGAAAGAATTAATAAAGGGATGAGCATATTGCGAGAAGGCTCAGTAACCTTTTCCTTACCTTGGCTATTATCCTGGCCTAAGAATATAGCGTGCATAAATTTCATAAAACTGGCTAAGGTAAGCGCGCTTCCGAACATCGCACAGATTAAAGCAAAAAGATAAACAAGCCGTAGGGCAAGATTAGGCGCGGAAGATATCCCCTCTAATGTTCCCTGATAAATCATCCACTTAGAGGCAAAACCATTAAAAGGCGGAATCCCTGAGATGGAGAGCGAAAAAATTAACCCGGCAAAAAAAGTAAGCGGCATATAGCGGGCTAGCCCACCCAACTTATCTAATTCAAAAGTCTTCTTTTGTTTTTCTGCCGCGCCTCCGGCTAAAAATAATCCGCTTTGATATATCGCGTTATTAAACATATGAAATATCGCGCCAATAATCCCCAAGGCACTTGCTGTGCCAAGGCCTAAAACCATATAACCTGTCTGAGAGACAGCGTCATAGGCAAGAAGTTTTCTTAAATCATGCTGCGCTAAAGCAAGCATTACCCCAAAGACAATGGTAAAGCTGCCGATAATAAGTAAGAGTGCAATTATAAAATCATTCAGCACAAAAAAATCCAAACAGAGGCGCGACAGTATATACATCCCAACCAACCTGCCAAGTGATGCCGGCACGGCCGCCATTACTGTTACTGGCGCAGTCTCGCTTGCCGTCGGTATCCAAGTATGCATTGGCCCGCAGCCCAGCTCAGCCAGAGCGCCTATAAGCATAAGGAGAAACGCTGCCCAGCATATAGGCCTATCCAAAACTATGCGTGCCGCAGAAGAGATACTGCTTGACCCATTTAACGAAGAATATATGCAGGAGCCGATAATAAAACAAATATAAGAAAACCCTAGGATAGTTAAGGTTTTTTTAGCGCTAAATCTTGAATCTATCCTCAACAGGGCATAAAATACTACGATTGACCCGCCCCAGGCAAGATTAAAAGTAAGAAAGTTTGCTGCCAGAATCTCTAGGTTTGCAAAGGCGATAAGCCAGAGAAACCAGGAAAACCAACCTCTTTTCCCCTTGATATAATCTTTTGAATACAGGCAGATTAAAAAACTAAATAGGTTAGCGAAGATAAGCACAAGGCGCGCAAGATGGCCCAACCCAAGCGCAAAGCTAACTTTAGGCAAAAGCTGCCAAGACCAAGAAAAATGTGAACCTAAGAATAACGAAAAAAATAAACTTAGTGATAATACTAACCGGCTTAAATTCTTCCTTAGCTCATAATGCTGCCCCAAGAATAGCAAACCAATCCCCGAAATAAAAGGTAGTAATATTAAAAATGAGAGTATTATCGTCGTCATTTTATTTTAAGCAAACTCTGGGCAATCTTTTTAATGTGGTAATAAACCGCGGCGGTAAAATCCAGCATGTTAAGAAACATATTACAGCCAAGAGGGCTGCACTTACCGGCAATTAATCTCTGGTTATGGTGCAGGCGATACTTATCAACCATGCTATCTATGTGCTCCTCATTCCTTAATACTTCTTTTACCAAGGCGGGGTTATCCTTTTCTAAAACAAACACTACTTCCTCAAGGGCGTTTTTAGTCTTAGCATAAAGGTCTTTGTACTCTAGAACCGCATCCTCGCTAAATAAGAGCTTTTCTTCTATTTTTATCTGTATCCTTTCTAAAATATCCTTGCAGTAATCTCCGATAAGTTCAAAATCAACGGCTATACCCGCATAAACCATAATCTTTAATTTCTCGTCATCAGATGGGGCGGCCTTTTCTAAACTTGAGATACTTGAGTTAATCTCGTCCTCAAGCCTGTTTAATATTTTTTCCTCTTCAAGGGCATTGGCAATCAAATCTACATCATGTTCAATAAAGGCGTCGTAAGTTAACTTCCACATCGCCATAGCGGCGCTGGCCATTTGGTTTACTTTTTCTCTAATGCTATTTAAGTCTGCCATAATACTGCTCCTTTAGTTTCAAGGTCTTCTCCTGCGATAGCTTGATAAGATCCCATCCATTCATCAGCTTATTATTATCACCCTTATTAATTACCGCAACCCTCTCCGTGCAGCAATAACAAGGATCAACCGCAGCCAAGGTAATCGTCGCATCGGAAATAGTCCCACCTACAGCAGTTAGCTTATCCGAAGCTACATTCATATAGCTGGGCGCGCGGATCTTATGCCTAACCGGACGATTTGTCCCATCGCTCTTAATATAATGGAAACACTCTCCCCTGGGTGCCTCAACCCTGCCGATACCCTCGCCTGCCGGTATATCCTTAATATCCGCATCAATCGCGCCTTTAGGTATTTTATCCAAACACTGCCGTATAATGTTTACGCTTTCGTATAATTCTAAAATCCTCACTACTGTCTTGGCAAATATATCCCCATCCTCTTCTAAAATGACCTTCCAATCAATCCGGTCAAATACGCCATATGGCTCATCGCGGCGGACATCAATATTTATACCTGATGCGCGCGCGGTCGGGCCTACGACGCACCAATCAATTGCCTGCTCTTTAGTCAAAATCCCGATACCCTTAAGCCTGGCCTTTATCACCGGGTCATCCATAACCGCACCGCGGAATAAATCCAAAGCCGGCGTTAACTCATCTAACATCTTATTCAATATAGGTATATCCTCATCCTTAATATCGCGCCTGACTCCTCCTATTTTGAACATAGCGTAGCTATTGCGGTTTCCGGTAATCATCTCAAACATATCCAAGACCGGCTCGCGGTATTTCCAAGCCCACATCCACACGGTATTATATCCGATAAAATGTCCGGCTAATCCAAACCATAAGAGATGGCTATGAATCCTCTCTAATTCATTAATCATCGTGCGGATATAAAGAGCGCGTTCCGGAACGATATTCGCCTCCCCTCCTAACAAATCTTCAACTGCCAAACAATAGGCATAAGGATGGCTTGATGAACAAATCCCGCAGATACGCTCAACTAAGAAAGCTACTTGATCATAATGTTTAGACTCAGAAAGCTTTTCTATTCCCCGGTGGTTATAACCAATAATAATATCAATATCAACTACCTTTTCTCCCTCTACATAGAGCTGAAAAAATTCCGGCTCTTCCTGTAAAGGGTGATACGGGCCTATGGGCACGATGATTTTATGGCTCATCCCGTTAGAAACCTCCAATCGTATCCCATCATAAACTTATTACTGCCTTTATTGTTAAAGTTTCTAACGGGACTCATTTTTTATTCCTCAAAGGATACTCACCTTCCGGCCAGTCATCGGCAAGAAGAAGTTTCTTTAAATTCGGATGCCCTTTAAAGCTAATCCCGAGCATCTCCCAAATCTCGCGCTCAATCCACTCCGCTCCCGGGAATATGGGAGTAATCGCGTCTACTTCAGGATGCGCCTTATCTCTCAACAAAACGCGCAGGGAATAAATTTCTCCGGCAGGGTCATTGCTGAAATGATACAAAATCTCAAAATATTCCGGCATATCCGTGGCTGAAGCGATAATAAACCTTAATCCTAACTTTCTGAATAATAATTCCGCGCTTTTATATATATCTTCCTTATCCAGCGTAATATAAATTCTCTTAGCAGAGTGTTCCTGCCAACCCTTAACTTTATCGCCCAATGCTTCTTTTATCTTATCCCGCATATCCATAGATTACTTACCCTTCCTTACTTTATCCACCAGCTTTACTATGCCGGCAATGATTGCCTCCGGTTTGGGAGGGCAACCCGGAATATAAACATCTACCGGTAATATTTTATCCAATGGCTCACCGACATTATAACTATCCCTAAACATATGCTGTGAACAAGC
>PEYI01000084.1 GCA_002774445.1 Candidatus Omnitrophica bacterium CG08_land_8_20_14_0_20_41_16 | reverse complement strand
GAATCTGGAATTGGTAAAAGTATAAAATTATGGGTAACGAAGCGATGTTTCATATTTACTTTTACAGGAGAAAAAAGACTTGACCTATTTATCATTTGGCTATTTGGATATTAACATTCCTTATTAAACCATTGATTAGTTTGCTTGTTTTAGTAGCCTGATCGTACAAATTCTCAAATAACTCTTTAGAGATCATATTCTGGTCTAAAATAACATAAAGATGGCTTTGCACTTCAGTAACAGAACCTCTTTACTAATTTTCTTGCTTCTTGCCAAGCAACCAAATCTTCAAATCTTTCTATCTTCATAACTAACGAACTTACGAACTTTAGAACCTACGAACTATCTATCTGAAAGCGCCGCTATTCCCGGTAATACTTTTCCCTCTAAAAACTCAAGGCTCGCCCCGCCTCCGGTTGAAATATGGGTCATCTTACCCTCTAATTTAAATTTGGCGATAGCTGCTGCCGTATCTCCGCCGCCGATAATAGACGTGCATTCTAAGTTCGCAATAAATTTAGCAATCTCCTCGGTTCCCCTGCTAAAGGCATCTATTTCAAAAATCCCTAAAGGCCCGTTCCAGACTATAGTCTTGGCAGATTTTAACTTATCTTCAAACAACTTAATTGTCTTGGGGCCGATATCCACGGCGATTTTGCCATCAGGTATATCAACTCCTACTATTTCGCTTTTAGCACTAGGGGCAATTACCTCTACCACAAGATTATCCACGGGAAGCAGGATCGCTTTCCTTAAACGCTTAGCCTTCCTAAGGCAAGATTTAGCCAAACCTAACTTTTCTTTTTCTAATTTTGAGCTGCCGATAGACTTACCCTCTGCTTTAAGAAAAGTATAGGCCATTCCGCCGCCGACAATGAGCGCATCTGCCTTAGGGAGGAGATTCTCAATTACGCCTATTTTATCCGAGACCTTAGCCCCTCCCAGAATAACCATAAAAGGCCTGGTAGGATTTTCTACGGCGCCGCCCAGATACAGGATTTCCTTCTCAACCAAGAACCCGGCCGCGGATTTTAGATAATGCGTTACCCCTTCGGTTGAGGCATGGCTGCGGTGCGCGCTGCCGAAAGCGTCGTTAACAAAAATTTCGCCTAAACAGGCGAGCTGCTTAGAGAAATTAGCGTCATCTGCTTCTTCTTCGGCATGAAAACGCAAGTTTTCTAATAACACTACCCTTTCCTTGGAAGAATCTACATCTTTTTTAATATTATCACCTACGCAATCCGTTAAGAATAAAACATCCTCGCCCAAAAGCTCTTTCAGGCGAACAGCTACGGATTTTAGGCTGTATTTAGCCACAACTTTGCCATCCGGCCTGCCTAAATGGCTCATCAATACTAACTTTTTTACTCCATTTCCTAAGATATATTTTATCGTCGGCAATGTGGCGCGAATACGCGTATCATCGGTAATCGTTAAACTTGCATCCTGCGGCACATTGAAATCCGCGCGCATAAGCACGGTTTTATTTTTAAAATCAAGGTCTTTTACAGTTAACTTCGCCATCTTTCTTTATTAGGAACAGCGACCATTTTTTCCACAACCGTAGCGGAGGTTTAAACCTCCGCTACGGTAAAATAAAATGGTCGCTGTTCCTATTTTACTATTTTATATTTTATAAACCCTTTTTTACTATAAACTCACACAAATCAACTATCCTATTAGAATAACCCCATTCATTATCATACCAAGAGAGAACCTTAATAAAATCATCCTGTATAACCTTGGTGCACTTGGCATCTAAAATAGAGCTCAAAATACAGTGGTTGAAATCCACAGAAACTACCGGATCCTCGGTATAACCTAAGATATTCTTTAGGCTTCCCTCAGATGCCTCTTTCATTACCGCATTAATCTCATCAACAGCGGCCTTCTTACCTAAGAGACAGGTTAAGTCTACAAGCGATACATTAGGAGTAGGGACGCGGATAGCAAATCCATCCAACTTACCCTTTAATTCCGGGATAACCAATGATATTGCTTTGGCTGCGCCGGTAGAAGTAGGAATCATAGAGACTGCGGCAGCGCGGCTGCGGCGAGGATCAGAATGCGCCATATCCTGCAATCTCTGGTCATTGGTATAGGAATGAATCGTAGTCATCAATCCCTTTACTATCCCCCATCTATCATTTAAGACTTTAGCTATAGGAGCTAAACAATTTGTGGTGCAGGAGGCGTTGGAAAGGACATTGTGATTTTTAGGATTATATTTATTCTCATTGACGCCCATAACAATAGTAATATCTTCTCCTTGAGCCGGAGCAGAGATAACTACTTTTTTTGCCCCGCCTTTGGTAATGTGATTCTCAGCGCCCTTAACCTCTTTGCCTTTTTTATTCACCCCGTCTTTTTTTAAGGTAAACAGGCCGGTAGATTCAATTACAATCTTAACTCCTAAGTCTTTCCATGGCAGCTCCGCAGGGTCTCTTTTACTTAAAACTTTTATCGTCTTGCCATTGACAGATATTTCATCATCCGCGGCAGCCTTAACTTCGCCGTTAAAGCGGCCGTGGATTGAGTCATATTTTAAAAGCAACGCGTTTGACTTAGCGTCAACAAGGTCATTTACTGCCACCAGCTCTAAGTCTTGAGAATTCTTTTCAAGGATGGCGCGGGCAACTAACCTGCCGATCCTTCCGAAACCATTGATACCAACCTTTACAGCCATCTCAACTTCCTCCTTTATTTTTCAGGGACAGTCCCCGCAGAAAACGGGGCACCCGCCGATCCGATACGGCGGGGTGCCTACTCTGGCGGAAACAATCCCTATGATTTTAAATACTTCGCGGCTAATTCCGGAGTAATAGGATCAATATAAAAACCCGTCCCCCATTCAAAACCAGCCACCTGTGTTAACTTAGGCATAAACTCAATATGCCAATGGTAATACTCTATGTCCGTATCCCCGTTGATCGGGGCAACGTGTATAATATAATTATAAGAAAGGTTAGGAAAAATATTTTTAACTTTTGCAATCGTCTCTCTTAAGATTGCCGCCAATGCCCGCATCTCTTCATTAGACATATGGCAAAAATATCCACTGTGCTGCTTAGGGATTATCCAGACCTCAAAGGGAAAACGCGAAACAAACGGGCAAAAAGATAAAAAGAATTTATTCTCTAATACAATCCTTTCTTGCTCCTGCGCTTCTTGCCTTATCATATCGCAGAATATACAGCGCTCGCGGTAATCAAAATAACTCTTAGCGCCGCTTATCTCTTCAACGACATTCTTAGGAACCATGGGCAGCGCTACAATCTGGGTATGCGGATGTTCTAATGATGCCCCGGCAGATGGGCCATAATTTCTAAAAAACATAAGGTATTTAAAACGCTTATCCTTGGCTAAATCTATTGCCCTGCGGCCGCACATCTTGATATAATTCTCAACCTCATCAGGCAATAAATCCGGGATGTCTTTGGCATGATAAGGGCTTTCTATTACGACTTCATGGGCGCCCACGCCATTAGACATATCATAAAGCCCCAACGGCCTTCTATTCAAATCTCCTTCAATCTGAAGCGCGGGAAATTTGTTCGCTACAACTCTCACCTGCCAACCGGGAGTATTCGGCGCTGTCGCCTGCTCGCGGAAACACTCTATCTCAGGCGGAGTCATTGACTCATTACCATAACAAAAAGGGCAAACCCCGCCTTTTTGGATATATTGCTCATATTGGAAATCCTTAGGGGCGATAGGGTGGTCAGTATCTACAATCACCCACCTGCCTACAATAGGATCCCTTCTTAATTCCCCCATCCTATACCTCTGTTTCTCTTAAAAACTTCGCGGCATCCTCCGGAATTATAGGGCAGATATAAAAACCCGTCCCCCATTCAAAACCGGCAACGCGCGTTAAACGCGGCATAATCTCAATGTGCCAATGATAATCCTGATCAATGGTCTTCCAATAGCCTATCTTTGCGCGGCGGAAAGGCGCGGTATGGATAATATAATTAAACGGCGGGTCATTTAACCCCTTCTTTAGCTTAGAAAGCACTGTCTTTAAAACCTTGCCCAAATTCTTAAAAGACTCAGAATCTTGAGAGGTAAAATCACAACAATGTTTTTTAGGCAATATCCAAGTCTCAAACGGGAATCTCGCGGCAAAGGGGCTGATGGCGATAAAACCGTCTAGATCTAAAATCAACCGGTCCTTCTGCTTAATCTCCTGATGGATAAGGTCACAGAATATGCATCTTTCATGATAATCAAAATAACGGCGGGAACCGGTGAGCTCTTCTTTAACGCGCTTAGGATTTACCGGTGTGGCGATTAACTGCGAGCGGGAATGCCTTATTGAACCTCCCCCCGCGCTCTTGCCGTAATTCTTAAAGACCAGGACATATTTAAAACGTTTATCTTTTTCAAGGTCAATAATCCTATCCGCATAGCACTTTAAGACCTTAGCGATTTGCTTATCGCTTAAATCTGCCATGTTGGCAATATGCTGGTTAGTCTCAACTACAATTTCATGGGCACCCACCCCATTCATTATATCGTAAAGGCCTTTTCCCCGGCGGTCTAAATCCCCCTCTATTTTTAGAAAAGGAGCGATGCTGGGCACGACTCTTAAATCCCAACCCGGGCTGTTAGGCTGCGTATTGTGCGGCCTTAAGGCGTAAACCTCCTTAGGAGTCTGGGATTCCGCGCCCTCGCAAAAAGGGCATGGTTTCTCCGGAGGCGTTCCCCCCGGCTTACTGATAAACTGATCCGGACGCTCTGCCCGGTCAGTGGCAATGATAACCCATCTACCGATAATCGGATCTTTCCTTAATTCTGGCATAATTAGTTCGTTAGTTCGTTAGTTCTATGGTTCGTTAGTTCGCTGATTCATGGAGTTAATTGCAGTAATTATACCATAGTAAAACTTAACTGCAACTATTTTTAAGAGATTTCTTTAATTAACAGCCCTTCACAAAAATCGTTCAGGGCTGTTGATTACACAGATTTTTAAAAGATTACACAGATTTTCTCGTCGAGATTTAATCTGTGTAATCATAAAATAAGCAATTTTGTGAAGCCCTATTAATTAAACTTATCGCCTGGACTAATTTTATGCCCGACAATGAATTCTCCTGCCGGCATCCTTCTTTTACCTTCTATTTGCAACTCCTGAATTATTAAAGCATCTCGGCCAGCGCTCACAGCTATCCCTTCCTTAGAAGCATTTAACACCTGCCCAACCCGCGAACCCGCGAACTCGTAAACTCGCGAACTAATAACCTTTGCTTTATAAATCTTAAGCAGCTTACCTTTATGATGCGTAAACGCCCCAGGCCAAGGCAAAACACCCCGTATAAGATTATAAATCTCTAACACGGGCTTATTCCAATCAATACAACTATCGGTTTTTCTTAGCTTCGGGGCGAAAGTAATTTTTTTCTCATCCTGAAGGATTAATTTATAATCTTTGTTCTTTATGGCACTGATAGATTTTAATAATAATCCTGCTCCTAAATCGCCTAATCTCAATTCCAATGAAACCGCGTCATCGCTATCGCTAATTGCTATTTCCTTTTGCATAATTATTGGCCCGGAGTCCATCTTCTTAGTCATCCGCATAATAGTAACACCGCTAACGTTATCTCCTCGGATTATCGCCCAATTTATAGGAGCTGCCCCGCGGTATTTTGGCAAAAGGGAAGCGTGGATATTCAAAGGTAAAACCTTAGGGATATCCAAAACTTCCTGCGCGAGTATCTGGCCGTAAGCTGCCGCCACAAATAAATCCGCGTTAAGATTTCTTAAAAACTCTACTGACGCAAGAGAATTCACATCCTCAGGTTGAAAGACCTTAAGACCGGCTTGAGCAGCCAAGGACTTAACATCAGTTACCCCAAGATGCAAATGCCTGCCCTTCTTCTTATCCGGCTGAGTCACCACACAAGAAATCTTATGTTTGCCCTTAATCAGCGCCTCAAGCGCCGGAACAGCGAAATGCGCAGATCCAAAAAACACAATTTTCATCTATACCTCTACCTTTACCTATACCTATTATCTTTCAACAATCGAGGGGAGGAACAAGGAGAGAATTCTATTTCACTTATACCGCTGACGCGCTCGGAAATTATTATAACGGCCTTGAGGCTGATAGCGCATAGGGTTTGCATGCCTTCGTGGCGCCTCGCGGATAGATTCAACAAATCTTTCCTGAGGAATATCCGGATATTTTAATATTGGTAACGTTAATCTAATCAGCTTTTCAATATCGCGGACATCACGGCTCTGGTCTGGCGTAGCAAAAGAAATCGCGTGCCCTTTATGTCCTGCCCGGGCAGTGCGGCCGATACGATGCACATAATTCTCCGCATCTTCGGGAAGATCATAATTAACAACCAGCTCAATACCGGTTACATCAATACCCCGAGAGGCGATATCAGTAGCAACCAACACCTTGTACCTGCCGGATTTAAACCCGTCAAGCGCTTCTCTGCGCTGGCCAAGCGAACGGTTAGAATGTATTTCCGCCGCGCTATATCCCATATCCTTAATTGACGTGGTAATCTTACGCGCATTATGTTTTGTACGAGAAAATAAAAGCACCGGGCCTTGATATTGCCGAAGCAATTTACTTAATAGCCGCAGCTTAGCCTCTTTTTTAACAATAAATAATTCTTGGGTTACGTCTTTTACTGTAGTCCCTGAAGGAGCAATCTCAACTGAAACCGGCAGTTTCATATACTTAGCGGCAATAACCATAATCTCTTTAGGTATAGTCGCTGAAAAAAGCATGGTTTGCCTGTCTTTAGGCAGAAAGCGTAAAATTTTAGTAATTTGCAGGGTAAATCCCATATCCAGCATACGGTCTGCCTCATCAAGGACCAGCATTGACACTTCATTGGGCAGAAAATTCCACTGGCCCATATGATCAATAAGCCGGCCGGGAGTTGCGATTACTATACGGGGATTTCTGCGCAATGCCTGAACTTGGCCCGGCATAGGAGCCCCGCCAATAAGGCAAGCTGTCTTCATTCCAAATGTTCGCGCAATCTCCTGAAAGACCTCGTCAATCTGGATAGCCAATTCGCGCGTAGGGGCAAGGACTAAACCAACCCCGTTTTTTTGCGCGAGGCGCTGCACCATAGGAATAGCAAAAGCGTGAGTTTTACCTGTCCCGGTCTGCGCAATACCGATGACATCCTTACCTTCAATCGCAAGGGGAATCGCTTTAAGCTGAATTGGTGTAGGCACTTTAAACTTTATACGCTCTAGGATATCAAGGATCTTGGGCGCGATACCCAAACCATAAAATGTAGGGCCGGGCTCAACAGGACTATTCTTCATTTCTTTTTTTTCTTCTGGCTTAAAGACTTGGCTGTACCGTCTTGAAACGCGAGAAGTTGATGCACATGGCAATATAGTTCGTGGTTATAGATACTCAGGATATTCTTACAACTACGGTATCCACAGACCCTGCCCTTTGCAGAAGTCTTTACTTTCTTCATAAATTTTATTTATTCATTGACAATACGCACGTTGATCGCGCGGGGGCCTTTAGGAGACTCTTCAATTTCAAACTCTACCTTTTGCGTTTCCTTTAGCGTATCAAATTGCGCGTCAACTATGCCGCTCCGGTGAAAAAACAGCTCTCTTCCGTCGGTGTCGCTAATAAAGCCAAAACCTCTTTCACTCACTATTTTTTTAATTGTGCCAGTATGCATCTTGATCCTCCATTTCTGTTTAGCTCATAGTTCATAGCTCTTAGCTCATAGGTAGTTCTTGCTATGAGCTATGAGCCAAGAGCTACAAGCTAGTTACTTTTCCTCTTGCCTCTTTTGCCTCTGGCCTCCTTAATCTAATTTTCCCGCTATTCCTTGTTAGAAAATTAATTCTCTTCCTCCCTTAGCGGATGAGAATCCCCACAAAACAAAAAACCGCTAAGGTTAGTTAACTCCCTTCTACGGCTTTTAAGTTTTTCTAATCTTTAAAGTTACTGCAGTAATAATTCTACCATTTTATTGCTTTTTGTCAACTACAATCTTTTTTTTGCCCCTAATCTTTACCCGGCTCCTTTTACTCCAAGGCTTAGAATTACCCGTAGGTTTTTTCCATGGCTTAGCTTCTAATCCACTCTCAGCTTTTTCCCAGGGTTTACGCTCGCTTGCACTTTTCTGCCAAGGCCTCGGCTTATCTTTCTTCTTGCGCCACCGCATAGGATTGCCTTGGCTCCCCTTCCGCGGCTTAACCTCTTCCCGCATTCCGGCTAACCCTCGCCGTTTCATATAGCTATGCGTGCGTCTGCCACCCTTGTATGTCCCTGGCCGCCCAGAAGGGCGCACTTGCCTATCTACCGCAGAAGGCGGTATACCCGCCCTTCCATCAGGGCGGGGTACCTTTAAGGCAAGGTGCTTATACTGTTCAGCTTCGACCGTGACCCGATGAGCTTCTGCTTTGGCTTTGGCTATAGGAAGCCAAACCATGGCCTTTTGGCCTTTAGGACGCGCGCGATCGACATTAAGAATCCGGGCCATGAATTCCTTGCCGTTAAGAGCGGCTATCGCAGCGAGCGCCTGCTGTTCATCAGGCATCTCCACAAAACCAAACCCTCTTGACTTAGGCGTCTTTTTCTCCTTCCGCATCAAGATCACGACGGAGGCGACATTCCCAAAACCCTCAAAGAGCTTCTTTACACCGCCCTCATTGACATCAAACGACAAATTACCCACAAAAATATTCATCCTGTTACAAATCTCCTATTTTATCCCGTTACACAATAGTTTGTAACAGGATTCACCCCGCACCTTCTCCTTTATTCATAATAAACTCATTGTATATCCCAATGCCTTCTAATTTAACGATAATTACAAAAAATAAGCGGTATAGAAAAGTCCAGCCCCTTTAAATGCGCGATAACTACCTGCAGTTCATCTTTCTTCGGCGAGCTGACCTTGATTTTCTCCCCTTCGATTTGAGTTTGCACTTTAACCTTTAGCCCTTTTATAATCCCTGTCAGCTCTTTTGCCTTTTCCTTATCAATGCCCATACATATTTCCACTATTTGGCGAAGATACCCCCCGAATGCCTTTTCCGGGTCATTAAATTTAAGGGATTTAAGAGAAATGTGCCTTTTTGCAATACGGGTAGCCAAAATATCGGTAAGAGCGCGCAATTTGTAACTGTCATCCGCGACCAAAGTGATTTTCTTTTCTTTACGATCATAGGCGATAGAAGCCTTGCTATCCTTAAAGTCATACCGCTGGGCCAATTCTTTATTCGCCTGATTTACCGCGTTATCCATTTCCTGCAGGTCCACTTCAGATATAATATCAAAAGAAAAGTTTGCCGTAGTTCAATTCTCCCTTAAGAGAGCGCTGAAAAATTCTTAAATATCATATCAGCGCTCTCTGACTTATTTTTTCTATTGTATACCTGAAATTACATTGATTCAAGGAATTTCTACTGCCGGTTGATATTTAAATTTACTATATTGGGTCTAGATCCACAGTTACTATTATACCTGAATATCTAAATTCCTTTATATGCATTTTTAAGAACTTGGTTAGCTTCCGGGCGCTTAAAGCGCTAAATAATATTTGCCAATAGAAATTCCCGCGCAGCTTCTCCGGCTGGCCCGGATTTAATGACAAGGCCTTAACTACTTTATCGCCTTCCTTTAACAGGGCAAATAAATCCTGAGCTGCTTTTTTAACCTTATCCAAATCCTTACCCCGTAATTTAACTAAACCCATGTGCTTATAAGGAGGAAATTTAAGCTGCTTCCTGTATTTTAACTCCTGGCCGTAGAAAATATTATGGTCACCCGATAAAAGAGCCTTAAAACAGTGATGCCCGGGGAAACTTGTGGGAATAATTATTTTCTTATCAGTCAGGGCGGCTAAACCTGATAATAGATAAAAAACCTTCTCTGCTGCCATATAATCAACCCGGTTAAGTAAATTATCAATGTTTAAGACACAGATTAAATCAAAGTTACACCCTTCTTCCTTTAATATAAGGCTGGTAGAAACAAATATATCAGCACTAGCAATATTAAAATCCTCTAGGGCATCAACCCTCTTAATGCGCGCCTGAGGAAATTGCCTGTTTAACTCGCTCTCAATCTTAGCTGTACCTGTCCCGAAATATTTAATATACCCGGCGTTGCAATTAGGGCATATCTTAGGAGGCGCCATCTTAAAACTGCAATGGTGGCATCTTAAAATATCCTGATCAAAGTGATAAACCAAACTTATATTGCAAGCCGGGCATTTTAAAGCCACCCCGCAATTATGGCACGCGGCATACGTAGCAAAACCTTTGCGGTTTAAAAATACCAAAGTTTTACCTTTGCTGTTAAGAATAGAAAATATAGCATCTGAGAGCGTCCTAAAGAATATTGCCTTACTCTTGCGTTCGGCATAAGCCATTCGTTTAGTATCAATGAGCTTTACTTCGGGCGGGATTTTCTTTCTGGGGATAACCCGATAGCTAATTTTATTCTTTTGATAAAGGTAGTAACTCTCGAGGGAGGGGCTTATGCTCTCTAAAATAAGTTTAGCTCCTTCAATCTCTGCGCGCATAAGCGCGGCTTGGCGGGCATGATAATGCGGGACCTGCTCCTGCTTATAAACTGAATCCTCTTCATGGTCTAAAATAATCAAGCCCAAATTATTCACCGGAGCAAATATTGCCGAACGCGTCCCTAAAACCACGCATAAATCCTGTGTATGTATATTTTCCCAGGACTCAAGCTCGCCAGGCTGCTTACGGTATGAAATATGAACTTCCCTGCCCAATACCTTCTCAAATATTGCCTTGGCTTTTAAGGCCGAGAATATGCCGCTAAACAAAACTATCGCTGACTTATTGTTGTCTTGCGCTTTCTTTATCTCCTCAAGGTAAATATCAAAACGCCCGCAAGGCTCCAAATCATGTAATAATACGGGGACGCTCCCCAAGGTGCCAGGTTCCGTCAGTAGAGTGTCCCTTTGGGGAGCGTCCCCCAAGATAAGGTTCTTAACTGGCTTTCCTCTTCTTACTTCTTCCGGAAGCATCGCCTCAATCGCCTCTCCATACGAAGAACAATAATACTCAGAGAGCTTCCTGGCAACCAAAAGCATATTCTTACCCAAGAGCGGTTTCTCATCAATTAAGCCCAATATCGCCTTAATATTTTTTATCTCTGTCTTATGGGTAAACCCAACTACATATCCAACTGACTTTTTATTGCGGAAGTTTATTAAAACCCTTGCCCCTGCACTGATGGTTTTATGCAAATCCGCCGGGACAGAATAATCAAAGGCTAGATCAACAGGCAGGCCCAACACAACCTTAGCGTATAACACCGGCAATCTCCTCACAGGCAAGAGGCTTCTTTACGGCCTCTATCCTCTCCTTCATCAAATTCAATTTATCAGGATTGTTCTTTAGTTCCAGGACCATTTCTTTAAGCTGAGCTATATTTTTCGGAACCAAACCAACCCCAAGCCTTCTTAAGGCCTCTACATTATAAAATTCCTGCCCGGGTATTATAGAAATAAATACCGGCGCAAGATCCATATTAATGACTTCAGCAATGGTTGAACCGCCGGCCTTAGTAACTATACAATCAGAGACCGCCATAAGCTCTTCGGTATTTTCTACAAAACCGAATGCCTTTACATTAGGGATATGCCTCTTTAACAGCCGTTTACGCAATTTCTCATTAGAAGCACAGACTACCAAAACCTGTACATCAGAAGATAATAACTTCGCAATTTTCTCAAGCGGCCCGCTGCCGAAAGAACCGGTCATAAGCAGAACGGTAAATCTATCGGGAGCAATCCCAATCTTTTGAGCTAAGGCTTTTCTGTCAAATTGTTTTAAAAATCTAGGATGAAAAGGCAGGCCAAAAACCTTTATTCTTTCGGGGCCAACTCTCTCTTTTAAAAGCCTCTCTTTAGTAAAATCCGAGGCTGCAATATATAAATCCGTCCCTTCGGCGACCCAATACGGATGCACTCCGAAATCAGTAATGACTGTAATTAATTTGGATTTTATTTTATGGCTGCGTTTTAAGAGCGCCGCTATATCCGCCGGCAAGAAATGCGTTGAGATAATTACATCCGGATTTTTTCGTATAAGATAACGAATAAAACTTAGGGAATTAATATTGTTGACAAATGTCGCTATGGGTGAACTTAAAAAACGGAATAACTTGAACTTCGTAAGCCAAAAAGCAAAACGCCACAAAGAGACCGCGTATTTTACTAAAAACGAATACCCTACGGTATAATCAAACCTGAATAAGGCGTTGGTCCTATCCAATACATCTACCATTTTCAAGCTCAAATCAAGACGATTGGCTTTTAGGTAATCATAGATTGCCTCAGCTGCCCTGCGATGCCCTGCGCCGGATGAAGCGTAAACAATTAATACTCTCATAATCTTTCACAGGGACTGTCCCTGATTTTAATTTTTAGCTATTATAAATTTGGCCGCTTCCTTTAAGTCCTTAAATATATGATAGTAGGGCAGGTTTAAACCTGCCCTACTTTTCTTATCTTCTATTTTTTCCTTCCCGGAAAGAACAAGAATAGGTTTACAACCGGCATTCTTGGCAGTAAAAACATCGCGGATGGTATCGCCCACAAAATAGGCGTTTTTAAGGTTAAACTTAAATTCTTTGGCTGCTTTTTTAAGCATTCCGGGCTTAGGCTTGCGGCAATTACAGCCCGCATCCTTACGGTGCGCGCAATAATAAACTTTGGTAATCCTTCCGCCTGAGCGCTCAATATCGCCGAGCATCTTGGCAGTTATATTATCAAGGGCCCTTTGACTGTAAATACCTTTACCAACGCCCGCCTGATTTGAAGCAACAAATATCTTAAATCCTGCCCTACCCAACAAAGCAATTGCCTTCTTTACCCCCGGCAGGAATTTAAACTTCTTTAAGGAAGTAACATACAGCCCATCCCCGGGGTATTTATTAATTACTCCATCACGATCGAGGAATATTACTTTCATTTACAAAACCCACAAGTTTTTTTCTTTATTTCCCAATACTTAGCGTAAGTCATCAATTGATACGCGGCTGACGCCAAAGCCATCATAAAACCGATAAATCCGTCTTTCTTTCCCTTTTTGACATAGTAAAACTTGATAAACCTTGAAATAGCCTTTACCATACACAAAGAAAAACTCATCTTTCTATTATCCCTTACCCATTTCTTAGCTTCAAAATCTGTCTGGTGGTTCAATTTGGAAAAAAGGTTCTGAAAATCCCTGTAAGCGTAATGAATTATATCCGACTTTAGAGTGCATGTTTTACCTTCCAAAAAAGCCCGCGGATGATATTCTGCCTCCTCTTCATACCTAAAGCCTTTCTTCACATACATCTTTAACTTTGCATTAGGATACCATCCGCCGTATTTAATCCAGTAATTCCCGATAAAATTCCTATGTGGAATATTATAGCCTACGAATTTCGGCCCTTCCTTAAATATTCCTATAATTTCATCTCTTAGCTCGGGTGTCACCCGCTCATCAGAATCAAGGCTTAAAATATAATCAAACTTGGCTAAAGAATACGCAAAATTCCTATGCGCCCCTTCTCGATCCCATTTTCTAATTTGAATTTTATCCGTATATTTCCTGACGATATCCAAAGTTTTGTCAGTACTCATATCATCAACTACAACTATCTCACCCACCCAATCGCAAACGCTCTTTAAAGAATCTTCAATAATTAACTCGCTATTTTTTGTTAAGATTACCGCGCTTAAATTTATTTTTTCCATTTATCGGGGCCCTTCTCTGTTATAAACTCCTTTACGGATTGAATAATATAATCTTTTTCTTCCGGGGTTAAATTAGGATCAATGGGTAAAGTCAATGTTTGCCGAGCCGCTTTTTCTGCCTCGGGAAAATCACCTTTTTTGTATCCTAAATACTTAAAACATTTCTGCAAATGCAGCGGCAGAGGATAAAATACTCGTGAATCAATACCTTTTGCCTGAAGATACCCTAAAATCCCCTTATTTGATTTAGGCACTCTTAAAATATATTGATGATAAAT
>PEYI01000067.1 GCA_002774445.1 Candidatus Omnitrophica bacterium CG08_land_8_20_14_0_20_41_16 | reverse complement strand
TTCGGCTGTGCGCCACTGCTCTACTCTACTAAATCTCCGACGGAGAAATCTGTGTAATCTTAAATAATCTGTGTAATCAGGTATAATCCATAATTATACCTGAAAATTATACCAGGAGGTAACTATGAGAGTATTCAAAGCTATAGGCATAGTTTTTTACGCAGTGGTAATTATTTTAGTCGGTATTATATTGATCGTCTTTGCTTTAAATCTCTTCCAGCCGCAGGCGATAAGCAGCATACTTAGCTATGTTGGAGGCAATATTAATTCTCGTATTGTCATAGGCCTCTCCGGTTTGCTTTTAATTCTAATTAGTTTTTCTTTTGCTCAGTTAATCCTCGGCAGTTTTCAACGGGAGAAGACGATTGCTTTTACCACTGCTTCAGGCGAGGTAACAATCGCTCTTTCCGCGGTTGAGGATTTAATCCGCAGGCTGGCGGGAATTATCCCGGAAATAAAGGAGCTGCGTCCGGATGTTGTCGCTACCAAGAAAGGCATTATTGCGGATTTAAGAGTTATTTTAAAGAAAGAGGCAAATATACCGGAACTGACCTCTCATTTGCAGGATATCATCAAATGCAAAATAGAGGAGGTGTTGGGGGTAGAGGAGCAAATTATGGTTAAGATCCATGTGCTTAAGATTGCCGCGATAGAGGAAAAAGATAAAAGAAGGAAAGAATTTGAAAAGGAAGAACCCCCAGCGCCATTTAGCGGATATGGGAAAATTTAACGAATTTTTTATCCTGCTTCGTAACCGCCACAAAATTCTCTTCGATAATTTTGTGGCACTCGCAGGATTTCGCTAAACAAAAACATAAGGAGCTCAAGATGAAAAGGATTGGCATACTTACCGGTGGCGGGGATTGCTCGGGATTGAACGCGGTTATTCGGGCAGTGGTAAGAAAAGGATTGCTCGATGGTTTCGAAATCGTAGGAATAAAAAACGGCTGGAAAGGTTTAGTGGAAAATGACACTATGTCTTTAAATATAAATACTGTCTCCGGTATACTTCCTAAGGGAGGCAGCATATTAGGGACCTCCAGGACTAACCCATATAAAAAAGAAGGCGAATTGCAAAAAGTTAAAGCAAATTTTAAAAAGATGGGTTTATATGCCTTAATAGCGGTAGGTGGAGAAGATACTCTGGGAGTAGCTTCAAAATTAGTTGATGATGGTATCTCTAACATAGTTGGCGTTCCTAAGACCATCGACAATGACCTTTCGGCTACAGATTATAGCTTTGGATTTGATAGCGCTTTAAATGTCGCTATGGAATGCATAGACCGCCTGCATACTACTGCCGAGAGCCACCATCGTGTTATTGTCGTTGAAGTAATGGGCAGGCATGCCGGCTGGATTGCCACGGAAGCGGGGATTGCCGGAGGCGCTGATGTTATTCTGATTCCCGAGATACCTATTGACATTGAAGAGGTCTGCAGCGTAATCCAAAAGAGGCATAGCCGCGGTAAAACCTTTAGTATTGTGGTAGTAGCTGAAGGCGCTAAGGTTAAGGGAAGCGGGATGGTCTTGCAGGAACAAAAGCTCGATGCCTTTGGCCATGTTCATTTGGGTGGTATAGGCGAAGCCTTAGCCGGCGAGATTGAGAAGAAGACAGGTTACGAAACAAGGGTTAGTGTATTGGGCCACATACAAAGAGGCGGTTCTCCTACGGCATTTGACCGGGTCCTGGGCACAAGGTTAGGGGTAAAGGCAGTAGAGTTGGTTAGAACCAAGAAGTTTGGCAGGATGGCGGCGCTTCAGGGGATAAAGATAGTGGATGTTTCTTTAAAAGAAGCAGTCCGGGAATTAAGGACCGTGGATATGGAACTTTATGGCATTGCCAAGATTTTCTTTGGCTAGGGGGATAATAGGTCCTTGCGCTTCGCGCAAGGATTTCGCTGGACCAAAACATAAGGTGCTCGTGATCCTGCTTCGTAACCGCCACAAAATTCTCTTCGATCCCCTTCGAGGACTTCGTAATTTTGTGGCACTCGCAGGATTTCGCTAGACAAAAACTTTAGGTGCTCAAAATGCGCGAGATGATTCAGGAGATTATTTTAGAAAATATTCGGGTAAAAGAGGAGCTTCTAAAGAATAATGTAGGCCAAATTCTTGAAATATCCGAAAAGATAATCGCATCTTTTAAGAAGGGCGGTAAATTGATTATTTTTGGCAATGGCGGTTCAGCCGGCGATGCGCAGCATATTGCCGCGGAGCTGGTAGGAAGATTCAAAAAGGACCGCCCGGCATTGCCCGCCATAGCCCTAACCACTAATACCTCAATAATTACTGCTTTGGCTAATGATTTTGGTTACGATATTATTTTTGCGCGCCAGATTGAGGCATTGGCAGGTAAAAATGATGTGGCCTTAGGTATATCTACTAGCGGCAAGTCCAGGAATGTAGCCTTAGGACTAAAACAGGCAAAGAAGATGGGATTAGTGACTGCGGTATTAAGCGGTGGAGATGGGGGAGATATAGCAAAGTTAGCGGATATATCATTGATTGTTCCTTCATCAGTAACCGCGCGAATACAGGAAAGCCATATCTTAATAGGGCATATTATATGCGAACTCATCGAAGAAGCCAACGTCTCCTGAAAGAAAAAATAAAATCCTTAACCTTGCTCAAGAAATTATTATTCCGGCTTAAGCGGCAAGGTAAAAAAGTGGTTTTCACTAATGGTTGTTTTGATATCTTACATTGCGGCCACGCCAAATATCTTGAGGCGGCTAAAAGGAAAGGAGATATTTTGGTTGTAGCAATAAATAGCGATGCTTCGGTAAAGAGGATAAAGGCTAAGACGCGCCCTATTGTAGGAGAAAGAAATCGCTTAAGTTTAGTAGCTGCCTTAGAAAGCGTTGATTTTGTAATCATGTTTAAAGAAGATACGCCCTTAAAGGTGATAAAAGAGATCCGTCCTGATATTCTCGTTAAGGGCGCTGATTGGACGAAGGACGAAATTGTAGGCGGTAATTTTGTAAATAGCTACGGCGGTAAGGTCAAAACCATAAAATTGACTAAGGGCCTCTCTACAACTAACCTTATTAAGAAAATTGTTAAGACAAACTAAACAGGATAGCATTAACCGGATTATTGATGCAAATATTAACCGCGCCAAAGAGGGTTTACGTGTCTGCGAGGAAATAGTTAGGTTTACACTTAATAACCGCCAGCTTACATCGGAGTTTAAGAGGGTAAGGCATAAAATAACCCTGCTTGTAGAATCTTTAGTTTCCCGGGATAAACTTCTTAAAGAGAGGATTAGCTTTAAGGACGTGGGTAGAGGTATTAATGCCGGCGAATTAAGAAGGGAAGGCCTCGGGGGTATTTTTTCTGCTAATATACAACGGGCCAAAGAATCCGTCCGGGTTTTAGAAGAATTCAGCAAACTTATTAACATAAAGGCCGCTCTTGGTTTTAAGTCTATTAGATATAAAATATATGAAATTGAAAAGAAAGTTTTTATCAGAAAATTAAGATGACTCAGCTTGAATACGCTAAGAAGAATAAGATAACCCCTTTAGTGAAGAGGATTGCCCAACAAGAAGGGGTAGATGCTCGGGGGCTATTAAAAAATATTAAAGCCGGCCGGGTAGTAGTGCTTAAAAATAATCGCCACAACCTTAAAAAACCTTGCGCTGTAGGATATGGTTTACGGACTAAGGTCAATGCCAATATCGGGACTTCTACGGATAAATCCGGGATTAAAGACGAATTAAGGAAACTGACAACCGCGATAAAATACGGGGCGGATGCGGTTATGGATTTAAGTGTAGGTGGAAATTTAAAAACCATGCGTTTAGAGGCCCTTAAAAAATCAACTATCCCACTAGGGACTGTGCCGGTATATGAACTGGCGGTCAATGCCCAACGAAAGAATAAAAATTTCTTAAGCTTTACTGATTCGGATATGTTGGATATCCTGGATGCCCAAGGCCGAGAGGGTGTAGATTTTTTCACTCTCCATGCCGGAGTAACTAAGAAAAGCATGGTTAGTTTAAGGAATAGTAAAAGAATCTTAAATATTGTCTCAAGGGGCGGCGCGATAATAGCAAACTGGATGAACCTGTATGGAAAAGAAAATCCTTTTTTTGAGCATTTTGATGAGATATTGGATATCGCCTATAAATATGATGTAGTTTTAAGCTTAGGGGATGGTATGCGCCCTGGGTCAATATTGGATGCCAATGATGAGGCGCAGTTTTCTGAACTTAAGATATTAGGCGGATTGGCGTTGCGCGCTAAGAAGAGAAACGTTCAGGTAATGATTGAAGGCCCTGGGCATGTGCCTTTAGATAAAATCAAAGAGAATATAATTTTAGAAAAGAAGCTTTGCCACAATGCGCCGTTTTATGTATTGGGGCCTTTAGTCACGGATATCGCCAGCGGTTATGACCATATTAATGCTTCTATAGGGGGGGCATTAGCTGCCAGTTTTGGCGCGGATTTCCTTTGTTACGTTACCCCGGCTGAGCATTTAAGGCATCCTTCCTTAGAAGATGTAAGGGATGGGGTTGTTGCCTCTAAGATTTCCGCGCACTCGGCGGATATAGTAAAAAGAAATAAGCAGGCGATTGAGTGGGATAGACAGATGTCTTTAGCCAGGAAGAAGCGTGATTGGGTAAGGCAGATAAGGCTATCCATCGATCCGGATAAGGCGGGGGAATACAGAAAATCATCCCAGCCAACCGATAGCGGCGTATGCACTATGTGCGGAAAATATTGTTCTATTAAGCTTATGGAAGAATGCCTGCGGGTGTAATTTCCCGACGCCCCGACCGAGTGTAAATGATGCCGACGTTCAAAAAGAAGTCGGCATTCCGACCGAACGAAAGTGAGCGTCGGAAGCGTCGGGGGTCGGGATCCCGACTGAATCCGACTTTACGTCGGATGAACGTCGGGACATCGGTAGATCGGATTTGAAAAGAATGCGAGTGTAGTTCAGTGGCAGAACACTAGCTTCCCAAGCTAGATATAGGGGTTCGATTCCCCTCACTCGCTCCAGTTTTTGGTTGCTTGCCCGCCAAAGCTTCAGTGGCGGGTGTTTCCGGAAGATTTGACAGGCCAGAAGGCCGTGGTTTGGCTGTAATGCTCCCTATTAGTCAAGGGGCGGTAAGGTTTTCTTAGTATTAATTAGTAGGTGTGCTGCGCTCTTGATTTAAAAAATGTGTTAGACTTTAGTAGTTTTTACGTTTATTATAGTAGAAACAAACGAAAAAGTGGACATAAACGTATATGCTTAACAACAAAAGATTTATAACCTATAACCTATATGCTATATGCTATATGCTATTCCTGTCCGGATGTGCTACTTCTCTTTATGTAAAGCCGATTACTCCACAATCTATTGCCTTACCCGGCATATACCATACGGTGGGGAGAGGCGAGACTCTATGGAGAATATCAAAGATGTATGGTATAGGCCTAGAGGAATTAACACAGGTTAATCGAATTTCCGATAATACAACCATAGAAATAGGGCAGCGGATATTTATACCTAATTATTTTAAACCTCAGGTTCCGGTTGTAACGTATAGCGACACAGAAGATTTTGTCTGGCCTATAAGAGGCAGGATAGTGGGTTCTTTTGGCCAGACGATTAATAATATGCTTAATAAAGGAATAAATATAGCGCCAAATGGCTCAAAAGATATAGTGGCATCTAAGTCAGGGAGAGTTGTTTTTTTGAAAAATAATTTTGCCGGGTTAGGTAAGACGATAATCATTGATCACGGAGATGGTTTTTTTACAGTTTATTCTCTAAGCTCAGAGGTTTTTGTTAAACCCGGCGATAATATAAAAAAAGGCACCGTTATCGCAAGGTTAGGTTCTTTAAACGCAGGCAAAAATAACTATCTGCATTTTGAATTAAGAAAAAGGCATATACCTCAAAACCCGATGTTTTACCTGCCCCGTTAGAAACACCATGCAGATAAGCGTTAATACAATAGTTTCTAACGGGGTAAAAGGAGATTTGTAACAGGATGAATAAAAGCGTATTTTTTGACCGTAAAACTTATTTAGATATATTACAAAAGCGTGTCAGCGGCTTAAAAGACGATTACCGTCAGAATATCGCTATAATCGGAGACGAGCTGTTAGGCAAGACTTCAATTATTTTTAAATTTATGGATAGTTTCTATGATAACCATATCATTCTAATTTTTATAGATACACGCCCTGAATCCATAAATTCATTCTCTAAAAGGTTTATAGGAGTATTGCTCTACAATTTCTTAAGCAATAGCGGTATTTTCCTAAAAGAAGATTTAGAATTCCTTATCCATAAATCCACGAGTTATATTCCCCAAACAACAGAAAAGATACGTCTAATTTTAACGAATTTAAACAAAGGAAGGACGACTGGTGTTTTTACCGATTTAATGTCGCTGTGCGAAACCATCCATTTAGAAACAGGGAAATATTGCGTGGTGATATTTGATGAATTTCAGAACCTGGAAGCCTTAGGGTTTAAAAATCTTTACCGCGAGTGGTCAAGGCTTTTGATAGCCGATAAAAATACTATGTATATAATCATCAGCTCCATGAAATTTAAGGCTAAGGCAGTCCTTTCTAAGGATCTTTCCCTATTATTCGGCAATTTTGAGGTTATCACGGTTGAGCCTTTTGATATAAAAACTAGCGGCGAATATTTAAGAGCCAGATTGCAGGGTGTAAATATTGCCGCTCCTTTAAGGGATTTTATTGTGCACTTTACCGGCGGATATCCGATGTATCTGGAGGCAATTTCAGAATCTCTAGTGAAAAATAAGGATAGCGCCTTGGCAGAACTTTTGGAGGGTATTTTATTTAATGCCTCAGGCGCGCTTAACCAGAGGTTTTCTAATTATATAAAACGTTTTAGCGGCCTTCGTTCGGTAAACCCTGTTAGAAACACCATGCAAATAAGTGCTAACACAATAGTTTCTAATGGGGTAAACGATTATATTGCTATACTTTATTTGATATCTAGCGGAACAAATAAGATTAAAGATATAGCCCATATATTACATAAAAAGAAAGGCGAGTTAGCGCTTAAGATTAACTATCTTTTGGAGTTTGATGTCATAACCCGAAACGTTGACTTTCTAAAGATAAATGACAGGGTATTTAGCTTTTGGATGAAATTTGTCTATCAGGAAAAGCTTCGATCTTTAACCTTTGATAATAGAATTCAGAAAGCAAAATTCCGCGATTGCATAGAGGCTATGATTCAGGAGTTTATCGTTACTTCCCAGAAACCCTTGATCGAGAGAATGAATGAACTATTCAGGCTTTTTGAGAACGAAATGCTGCAGATTGAAAAAAAGAAAATCAGGCTTAACCATTTCCGCGAGATAAAGCCATTGGAATTCAAGAGCCAGATGCTTAAAAACGGTTTAATCGGCAGGTCCAATGAGAGCTTGTGGATTATCGCGGTTAAATCCGGGTTACTTACCGAAGAAGATATAGTTGAGTTTTCAAAAGAATGCAGGAAATACCATCATAAACTCCAGCGTAAGATTATTGTAACCTTAAAAGATATAGATACGAATACAAGGTTAAGGGCCCTGGAGGAAAAGATCTGGACTTGGGATATAAATAGCCTTAATCAAATCCTAGACCTTTATTCAATGCCGCGGGTGATTGCGTGAGCCCCGCACCTTCTTTAAATTCAAAAGTATTTAAAATACATACTTGCTATTTTCTAAATACACAGAATTTAGAATCAATAAGAAATTTGAATATGGCAAAAATCTTGAATAGAAGAGAAGGTGCGGGGTGAGAATAGTAGTAATTTCTGATACGCACCTTTTAGAAGGTTCAGTTAAATTACCGGACAAATTGCTCGAAGATATAAAAAATTCTGATATGCTAATTCACGCTGGGGATTTTATCGAACTTAAGGTATTTGAAGGGCTGAAGGCAATTGCCAAAGACATCAAGGCGGTCTGGGGTAATATGGATTGCGAAGATTTAAAGAAGAAGCTTCCGGAAAAAGAGGTCTTCAAAGCAGGCAAATATAAAGTCGGGGTTATGCACGGCTCCGGTGCTTCTGGCGATATGGTGCAAGGACTTAGCGCGGTTTTTAAGAATGACGATCTGGATTTAGTTGTTTTTGGCCATTCTCACAGCGCTTTTAATAAGAAGAGAGGGGCAATCCTATTTTTTAATCCAGGCAGCCCAACTGACCGGGTATTTTCAAAGTATAATTCTTACGGGATAATCGAGATTGAAGATAAGATAAAGGCAAGGATAGTAAGACTTTAAACGATGCTTAATCAGAAACAGATTAGAGAGTTTGAGAATCTTATTCTTGCTCCCTATGCTATGAAAAGCGAGGAGAGTAAGGGTAGGGCCTATCCGGAGAAGGAGCATCCCTATAGGTCTAATTACCAAAGGGATCGCGACCGTATTATACATTCCGCGGCATTTAGGAGGCTTGAATATAAAACTCAGGTTTTCGTCAATCACGAAGGCGATTATTACCGCACCAGGCTTACCCATACAATGGAGGTAGCGCAGATTGCCAGAACTATTGCCTCTGCTTTGCGTTTAAATGTTGACCTTACTGAGGCGATAGCGTTAGCTCATGATTTGGGGCATACCGCATTTGGCCATTCCGGAGAAGAGGCCTTAAATGAACTTATGTCTAAATGCGGAGGTTTTAATCATAACCTTCAGGGGCTAAGGGTTGTAGATTATTTAGAGGAGAGATACCCGGATTTCCCAGGGCTCAATCTCACCTGGGAGGTAAGAGAGGGGATAGTAAAGCATTCTACGGCATTTGATACTAGAGCCAAGGTCAAGGAATTTTCTAAGGACGGTGCGCCGACTTTAGAAACGCAGATAGTTGATATCGCAGATGAAATAGCTTATGATAATCATGACTTAGATGATGGCCTTACAGCCGGATTAATTAAAGAATCGGATTTAACCAGCCTTTTAATATGGGAGGATATAAATCAAGACATCTACCGTAAGTACTCTAATATATCAGCTCAAAAGAAGAAGTATCTCATTATCCGTTCACTAATAAATTTACAGGTTACTGATTTAATCCGCCAGACAGAAAATAATGTATGTTCTTTGAAACTTAAGTCTTACAAAGATGCTAAGAAATTAGATAAAAAAATAGTTACTTTTAGCGATAATATGTTAAAATTAAGGAAACCCTTAAGGTCATTCTTATTGGAGAGGCTTTATCATCATTATCGTGTGATGCGCATGAGTATAAAGGCTAAACGCTTTATTTCTGAGTTGTTCAAGGCCTATATAGATAATCCTTTGCAGCTGCCAAACGAAGTCCAAAATAAAATACCTGATGACGGAGTTAAGCGGACAGTATGCGATTATATAGCGGGAATGACGGATAGGTATGCCTTAGATGAATACAAAAAATTATTTACCCCCTACGAAAAGGTATAGGCAATTAATTTCCTCCATTCATAGTATCTACAGGCTGCTAAATTCAACCTATGATTTAAAGGATTTAGTCAGCCGGTTGACTAAGCTTGTTGCCCAGATACTTAACGCCGACTATTGCCGGATAATTATGATAGACCCTGCCAAAAAATATTCTGTTTTAAAATGTTTTGTAAGCGGCAGGAAAAGGTTTATCTCGGATAAAAAGGCAAGAATTACCAACAGAATAGAAAATAGAATATTGAGAACAAGTTCTGTAATCAGGCAGGGTAATCTCTTGGCCGCGCCCTTAATCTCTGATGACCTAATAGGAGTTATAACAATAAGACGCGCTAAAGGTGACTCGCCGTTTGAAAGATTTGATCAGGATATCCTAATGACTTTAGTAGAGCAATCAATTATAGGAATAAAAAATCTCCAGCTTTCCGAAGAGCAGCAGAAAATAGTCTTGGGAAGCATTAAGGCATTGGTGACCCTATTGGATACGCGCGTACCTCAGGAATATACCCATTCGCCTTATTTTAGCCGTTTAGTGGAAGCTATAGGACGCCAGATGCATCTTGAAGGAAAACAAATCCAAAGCTTAAAATACGCAAGCCTTTTGCATGATACGGGAAAGGTAGATATACCCATGGAGATACTTACTAAGACTACCAAGCTTACGCGGGGGGAGTATAACATTATTAAAAAGCATCCTATGAAAGGAGCGCAGATATTGCGCCCGCTGCAGATTCTTAAGCCGGTTATACCGATTATTATGCATCACCATGAAAGATATGATGGGATGGGTTATCCTTCAAGGCTTAAAAAAGGCCAGATTCCTCAAGGGGCGCGGATTATGGCGGCTGCCGATGCTTTTGAGGCTATGGTTTATGGCCGGCCATATCGGGAGAGAAAAGATATCGATGCGGCGATAAAAGAGATAAAAAAGAAAAGCGGCACTCAGTTTGACCCTAAGGTTGTTGAGGCTTTCCTAAAAATTATAAAAAAAATCAATACTAAAATCTACCTGAAGTAGGCAATAAAATATTTATGGAAAAACAGGCTAGTCATCAATTAGAGCTATTCTTGCAATCGCAAGATAATCCTGAGTTATCAATTAAACATTCTGAGAAGAATTCTTTTGCTGCGCGTATCTGGGGATATGAAAAAACAATACTTATTATTATTGCCCTATTAATTACAGGCATAATATCATTTTCTTTGGGCGTAGAGAAAGGCAAGCGTATGTCAGTGAACCCCGTTAGAAACACCACGCAGACAAGTCTTAACACGATAGCTTCTAACGGGGTGAATCAACCGGCCTTAGCTAATCTTAAAGGAAAATCGCCAGTAGGCCACCCCGCCATAGGCGGAGCGATAGCCAAACCCACAAACCAGAAGGCAGTGGTTTGGCCTCCGATAGCCAAACCCACAAACCAGAAGGCAGTGGTTTGGCCTCCGATAGCCAAACCCATCAAGAAAGTTGAGCCACCCAAGCAGCCGCCGGTAGTGTTAACACAACAGGGCCCATACACCATTCAGGTGGCAAGTTTTAAAACTAATCTTTATGCGCAAAAAGAGGCAGAGTTACTTAAGCAGAGAGGATTTAAGGCCTTGACTTTAAAGAGAGGGAAGTATATTATTCTATGCGTGGGAAATTTCCCTAATAAAGAAACAGCGCGGCCTTTATTATCAGAATTAAGTAAATATTACAAAAGCTGCTATATAAGGAGGTTGTAAAAATGTCTATGCATCCATCGTTAGCGATGTCCGGAAAAGATGAGAAACAAAGATCAATTTTAAAACGCACTGAGCGTATTAGGCAGATGATGGAAAAAGGCGATTGGAAAGAGGGAGATAAGGTATATGGTTTACCGAAGTTAAAGACGGTAAGGATAAAGATCAAGAAAGAGAAGGTTGAGAAAGCAGCAGAGACTGCCACAACCGCAGGCACTGCCGCCGCGGCCCCTAAAGAACAGGCAGCAGGAGCCAAGGCAGCTCCAAAAACTTAGAGGATAGAAAAAGTTTATGCATTTACGATTATCGATTAGTGTATTATTGGCAGTAATTTTTATATTTTTGCTATCTTTGAGTATATCCGCAGCTTGGGAGAATGCGCCATTTTTAGGCGAGATTAATACTAATAATATTAATCTGCGTAGCGACGCGACTATTGGCTCTAAGGTAATCTGCACTCTGGATAAAGGTGAACAGGTAGAGGTAGTCTCAGAGGCTTATGAATGGTATAAGCCTCACCTCCCTGCTCATATTTCTGTATATTTAAAGGGAAGCCTTGCTGATTGCATAAAATATAAAGAGAGTGTTGAAGGTAATAAGGAGGAGGTTTGCTTAAGTGCTAAGGTTTTAAGGGATAGGGTCAATGTAAGGGTTTCTCCGGATGAATCTTCTGCGATAGTAGGCATTGCGAACAAAAACGAAATAGTCAATGTAAGGGGAGAGACAGGGGGCTGGTATAAAATCGAGCCTATTCAAAACAGTTTCGGCTGGGTAAATAAAAAGTTTGTGAACAAAGTTGAAAAGGCAGTATCTGTCAATAAAAACGAAGATAAAAAAGAAAGCTTAAATTCAAATGAGAACATTGTATTAAAAGGGATAGTGAATCCTTATGGTATAGTATTCAGGCGTATTGCCACGCATAAGCTTATTACCGCGGATAATAAGGTATTTTTGCTTAAGGGCAATAAGGCCGCTCTTGACGCGTTAAATCGTAACAAAGTAAAAGTCATCGGCAAGATAATCAGCCCTCCAAAAGCAAAATATCCGCTAGTGGAAGTAATAATAATTGAGGCAGAAAATTGAACTTGGCCGCTATGTTAGTATCCTTTGCCGCATCTTTTTGTTTACTTATTCTGGCTATGAGCGTGCATGAATTCGCGCATGGCTGGACAGCTTACAAGTTGGGCGATGAAACCGCTAAGAATTCGGGAAGGCTTACCTTAAATCCCTTAGCGCATATAGATGTTTTTTGGACATTGATACTGCCGTTGGTTCTTTTTATCAGTTCCTCCGGAAGGTTTGTTTTTGGGGCGGCTAAACCGGTGCCCATAAATTACTGGGCGCTTCGTAATCCTAAAAGAGATATTATTCTTATCGGAGCAAGCGGGCCTGCGGCAAATTTTATTTTCGCGGGTTTATTAAGTATTGCCATCAGGATATTCCCCATCTCCGGGTTGTTGGCAGCGGCCATATTAAACCTTATAGTTATAAATGTTGTCTTGGGAGTCTTTAATCTTATTCCTATACCTCCGTTAGACGGCTCGCGTATATTAATGGGCTTACTCCCTGAACCTCTGGCATCCCACTATGCCTCTATTGAGCCCTATGCATTTATTTTGCTGGTAGTGCTTATATCATTTGGCGGTTTTAATTGGATAGTTTGGCCAGTGGTAGATTTTATACTCAAGGCCTTAAAGGTTAATTAAATAAATGTACACTTTAAAGTTGAATTTGAAAGCACGTTCCTATAATATAATTATCGGATCAGGGATCATTTCTGCCTTAGGCAAATATCTTTCCCGCCTTAATTTTGCCAAAGACGCTTATATTATCACTAATCGCCTTATAAAAAGGCATTATGGCCGGGCCCTGACCGATAGCCTCGCTAATTATGGTTTTAATTATAAGTTTAAAATTATTCCTGATACTGAAAAAAGCAAAGATATTAAGATCGCGGCGCTTGTGATTAATGATTTGGCAAAGTTTGCTTTAAAGAAACGCCCGTTTATTATTGCCTTAGGCGGAGGGGTAGTCGGCGACTTAAGTGGTTTTGTGGCCTCTATTTACAAAAGGGGTATACCTTATATACAGGTTCCGACTACTTTGTTGGCGCAGGTAGATTCAAGCATAGGAGGAAAAACAGCCATAGATTTAAGCGAAGGCAAAAATCTTGTCGGTGCATTTTATCAGCCGGGTTTGGTTCTTAGCGATATTGCCCTGCTTAAGACTTTAAATAGGAGGCAGTTATCTAACGGACTGGCAGAAGCAATAAAATATGGGGTTATCAAAGACCGGGGGTTATTTGTTTATCTTGAGAAAAAGTACAAAAATATAATTAAGCGGGAAGAAGGCGCGCTTGAATATATAGTTACTGCTTGCGCAAAGATAAAGGCAGGTATTGTTTCTTTAGATGAAAGAGAGGAGAAGGGGTTACGCACGGCATTAAATTTCGGGCATACTATAGGCCATGCTATTGAAGCAGCCTCAGGTTTTAATAAATATAATCATGGTGAAGCTGTGGCTTTAGGGATGTTGGTAGCTTCGGAGATAAGCGTTAAGTTAAATCTTATTCAGGATTCCCTGCTTAAAAGGATAGAGTCTTTAATCGGTAATGCCGGGCTGCCGGTTAGAATACTTGAGCGGCCGCGAAAGTATAGGATTTTTGTTGAGGGCATATTAAGCAAGTATTACCAGGATAAGAAATTTATCGGTTCAAAAAATAGGTTTGTCCTGCTTTCGGGGTTAGGCAGGACAAAAATAGTTAAGGCAATACCTTTAAGAATAATACGTTGGGCGATAGAAAAAAGATTCTAAAGATTACCGCGAAGAATTAATAAGAGTGATTATCCTGCCTTCAAATTCCAAATCAACCTTTTCTAAATTTATTTCCTTTATCGTTGCTCCTTCGATTTTATCTCCGGTATAGAGTATGCGGTTGTTGATTAAGGCGTATCCTTTATCTTTTTGAAAAAACACTCCGTTTAGGATTAAAGATGGGTCAGAGATTACCCTATTAGAAACTGTTGTGTTAGTATTTATCTGCGTGGTGTTTCTAACAGGGCTTATGGGTTTTTCTTCTTGGGGTAAGTTAGCTAAAGGAGCGGGAGGTTCTTTTTTTGTTTGAGTAATTACTGTAGGATTAGGATAAGACACAAGTTTTATCTTAGGGCGTATTAACGTATTAAAAGCTATATTTCCGGCAAATAAGCCAAATGAAATTATCAATATATATAGAAGAATAGGGTTTTTATTTATCCTGTTAGAAACTGTTGTGTTAGCACTTACCTGCGTGGTGTTTCTAACGGGGTTTACCCCA
>PEYI01000004.1 GCA_002774445.1 Candidatus Omnitrophica bacterium CG08_land_8_20_14_0_20_41_16 | reverse complement strand
CTACATAGCCAAACAGACAATTGCTATGTCCCGAACTCACATCGGTTAGACTAAGAAAGAGCTTAACTTGGCACGCATCTGTGTAATCATAAGTGAGTATTATAGGATGTCTTATTCTTTAGTCTAGCGCAATCCTTGGTCGAGCGTTAGCGAGACCAAGGAAAGCTCCTTAATCTTTTGTCTAGCGAAACCCCGCCACCGGCGGGACTAAACTCCTTAATCAACTGGTATGTTTGTTTGGCAATCATAAGCTCTTCATTAGTAGGGATGACTAAAACCTTGGGCGCTTTTTTAAAGTGCTTAAAAATATTCTTTGTAATCTTCAAACGAATACTCTTCTGATTCTCTCCTATGCCGGCGGTAAAAACCAAACAATCGCACCCGGACATTATCGCCGTATAGGCGCCGATATATTTACGTATGCGATAAATAAAAATATCTATCGCCAGTTTCGCGCGCTTATTTCCGGATTTAGCTTTTTCTTCCAGTACGCGCATATCATTGCTTATCCCGGATATTCCTTTTAATCCGCTCTCCTTATTTAATAGGATATCCATCTCGTGAGTATCTAACTTTTCCTTGCGCATTATATAAGTAACCAGCGCCGGATCAATATCTCCGCAACGCGTTCCCATAATCAAACCTTCCAAGGGAGTAAAGCCCATGCTTGTATCAATAGACTTACCCCTATCCACGGCCGTTATACTGCAGCCATTACCAAGATGACAGGTAATAATTTTAAGTTTATTTATAGGCTTCTTTAATATTCGCGCCGCTTCATGCGCCACATATTCATGGCTTGTTCCGTGAAAACCGTATTTGCGTATACAAAATTTGCTGTAAAACTCATAGGGCAGGCCGTAAATATAGGCATATTCGGGTATGCTCTGATGAAAGGCGGTATCAAAGACAGCGGCTTGTTTTACTCCGGGCAAAAGCCTAGCGCAGGCAATAATGCCGGCTAAATTTGCAGGATTATGCAGAGGGGCTATTGCGCAACACTGCTTAATCTTTTTTATAACAGAATTATTAATTAATACCGGCTTCTTAAAACTCTCCGCGCCATGCACAACCCTATGCCCTATAGCATCTATTGAATTTACCTTATTTAAGATCAATTTTAACCCCGCATAATGATTCCCGACGTTTGAGCCCTTTTCTCCGATATGCTCAATTATACCTTTAGCTAAAAGTTTTTCCTTAGGCATAACAAAAAGCTTGTATTTTATAGATGAACTTCCGCTATTAATGACTAGTATTTTCATGTTTAGCTCTTAGCTCATAGCTCATAGCTCATAGCAGCCTATCAGCTATGAGCTTTTGGACTATGAGCTAAATCATTGCGCCCTTATCGCGGTTACCGCTACGCAATCTACCACATCTTCAACTAAACAACCACGCGATAAATCGCTTGCCGGCCTATTTACCCCTAAAAGTAACGGCCCTATTGCCCTGCCGCCGGACATTCGCTGGGTTAATTTATAACCGATATTTCCTGCTTCAAGATTAGGAAATATGAGCACGTTCGCCTTGCCGCCTAAGGGGCTATTAGGATATTTAATCTGGGCTACTTCTGGGACAATCGCCGCGTCTAACTGCAATTCTCCGTCAGCTAACACGTTTGGCGCTAATTTCTTAAACATGCTCAATGCCTCTCTAATCTTATCCGCTGATTTCGTTTTAGCAGACCCTTTTGTGGAATAACTTAAAAAGGCTATACGCGGGGTTAAATCTAAAACCTTCTGCATCAATTCTGCCGCAGAAAAAGCAATGCGCGCCAATTGCCGGGCATTAGGTTCAGGAATAACGCCGCAATCAGCAAAAACAAAAGTCCCATTATCGCCATAAGGACAATTTGGCACCTCCATTATGAAACAACTTGAGATAATCGTGATGTGCTTATCTATCCCCATGCAACGCATGCAAGCCCTAATCACATCCGGAGAAGTATGCGCTGCCCCGGCAACTAAACCATCAAATTTACCCTCGTTAGTCATCATAGCGGTATAATAAAGCGGGTCTAGAAATAATTTTCTTGCTGCATCGGGATCTATATCTTTACCCTTATACATATTATAATATTCATTTACATAGCGCTCTTGCTCTTTGGCATCCACCATATCCGGAGTAAATAAAGTTACTTTAGCTATACCCTCTGCTTCAATAATGCGCGCTGCCTCGGCCACCCGCTTATCATTATATTCAGGCAAAACTATTGATTTTATTTTCTTTCTTGCCATACTGCGAATTTTAGTAACCGTATTCATTTTTATATTCTCCTCCCCGCCGCTCAATTAGTTCGATGCGGAATCCTGCCTCGAGCATAAAACTATAGGTGGAACAATATTTTCTTTAGATCTACATTATCTTTAACTAATTTTACAACCGCTTCAATCTTAACCTTATCGCAGGGCCTGATCTTTACCGTTAAATCATGTATAGACGTAGCTACATCGTAAGTATCGGCCTTGGCCAATAATACCGGTATGCCGGCTTTCCCTAGGAGGCTCATTACCGGCTGCTCCGGAGTGATGCCTCCGGATAAAACCATGCCACAAAGCTTAAGCTTCTTATCATCGCCCTCGCGAAAACAGCTTAAGGCAGTCATAATCATATCCTGCCTATCTCCGGGAGTAATCATTAAACTATCTTCGGTGATATATTTAACTGCGTCGGCCGGCTCCATTGCTCCGACAATAACCTGAGATACTGAACGCTCGAGATAATCTTTACCGCAAAGAATTTCAAAACCTGTCTCTTCGATAATTTGCTCAAAGGTCGAACGGGAAAGCATGGGATTATAGGGCAAAACACCTAAAACATTAACCCCTTTTCTTTCCAAACCCATCCTTACCAAACGATTGATCCTATCAAATTTATCCGGAAGGACCTTGTTGATAATTACCCCCAAAAGTTTAACCCCTTCCCGCTCGAATAGCGCCTTGTTCAGGATAATCTCATCTATAGGCCGGCCTACTCCTCCGGAAGAAATCAGGATCACTTTACAACCAAGCAACCTTGCCACCGTAGCATTGGAATGATCAAAAACCGAACCCACTCCGGCATGCCCCGTACCCTCGACAATTACCAGGTCTTTTCTTTTTGATACCCGGTTAAATGATTCCTTAATCTTCCTACTAATGGATTGCCTGTCCGGCCGGGCAATGTATTTTTCGGTAAATCCTTTTTCTACGGCAATCGGGCTCATATCTTTAAGCCCGCATTTTATACCGCAGACTTCTTCAATAAGGACAGAGTCTTCGTCAATTTTAAAACCCTCTTCCTCAAGGTAGCGCTGGCCGATGGGCTTTATAAAACCGACTTTCTTGAAAATATTCTGGAAATTGCGGATTAAACCTAACGATACTGTGGTCTTGCCGTCATTCTGCTTAGTAGCAGCAATGAAAATCTTCTTCATCCCGCACCTTCTATCTTATTCATGTATTTTAAATCTAATGCCTTTTAAACTGCTTGAATCCCGCACCTTTGGTGTATCTTATTATTTCTTTGAATATCTATCAAGGTGCGGGGTTCATTGCAAGTTTTCCTCTATTTTCTGCTTTAATGCGGATTTATTCAAGGCCCCGTTTACCTGATCCATAACCTTACCCCCTTTAAAAAATATCAAGGTAGGTATGGACATAACGCCATAGGTAGAGGCGCTATGAGAATTAGAATCTACGTCAACCTTTCCTATCTTCATCTTCCCGGCGTATTCCTTGGCAAGCTCCTCAACTATCGGCCCAATCATCTTACAAGGGCCGCACCAGTCAGCCCAAAAATCAACTAAGACCGGTAGGTTAGACTCCAAAACTTCCTTTTTGAAATTGCTGTCCGTAAAATGCTGAATGCTCATAAGCTTATTCCTTTTCTAGAAAGGGTTAATTATGGGTAGGGTTTTTATAAATTATCACAATAAGGGCAGAATTGCAAGAGATTTTAGGCGGATTAATGGAAACTTATTGAGAATACTGAAAACGTATCTATCTACCAATTCCCGTATCATCCTCTGATACTTCGTATGGTGCTGCTCTGCTTGCCGCTTGAAGAAATCAATACTAAATTTATTCAAAGAAATAGTAATCTTTTTGGTCTCTTTAGAAATTGCTAGATCCGCGGGCGCGGGAAGAAAATCTTTAACACGCCTTAACCTACCCAACGGCATATTCGAATCGGCTCTCTCATTTTTCATAATACCACCTTCCTGGTATAATCTTCAGGTATAATTATGGATTATACCTGATTACACAGATTAATTTTAGATTACACAGATT
>PEYI01000047.1:3534-4055 GCA_002774445.1 Candidatus Omnitrophica bacterium CG08_land_8_20_14_0_20_41_16 | reverse complement strand
TTATTGTTCCAGCAATTAACAAAAGTGCCTGTTGAAAAATCAGCACTGGAAGTCGTTGTCCATCGACATTCTTTACCACTTATCAAACCAATTTTTTGGATATTATCTTTTATCAAATCTGACATCGGATTGACATTACCACCCGCATTATAGTAAATACCTTTTTTATCTAAAAACAAAGTCCCATTTTGATATGAGTTTATACTTTCCTGACTTACTGTGCCATAGTTAGCGGTATGAAGTAACATCTGGCCTATATCGTAAATCTTGTAAATAGAACTATCTTTATACACCCAGATTATATCTTTATCATAATTCAAGCCCTTGATAACCTGACCATCGCCAAGACCAGGTCGTAAAGCATTTACCAATTCCCAATCTGCCGAAGTTGTAGGGTCAACATTTTGGTCGCTAAAATAAACATAATTCGGCTCGTCAATAGTAGAAGCAATCCATATTCGTGCTTGTGCGGAAACAATAAACCGCCCTTTTGGTATAAACGAATATGTGGAAAGTGTCTC
>PEYI01000047.1:156-3489 GCA_002774445.1 Candidatus Omnitrophica bacterium CG08_land_8_20_14_0_20_41_16 | reverse complement strand
TTTGTTGTAATGTGTTGCCCACCTGACAGGATAAAGTGTAGATAATCCCGCTTTTTGTAAAGTCCACGCCTTGCCTAATTGTGATGTAGTATAAACATTAGAACCTGCTTGAACAATAAAATACGAACTGCCATCGTCTTTATTATAAACATAACTACCAAGAATTTTAGTATTTGTAGAAACAGGAAGGGTATCTACACAAGCAATCCCTTTTCGTTTGGTAAGTCCGTAATCTTCATCTAATAAAAAATTATCTAATTCTGTTGCTTGGTTAGGTGCGATAATGTTGGGGGATATTTGGGTTACTAATCCACCCGAAAAGTCAGTAATGGAATGGATAAGGAAATTTTCATCGCCAATTGTTTTTATTGGTAAGATGGTCAAACAAAATAATATAATTACAAATTTTTTCCACATCAATTAACCTCTTCAATTTCGTTTTATTTTCATTTCCCAATACCTATACTAGGATAATAATTTGGAGTTATTCTTATTGATTTTGACATTTCTTGTAATCTGTCAATATACATTTTATAATATCTATCCCCGTCTATTGGTCTGTTGTCCTGATACAAAAGAAGAGCGGAAGCAAAATAGCATATTATACTATGATACGGATATAATCTTTTAAGTCCATTAAATGGAATATTTCCATCAGTATTTAAGTCATCAGGAAGTTTTATAAATTGAATTGTTAACTGGCTATAACTCGCCGTAGAAGGTATGCAATTAAAACCTATAATGCTGTATGTAGTATGTCTGACATAATAATAAGACGGTGTCTGCGACGATTTATTTGTCTGCCAAGTGGTATCCTTGTCAAGTTTAGCAATGCTTATTTCAGGCAAAACTACATCATTCATTGTTATTCGCTGGATGACAAACATATCATCATAAAAGTTATATTCTTGTTGCCCATCAATAATGGTGTAAGAAGTTGTCCCTTCAAGGCAGAAAGTATAAATAGCAATTTCTTGTTGTGCAAGATTAACAAATGTAGAAATAGTAACATCGCTAAAATGGGGATTGGTTCTGTCGGTATCATTTACCAATCTATGAATAATGCCTTGTATCTCACCGTAATTAAGTGCGTGAATGTATGTAGCAAGTAATAATAATAAAATCAAACTTAAACCTGATTTTTTAATCATAAAACTATTATTTTATATTTATTATTAACTTTACCTTTTTATTATTCCAATCGTCGTTTAGTGTTGTTGCTATAACTGAAGTATCAAACTTAATGTAACCAGGAATTGGAACAATAATTGTGTTGGACGCCGGGCAATAAATAGTCATTTTCAAAGTAGTTGTAGAACCGTCACCAATATCAACCCATTGTGCTGTCACTGACGAATTCGCTACCACAAATAAATCAACTTGTGAACGAGCAGAATAAATTGTGGTAGGTGCAGTGCTAATATATGCGTTATATGATTGTCCTGCGTAAAGAAAAGATAAAACAAATACCAGCATCAATAAAAAAATCAATTTTTTCATTGGCTACCTCCTGTTAATTTTTTATAATACTTCCATTCCTCTTTTGTATGACAACTAACACATAAGGTTATTAAATTTGCTTCCGAATTATCTTGGGTTTGACAAATTCTTTTTTCATTCATTTTCAATCCTCGGGGTCAAGACATTTTTTGCAGATATACCCGCTTTTTGTTTGAATAATATCTTTAGTGTATTTCCTATATTCAAACCCACAGCGCCTACATGCCCGAAGTCCGCCTTTCTTGAAATGACGGCTATAATACCGTGCCGAAGAATGGTCGTTTTGCCACGAATCTTTTGACATAATTATTGAGCGCCTACACTTTGCCAGTATCTTGTAGTCCCGGTTACACTTGTGCAAACTTTAACAACATAACTACTATCCATATAAATTGTTCCAGTAGATGCAGAACCAGGTTCATAACTTTTTGACGCTAAAACCAATACCTGATTTATTGTTGTAGTGCCTGTAACAGTGGCATACTTACCAATTGTTGCATAGCCGGTAATTGCTACATCTTCTGATATTGTTACATCATTGTCAAAAGTAGCATTACCATTAGCGTCAATCTTAAAGCCATCAATAGTAAATCTATCACCAATTGCGGCTTTGATTGTCGGAAGATTCATAAATATAATCGCTCCGATTACAAAACCAGCAATGATACATAATACTCTCTTAATAAGAGTTTTCATATAATATACCCCCTTAATAAATAACCGTTCCGCTTGAAAGCCAGAGATTTAACTCCCTGACTTCCAAGCAAGAACAATCATCTTTAATACTAACTATATACCAACACTACCGTATATGCCCCTTGCCGATACCCAACCCAGAGAAATTCTGAACCGAGAACGGAAAATAGCATCATCGGTATTGTCGGGTGCGCCGTAAGTTTTCTCGTTGATTTTCTCACGCCATAAGAACATAAGTTGCCTGTCTGCTGGGTCTGTGAGATAATACCAACTATCCGCATCCGTCAAATACTCGCCGACAATATACCCGATAAGACCTTGCTTCATCAGGGCGTTTACATCCCTGTTTGCAGTGCCAGCCTTATCCTGGTTTTTTGTCAACTGTATCGCCGTATTGATATTCTCAATTGGAATATACAATATGCGAGGCATAAGATGAGCGGGATTGCCCCAGTCATCTTCGGTATTCTTGATAGCGATAACGGCGTCCTCTGCCGCACTTACCGAAAGGTCAACATTGGTTGTAGGTCTGTTAGACCAAGTTCCGCCATCACCCGCTCTCGGATGGTCGGTTGCACATAGCACCTTACCATCTGGGCCGGTATAGGCAGCGGTCTGTGACCTGTCAAAAATCTGAGCCGCCAATGTTTCTATCGTTTGCCGGGCAGAAATACCCTGTAATTTAGGTATTTTTTTTAACTGCCCTGATAAATCATCGTCAAACGCCTCTTTTGTTATTCTGGAAATCATAGCATATGTTGTGTGTGTAAATGTTTTGTCGTATTTCTGCTTCAAATCGCCAGAACCTGCATCTGCTCCTTCTTCTTTCACGGTATGGAGCGGTAGTCCTGTTGCGCCGGACATTTTCTCGTATTTATGAGTAGAAGTTCCAAGTTTGAAAATCTTATCATAAATAGGTGATTCCGCCTTTACTGAATCGTCAAATATCTTGCTAAAATCCTGACTGATTAAATCAGGTATAGCACCTCTATTTAGTCCCATATAAATTCACTCTCCTTTTTTTGCGTCGATTTTATGTTGCTGCTGCATCCGTCTGTAACGCTGCTGCGATGACCTTAAATATGCATCTGCCATATTCATCGGTAGCGGCATCCGGCCCACGCTCAACTATTACAA
>PEYI01000047.1:0-146 GCA_002774445.1 Candidatus Omnitrophica bacterium CG08_land_8_20_14_0_20_41_16 | reverse complement strand
CGTAGTATCCTCAATATCCACATAATGTTTATTGCTGGATACCATAAGTCCGTATTTCACCCCAACATTCGCTACTCCCGATAATGCTAAAGCGGCGGTAGAGTGATACACACTTGCGATGAACCTCGTTTCCGGGTTCGCTATAA
>PEYI01000001.1 GCA_002774445.1 Candidatus Omnitrophica bacterium CG08_land_8_20_14_0_20_41_16 | reverse complement strand
CGCAGAATCTGGAATTGGTAAAAGTATAAAATTATGGGTAACGAAGCGATGTTTCATATTTACTTTTACAGGAGAAAAAAGACTTGACCAGGCGCCGCAACAGTATTCGGCGAGCAAAGAAGAGTCTCTATATGAATAGAACGAATTTTGATTTTGGACTTATTGAGGAAGTGTTTTGCAGAGCTAAAGAAAAAATAGCATACATTAAATAAGATGTAATTTTGTCTTGACATTACACTACAAATAGCGTATACTTTAAGTAGGCTAAAAAGTTAGTATGAGAAAGAAACTATATACTATTGGGACGAAAGAAGTCCTTCGGGATGATATGGGGAGATTTTATGAAAAGAAAAATAATAGTTCCTAAGACAGTAAGCCAGCATATTGAGGAAGAGTTTAGAAATAGCCCCGAGTTTAGAAAAGCTTACGACGAAGAAGTGACAAGGTTACAAATAGGTTACAAGATTACTCAGTTAAGGCAAATGAGGCATTTAAGCCAGGCAGAATTAGCAAAAAAGGTTAACACTACTCAGCAGACCATCTCGCGCTTGGAGGATTTAAGAAATTCACGCATTAATCTTAAAACCCTTGCCCGGCTTGCCGCTGCTTTAAAAGCAAGGCTCAGCATAGACTTTATTCCCCGCGAACTGAGTGTATAATATTTGGAATATTAATTTGAAGCGGTATTAGAAATCAGGTTTAATTTCGGACTTAGACTTATAAAGTATAGTTTATATTCTATACAGAGCATAGCTTATAAACTATAAAGTGAGTAGGAGAAAGACATGACTTATGCGGTGATATTAGCGGGCGGTGTAGGGAGCAGGTTCTGGCCGTTTAGCCGCGAGCTTGAGCCGAAGCAGTTTATGAGGATTATCGGAGAAGATAGCCTGCTGCAATCTACCATTAAGCGCTTAAAAGGCGTTATAGAGCCCAAAAATATTTATATAGTTACCAATAATATATATTTCTATGAAGTTAAGGAGCAAATTGCTAAATTCAGAATTTCTGATAAGAATATAATCTTAGAGCCGCAAGGAAAGAATACCGCTCCGGCAATAGGGTTAAGCGCCCGGTTAATCAGCAAAAAAGATAAAGAGGCGATATTGGTTGTGCTGCCGGCGGATCATTATATAAAGGATTTAGGTAAATTTAAGCAGGTTATTAAGAGGGCGATAGATTGCGCTAAAGATAATTTACTGGTTACTATCGGAGTTAGGCCAGTTAATCCATCTACGGGGTACGGATATATTAAAGTCAAGGCCGCCTCAAGCGTAGGTTGCTTTAGGGTGGATAAATTTTTAGAGAAGCCAAATTTAAATAAGGCCAGGTTGTATATTAAAAATAAAAATTTCTTTTGGAATAGCGGGATGTTTGTTTGGAAGGCTTCAGTATATTTAAAAGAAGTAGAGAGATATTTGCCGGATTTATCCAAACAATTATCTTTAATAAAGACAAAAGATGATATAAATAATGTCTGGCAAAGAATTAAGCCTATATCAGTAGACTACGGAATAATGGAGCACGCAAAGGATATAGCGCTTATTCCGGCTGACTTTTACTGGACGGATTTAGGAAGTTGGGACGCGCTGGCTGAGATTTTTCCGAAAGATAAAAAAGGTAATATTCTTTCCGCGGATACGTTTAATTTAAATAGCGAAGGGCTCTGCGTGTTTAGCCGGGGGAACCGTTTAATTTCTACTATTGGGCTAAAGGATATTGTAATCGCGGATACTCCGGATGCGTTATTGGTTTGCAGGAGGGACAAAACTCAAGATGTAAAGCGCCTGGTTGAGAAGTTGAAGCTGCTTAAGCGCAGAGAGCATCTGGCGCATCTGACTGAGCGCAGGCCGTGGGGGTCATTTACTATTTTAGAGGAGAGGGTGGGTTTTAAGATTAAGTTGATTGAGATAAATCCGGGCAAACGTTTAAACCTGCAAAGGCATAAGAGCCGCGCCGAGCACTGGGTGGTGGTTTCCGGAAGAGCAAAGATTACCATAGGCGGAAAAGTTTTTAGCGTTGACACTAACCGCAGCGTCTATGTGCCGATGGGCGTAAGGCACCGCTTAGAAAATCTCGCAAAGGTTCCGGTTAGAATAGTTGAAATCCAGACCGGTATCTATTTAGGTGAAGACGATATAGAAAGATTTGAAGATGATTTTAAGAGATAGGGATTGTTTCTATGACTATAAAGAAAGTCCTGATTATTAATCCTTTTGGCATCGGGGACGTTTTGTTTACCACGCCCGTAATCAGGGCGATAAAAGAAAAATACCCGGATAGCTTTATCGGGTATTGGTGTAATCAACGGGTTGAGCCTCTAATACGGATGAATTCTAAAATATATAAGGTTTTTGCTTTATCGCGCGGGGATATTAAGAAATTATACCAAGAATCATTCTTGAGCGGGTTTTGGAATTCCCTGAAATTGGTCTTTAGCCTAAAAAAAGAACATTTTGATATTTGCCTTGATTTTTCTCTTGACCATCGCTATAGCCTACTTTCAAAAATCGTTGGGATAAAGAAGCGGATTGGTTTTAATTATAAGGGGCGCGGCAGGTTTCTTACCGATAAAATTGATATAACCGGCTATAATCAAAAGCATATTGTAGAGTATTATCTGGATTTGCTGCGATTCTTAAATATAGAGCCTAAAGATAAGTCTTTAGAATTATCCATCCCTATTGCCGCTCTAATAAAGGCCAAGAATATCCTTAGCGGGGCTCAAGTAGAAGGGGGGGATTTAATAATTGGAATTGCCCCGGGAGGCGGAGGAAGCTGGGGGAAGGACGCGGGGTATAAGCATTGGCCGGCGCTAAGATTTGCTCAAGTTGCGGATAAATTAATAGATGAATTTAAGACAAAGATTGTTTTAGTCGGTGATGATACTGAGCGGGCGATCGCCGATGTTATTGTAAATTCTATGCGCACGAAGCCGATAGATTTAGTAGGTAAGGTCAGCCTTGAAGTTTTGCCCGGACTAATCAAAACCTTTAATCTTTTTATAACTAATGACGGCGGGCCAATGCACATAGCAGTGGCTTTGAGGGTAAAGACAGTCTCCGTATTTGGCCCGGTAAGCGAAATAGTTTATGGCCCATACCCTGACAATAGAAATCATGTAGTTTTGAAGTGGGATGGAGAATGCCGGCCGTGTTATAAGAATTTCCGTATGCCGGTTTGCGATAAGGATAAAGAGTGTTTAAAACAGGTGAGTGCTGATGCGGTGTTTGAAGCTAGTCGTATACTGTTAAGTTAGAAATAAAAGGGGAAAAAATGAAAATATCCGCGTTGGATTTAAAAAGGCAGATCGCTCCGATTCGTCAAGAGTCGGATATGGCAATTAAAGAGGTAATTGATAGCGCCGGTTTTATTTTGGGCAAGGCTGTTGAGAATTTTGAGCAGAACGCCGCAAAATATTGCAAGGTTAAATACGCGGTGGGGGTTTCTAACGGGACTGATGCTATAAGTTTAGCCTTGCTCGCCTTAAGTATTAAAGCAGGAGATGGAGTAATTTGTCCCGCGTTTACTTATTACGCCACTGCCGGGGCAATAGCTGCTATAGGAGCACGCCCGGTTTTTGCGGATATAGACCGGGATACTTATAATATTTCTTTGGAGAGCGTGGAAAAGATTTTATCGAGGAAAAATCGGCGGATGCCGTTCAAAATTAAAGCGATTATCCCGGCGCATCTTTATGGGCAATGCGCGGATATGGATGGGATTTTGAAGCTGGCACGTAAATATAAAATAAAAGTAATAGAAGATACAGCGCAGGCGTTTGGCGCGGAGTATCGCGGGAAAAAAGGCGGGACAATTGGCAATTGCGGCGCGGTAAGTTTTTATCCGGGCAAGAATTTGGGCGCGTTTGGCGACGCGGGATTAATTTTGACAAATAGTAAAAGTTTGGCAGAAAAAATAAAGATTTTGCGCAACCAGGGCAATAAGAGTAAATATATTCATTTAATGCTTGGCCGTAATAACCGTATGGATGCAATTCAGGCGGTAGTTCTTAATGTTAAGCTTAAATATCTAGATAGTTGGAACAAACAGAGACAGGAGCTTGCCGCGTATTTTAATAAAAAGTTAGCCGGCCTTGC
>PEYI01000062.1 GCA_002774445.1 Candidatus Omnitrophica bacterium CG08_land_8_20_14_0_20_41_16 | reverse complement strand
ATCGCCCTGAGTTAAACCCTGTTTCATAAGCTCAGCCTGAAATTGTGTATCCGTTGGGTAATCCTTTTTAATCTCATTAATCCGGGATTTAATCCTTGCCTCATCTATGGTAATTTTATTCTTTTTAGCCTCCTGTAAGATAAGGCGGTCTTCAATAAGCCGCTCCAAAATATCCATCTTAACTGTCCCTATCTTCTCTTCCAAGTCCTTACCCTTATACTCCCGGGATAACTGTAGGCGCATAAAATTTAAGGAATCTATCAGGTCTTTCCGGGTAATCACATCAGAATTTACAATAGCCACAATTTTATCCTCGGCATAAGCAGCAATTAACCAGCCTGCCCCGCCGTTGGCGGGGCCTGCCGGCAGGCAGACAGTTAGTAAATAGGATATGGGGAGAAAAAAACAAAATAACAAAATAAAAAATTTTAAATTAATTATTGGTTTCACAAAATACCCCTTATTTTTTAGCCTTATGGCTCCAGGCAAGAACTAATGGCGAAGCAATATAAACCGTAGAATATACACCGGAAATAAAGCCTACTAACAAAGCAAAAGCAAGATTATTCAATACTTCCCCTCCGTAAATAAAAATAGCCAATACCACCAAAAAGGTAACTCCCGAAGTAAGTATGGTCCGGCCAAGAGTCTGGTTTACGCTAAGGTTAATCACCTCATACAGGCTAAGTTTCCGGTTTAGTTTAAGATTTTCCCGCACCCGGTCATAAATAACAATGGTATCATTTATAGAATAACCCGCGATAGTTAAAAACGCGGTTATGCTTAAGAGGTCTAATGGACGGCCGGTAACCACCAAGAGGCCTAAAGCTACCAACACATCATGAATAAGCGCAACTACGCCGGCAATAGCAAAATTGATATGCTTAAACCTAAAAGCAACATAAATTAATATCCCTATAAGCGACCAAATTAAAGCGTATACCGCCTTTTCTTTTAAGTGCTTCCCCGCTATGGGGCCTACGCGTTCAATCCTTAATATCTCTATATCTCCTGTAAATACCTGTTTCAATTTATCCGTAATGGCCTTGTTTTTATCCTCGCTAGTCCTAATCAAGATAACCTTAGGGTTATCCTTAAACTGCTGAATAGAGGCATCAGCCAATCCTATATCCTTTAATGCCTGACGCACACTCTCTATATTAACAGGCTCTTTGAAACTATATTCCTGTAATTGTCCCCCCGCAAAATCAATACCATAAGCATCTTTTCCCTTTTTAAAATAAAAAACCAGGCCCGTTATTATCACTACCAATGAAATAGCGTAAAAAATCTTACGCTTACCGATAAAATCGAGCTTGGTCTCTTTGATCAATTTTAACATCGGCAGGGAATTCTTGATGATACCTATATTCAAGAATAACTCAAATATCGCGCGCGTAACAAATATTGCCGTAAACATGCTGGAGATAAGGCCTATAGTCAAAGTTACAGCAAAACCTCTGATTGGCCCGGTCCCAAATTGAAATAAGAGAAAGGCGGCGATTAAGGTAGTGAGGTTTGAATCAAAGATTGCGCTGAATGCGCGGGAATAACCATTAGCGATGGCATTGCGTATATTTCTTCCCGCAGAAAATTCTTCCCGAATACGCTCATTAATAAGCACGTTGGCATCCACAGCCATGCCCAAAGATAAAGCGATACCGGCAATTCCGGGTAAGGTTAATGTCGCGGATATGCCGGGAAAGAATAACGGCAATAGCCCTAATCCACCCAAGATCATAATGAGGTTCATTAAGAGGGCAGCATCGCTGACCAATCCTGCCAAAAGGTAATAACCAGCCATAAAGAGAAAAACTAATGCCCCGCCAATAATACTCGCTTTAACTCCTTTATTTATGGAATCTTGGCCTAATAACGGCCCGACAGTCCTTTCCTCTTCTACGGACATAGGGGCAGGCAATGCGCCTACTCTTAATATAAGCGCTAAATCCTGGGCTTGTTCAATGGTAAAGCGTCCGGTAATCACCGCTTCTCCGGAAGGAATGGCTTCCCTTATGTTAGGAGCAGATTGGACTTTACCATCCAAAACAATAGCTAACCTTCTGCCTACATTAGCCGCGGTAACTTCAGCAAACTTCTTGGCTCCGATAGCATTAAATTTCAAAGAAACTGCCGGTTCATTAAAATCACCTGAACTAAAATGAACTTCGGCATTGAGCAGGGCGTCTCCGGTTAAAACCGCATTTTTCTCAACTAATATCGGCAGGTTATCATCAGAAGTATATTTTAATTCATAACCTTCGGGCGCTGTGCCAGCCAATGCCTCCTTTAGCTTATCCGCATCAGATGAAACTAATTTAAACTCAAGCATTGCGGTTTTGCCGATAATATCTAATGCCCTCTCCCTGTCAGTAACCCCCGGGAGCTGCACCACTATTTCATCTTCGCCCTGCTTCTGGATAGAGGTCTCCCTGACGCCGAACTGATCTATCCTATTTCTTACAACCTCAACCGCGCGGTCCGAGGCATCTGCTTTAGCCTCACCGCTTAGATGAGATGTATCTATTTTAAGTAATAGGTGCATTCCACCTTGCAGGTCAAGGCCTAAGTTTATGCGTTTATTTAACGGAAATGTAAAGTAGGCGCACACACCTACTATTAAAAAGATAAATATTAATTTATATATAAGCTTTTTACTCATATTTTACATATTCCAACAGGATCTAAACAGCCACCCCTTGCGGCTTTTTAATATAACTTATACAGTTTTTATCAATCTCTATTTTTACGTTTTCATCTATCCTTAAAATAATGGTCTTGTCTTTAACGTTTATGATTGTTCCGTGAATTCCTCCCGAAGTAACCACTTCGTCATTCTTGGCCAGATGCCCAAGCATCTTTTCGTGTTCTTTCTCCTTCTGCCTCTGCGGCCGTATTAACATAAAATAAAAAATCACAAATATGAGGACAAGGGGGACCAAATTCATTATCGAATTAGCTGCCTGTGGTTGCATTTTTATTCTCCTTTTTAATAAATTTCTTTAATAAGCTTTTTACGGTGGCGGAAAGCTGGGCCCCATTCTTAATCCATGCCTCTATCTTTTCCTTTTTAAGCACAGCCTCTCCGGTTAGGGGATTATAAAAACCGAGTTCCTCTAAAACCCTTCCATCACGGCCCTCGCGCTCATCAAAAACTGAAATCCTAAAATGCGGTTTACCCTTAGGATTTTTGCCAATTCTTCTTAATCGTATATGCACCGCCATTTTGAGCTCCTCCTGTTTTTGTTTAGCGCACCTTGCCATATAGGATTGGCAAGTGCGCGCTTACTGTGCGAAATTTGAGCACCATAAGTTTTTATCTAACGAAATTTGAGTACCTTAAGCCTTTGATTTAGCGAAATTGCCGTAGGCAACAAGGACCTGAACCTAAGTGAGGAATAATTTTGGGGACACCATACTTAATTCCGAATTATGTAAAGTGTCCCCAGAATTCCTAAAGTGTCCCCAGAATTCCGCAGAAAATTTTGACACATTTTACGAAGCGGGAGAAAACATCCTCTATTCATTGTTTTATCGCTTCAATTAACGCCTGCGCTTTGTTCACGGTCTCAATATACTCTTTTTCCGGCCGAGAATCCGCCACAATTCCTCCCCCTGCCTGCACATAAGCTGTCCTACCTTTAATCAGTATAGTCCTAATAGTAATGCAGGTATCCATATTATGCGAAAAACTAAAATAACCCACGCAACCGGCATAGGGCCCGCGCCGCGTGTTTTCAAGTTCATCAATGAGCTCCATGGCGCGAATCTTAGGGCTGCCCGAAACCGTACCCGCGGGAAATACCGCTTTCAAAACATCATAAATATCATACCGTTTATTGTCAAGTATTCCTTTCACTTCGCTCACTAAATGCATAACGTGAGAATATTTTTCAATATTCATAAATTCGCTTACCTTAACCGTCCCAATCTTACTTACCCGGCCAAGGTCGTTCCTGCCTAAGTCCACAAGCATAAGGTGCTCTGCCCGCTCTTTTTTATCTTTGATAAGCTGGGATGCCAAACGTTTGTCTTCTAACTCGTTTTTCCCCCGCGGACGGGTGCCGGCAATCGGCCGAGTTTGAATCACGCCGTCTTCGCAGCGCACCAGCATCTCAGGAGAAGTCCCAACCAGGGTCAATTCCTTTAGTTTTAGAAAATACATATAAGGAGAAGGATTAATGCTGCGCAATGTGCGATAAACCATAAACGGATCTTGGTCAGTCTTAACTTTAAATCGTTGAGAAGGAACTACCTGAATAATATCTCCTTTTTTAATATACTCTTTGGCAGCCCTTACCACATCCTCAAACTCACGTTTCTTAAAATTTGACGAAACCTTTAACTTATGGCCCCCGCCTCCTAAGGAACGCTTCCCGATAACCGGATTATTAAAATCAGAATAAATCTTATCTATCTTATTTAAAGCATCCTGATAAAACTTTTTTTTCTCCCCCCGCAGAAGACGGGGCACCCGCCGATCAAATACGGCGGGGTATCCGCCATCAGGCAATATAACATTGCTTATGATTTTGATAGTGTGATTGAAATGGTCAAAAACCAATAAGGTATCTGTAAGTATAAGGAGGGAATCCGGGGTTTTAAGGTCATCGGGATTCTTATCCGGCAGCCGTTCAAAGAACCTGACCATATCATAACCGATAAACCCGACTAATCCTCCAAAGAACCGCGGCAACCCTTTAACATAGACGCTCTTAAATTTAAGCATAACTTTCTTTATTTCATCTAAAGGCGAAAGATCGGTCAAAAACTTTTTGCGGGTGTTTTTGAAGGGATAAATTATTTCTATGCTGCGGCCTTTAGACTTAAAAATCAGGCTTGGGTTCGTGCCTAAGAAAGAATAGCGGGCAATCTTTTCCTGCCCCTCCACTGATTCAAGCAAGAAAGCGTAATCATTTTTTTTGATTTTTAAGAAGGCGGAAACCGGAGTATCTAAATCGGCATTCATTTCCCTATAAACCGGAATGATATTGCCCTTTTTACTTAATTTCAGGAATTCTTCTAAAGTCGGCGTATACATACTGCTAACTATCCTCTTATATTATTTCATTCTCCTATAGAAACAGCTTCTATTGCCAGTATGGCAGGCAACTCCTACAGGACGCACCTTAATTAATAACGCGTCCATATCACAGTCATAGGCTAATGTCTTGACAAATTGAAAATGGCCGCTGGTCTCCCCCTTAATCCAATATTTTTTACGCGAACGCGACCAAAAACAAGTCTTGCCTAATTTTAGGGTGCGGCGCAGGGATTTATAATTCATATAAGCGACCATAAGCACATCTTTGGTTTTATAATCCTGGATTACTGCCGGGATTAAACCAAACTTATCAAATTTTAAATCTTTGATAGCGCGTTTTGTTTTTCTTATCATAGCCTTACCGGAATTCCCCTTTCCCTTAAATACTCTTTAACTTGCTTTACGGAATATTCCCCGTAATGAAAAAGCGAGGCAGCTAAAGCCGCGTCTGCCCCGGTTTTAGCAAAACAATTGTAAAAATCTTCCAACTTACCAGCGCCTCCCGAAGCAATAACCGGAATATTTACTGCCCCAGAAACTGCTTTAGTCAGCTCCAAATCATAGCCGTCCTTGGTGCCGTCAAAATCCATGCTGGTTAAAAGAATCTCTCCTGCGCCTAATCTTGCTCCTTTCTTTACCCATTCAAGCGCATCTATGCCTGTGGGGGTCCTGCCTCCGTTAATATAAACTTCCCATTCACTGGCTAACTGGTTAACTGGATAACATTTTTTGGCATCAATAGCCAAAACTATACACTGGCTCCCGAATTTCTTGGAGGCATCAAATATCAGTTCCGGAAATCTCACTGCCTGCGTATTCAAGGAAACTTTCTCTGCCCCGGCATTTAAAATATTCCTGATATCGTCAATGCCTGACACTCCGCCGCCGACAATAAAAGGCATAAATATATTCCGGGCTATTTTTTCAACTAATTCAATTAAAGTCTTGCGTTTTTCAAAACTGGCAGTGATATCTAAAAACACCAACTCATCCGCGCCCTGTTTGTCATAGGCGCTGGCTGCCTCTACCGGGTCACCGGCGTCTTTTAAGCCTAAAAACTTCACACCTTTTACTACCCTGCCGTCTTTAATATCTAAACAAGGTATAATACGTTTTGTCAGCATAAACTTTGCCTAAATCCAACCTTACTTTAGTTTCCACTGAAAAAGTGTGGAAACTATGATTACACCGATTCAAAAACAGATTACGCAGATTAAGACATCGTCGGAGAATTATCTGTGTAATCTTTTAAAAATCTGTGTAATCAAGTTATTGCTGGGTTTTTCAGCAATAACTACTTTATTTTCTGAATCAAAGACTCTCTTAGCAATGCCCATGTTTTTCTATCCATCTTTCCGGTAACAGGCAAATTATTCGCCTTCTGGAAAGCCTTTATTGCGTCAATAGTCTGTTTACCTATCCTACCATCAATTTTACCCGGGTTGTAACCGGCATTTTTTAAAGCCAACTGAATCTGTCGTGCTTTAGGATGGCGCTTTGACGAGATAACGCCCCCTTTATCAATGACTTCAGTTGATACGGCCTTTGTCTCATTTGCCTTAGCTAATTCCTCTTTTAAACCGCTAATCTCCTGGCCGTTAGCTTGAGCTTGCGCCTCTAAAACCGAAACCTGATTCTTTAAACCCTGAATCTCAAGATCTTTCTTTTTACCAAAAGTAGCGCATCCGCTAAGCGAAATCGCCATAGCTAGTGCAAAACAAAATACAACTATTCTCTTAAACATACCACCCTCCTTGGTATAATTATCAGGTATAATTCAGGATTATACCTGATTGCTGTGATTATATTAGATTACGGAGATTAAATCATTAATTTCCGTACTTGACAACCCTGAAAGATGTCACGATAATTCCAATGCTTGCGCCAAAGTGAACCTTCCCTCATACAAAGCCTTACCGATAATTACAGCGCTCAATCCCTGTTTCTCTAAACTTTTTAACTTAATCAAATCTTCTAATCTTGATACCCCGCCCGAAGCGACAATCTTAAGCCCGGTTATTTTTAAGAACCTCCTTATTTCATTTATATCAGGGCCCAATAAAGTCCCGTCTTTTAAGATATCGGTGTAAATCAACTCTTTAAAACCTATTTTTTTTAACGATAAACTAAACTCTATTGCGTCAGTATTTTTATATCCTGATTTCCAACCCTTAACCATAACCTTGCCTTCCTTAACGTCAACTCCGACGATAATTTTGGCTTTAAATTCAGCGAATGCCTTTTTTAAGAATCCTTTATCCTCCACTGCCTTAGTCCCTAAAACAACGCGCGCTACTCCTAACCTAAGAATATTCTTAATCGTATCTATTTTTCTTACCCCTCCGCCAAATTCTATTGGGACATTAACTACGCGGGTAATTTCTCGGACGATTTTTAAGTTCTTTGGGATACCGTAAAATGCCCCATCTAAATCTACAATGTGTAAGAATTTCGCTCCCTGCCTTACCCAGCGCCGGGCGGTTTCAACCGGATCTACGGAATAAACTTTTTTATTGAATTTGCCCTGAACAAGCCTTACAACGCATCCATCTTTTAAATCTATGGCAGGTATAATTAACATAAATTAACAAAATTCTCCAAGATTTTTAGCCCAACCTCCTGGCTTTTCTCCGGATGAAACTGCACTCCATACACATTACCCTGCCATACTCCCGCCGTAAAATCAACGCCGTAATCACAAGTAAGAGCCACGATAGACTTATCATCTGGTTCAACATAATATGAATGACAAAAATAAACATACGATCCATCTTTTATATTTTTAAGTAACGGGCACTGCATCGGCCATCGGCCATCGGCCATCGGCCCGCTATTATTCAGATTTACCTGATTCCATCCTATATGCGGAACCTTTTGGCTTCCTTTTAAGAATTTTCTTACCCTTCCTTTTAGTATACCTAAACCTTTTCTAATTTTTGCCTCTTCGCTATTTTCAAAAAGAAGATGCATCCCTAAACAAATGCCTAAAAATGGTTTTTTGCTTTTAACCTCGTTTTTTATCACAGGGACTAAACCCTGCTTTTCTAATTCAAACATGGCGTCATCAAAAGCGCCTACTCCGGGCAGGACAATCTTTTCGCAAGATAAAATATCCGCGGGGTTATTCGTAACTAAGACACCTGCCCCGCATAATTCTAATGCTTTCTTAACGCTAAAAATATTCCCCATTCCGTAATCTATAAGGGCAATCATAACCTAATCAATCACCCCTTTTGTGGAAGGGATACCTTTCCTGCGCGGATCGATTCCAACAGCTTCAGATAAAGCCTTTCCTAATGCTTTAAAAACCGGCTCCAAAGTCGTATGTAAATCACTGCTTGGATTTTCGATTTTAATATTTAAATTCATTCCGAGCTGCTTGGCAAAAGATTCAAAAAAATGTTGAGCATACTCAAGTTTATAGTTCTCATGTGCATTAAACGTTTTACTGACTTTTATCGTTTCATCTAATAATTTTTTAAAATCCACATTCAGAGATTGCTCCGACGCAGCTTCTTTGGCAACATTTGCAGTAAGTTTAAAAGAACCCCTTCCACTGATATCAAGACTTACGGCGGCAGTTACCTCTTCCATCGGAACTGAAGCATCTCCTATTCTATTAATCCCCTTTTTATCGCTTAAAGCCTCTTTAAAAGCCTGTCCTAAAACTATACCCAAATCTTCATTAGTGTGATGAATGTCAACTTTAAGGTCTGCTTCTTTGGTAATAACCTCTAAATCAAAATGCCCCCAAAAAGCAAATAATTCAAGCATATGATCTAGAAATCCTATGCCAGAATTTATTTTAGTCTTACCCTCTCCGTCAATATTTAAACTAATCGTAATATCAGTTTCTCTGCTTTTTCGATTTTTTGTTACTTCTCTCATTATATTTACCTTTCCCTAAATACTATCTACTGCCTACTAATTACTGAATAAACCTAACTTTCACCGAATCCAAATGTTTAATTAAGCCTTCAATTCCGGCAATCTTCTCTAAAGGGTCTTTTATCTTTTCCAAGGCTTTCTTAGTATAACTGAGAATATAATTACTCTTCAAGAAATCAGCTACTGATAATCCCGAAAAGAACCTGGCGGTCCCATCGGTAGGCAAGACGTGGCTTGGCCCGGCGACGTAATCTCCTACCGCAACCGGGCTATAAGGCCCCAAGAATACTGCTCCGGCATTTCTTATTCCTTTAAGCAAACGATTAGGATTCTGCACCAATATTTCTAAGTGCTCGGGCGCAATCTTATTGCTTACCTGAACTGCCTGCTCTAAATTCTTGGTTAAAATAATATAACCATCCTGGACATCGAGTTGGGATTTTACTTCCTGGGCCAAAGCCTTAGAATTGGTAATAAGTATGGCCAGGCTTTTTGCGTGTTCTGCCTGAGCGCAAAGATCGGCAATAATAAACTTAGAGTTGCTAAAGCGGTTGGCGATAATTACTAATTCTGTGGGCCCGGCAATCATATCAATACCCACCTGCCCAAAGACCTGCCTCTTGGCCTCGCTTACGTAAATATTCCCCGGCCCGACAATCTTGTCCACGGCCGGAATTGTCTTCGTGCCATAGGCCAAAGCGGCAATACCCTGCGCTCCTCCTATGCGATAAATCTCATCCACATGCAATAAGTTTGCCACCACCAATATATGCGGATTAATAAAACCATTTTTATCCGGAGGCGAGGCAAGGGCTATCTTTTTTACCCCGGCTATTTTTGCCGGTAATACCGTCATATAAACCGTAGAGACTAAAGGAGCGGTTCCCGCGGGTATATATACACCCACACGTTCTAATGGAGTATAATTTTCCCCTAAGACAACGCCGTCGCCGTCTTTGATTCTCCAGGATTTCTTTAAAGCCTTGCGGTAAAAACGATTGACGTTTTCTATAATCACCTTAAGGCTCGCGACAAAATTGGGGCTGATATTCTGGTATGCCCCGCTTATTTCAATCTCCGAAACCCTTAACTGCCGGGGCATTAATTTTACGCCGTCAAACTTTTTGGTATACTTTATCAGCGCCTCATCTCCATAAATACGCACATCATCAATAATCTTCCTTACCTTTTCCTCAACGCGCTTTTTCTTAAGGACTGAACGATTATAAATCTTCTCTAACTGCTTACTGCTAAAACGGATTATCTTCATCTTATTTTATTCTTTAAACCTAGCGACTATCTATATGGAAGTTTTAATTATACCTCTTAATTTCTCAAAAGCCAATGCAAAGTTTTCTGGCTGCGTCCCGCCAGCCTGGGCAAAATCTCCCCTGCCGCCGCCTGAACCTCCGATAACCGGAGCAACCTGACGGATCAATACCCCTGCGTCCAAGCCCCTGGATAATAAATCCTGCGTAACGGCAATCACCAAATACGCCCTCTTTTGCTCATTATCCTGCGAGCCTAAAGCAATCACCCCCTGTTTTAACTTCTCTTTTAGCTTATCCGCCAGAAGCCGCAAGGCATTCATCTCTAAATTAGGCTCAAGCGAAGAAATTACATTTATACCATTAAGCACTATTATCTTCTTTATAAGTTTCGGCAGCGCATCCTGCAGGGAGCTATTTACCTCTACGCTGCGCTTCTTCTGCTGCTCCTTTAATTCCTTTAGCTTGTTCTTCTTCTTAGATTCTTCAATAGCTTTCTGCTGCTGGTCCTTGATAAACTGCTCTGCAAAATTGGCAGTAACACCCTCAATCCTCCTTATACCGCTAGCTGCTGAACCTTCACCAATTATCTTTATCTGGCCGATTTCGCTGATATTATTAAGGTGTGTTCCTCCACATAGCTCTTTTGAAATATCTCCGATAGTAACCACGCGTACATTTTCACCGTATTTTTCCTCAAAAAAAGCTAACGCCCCGGCTTTCTTTGCGTCTTTTAAAGTCATCTCTTTGCAGTTTACTCCCTGATTTTTAGCAATATAACTATTCGCTACCTCTTCAACTCTGGAAATCTCTTCTTTAGACAACCTCTTAAAATGCGTAAAATCAAAACGGAATTTTTCATCTGTAACCAGAGACCCCTGCTGCTGGACATGATTTCCTAAAACTTCCCGTAAAGCTGCCTGCAATATGTGCGTAGCTGTATGGTTGCGGGCAATATTCAATCTGCGTCCAATATTTATTTGAGCAATTACCTTATCGCCTTTTTTAAAGCTGCCGGAAATAATCTTGCCAATATGTAAAACAACATTATCAATTTTCTGCGTATTTAAAACCTCAAAAACATTTTTCCCGCTTATCAATCTGCCGGTGTCCCCGACCTGGCCTCCGGATTCCGCGTAAAAAGGTGTCTGGTCTAAAACAACTTGTAAGCTATCTCCTGCTAAAATCTCATTTACCCCGTTAGAAATCCCGCGGCGCGGGGCGCCATTTCTAATGGGGTTTACTTCTTTGCCGTCTTTTAAAATAGCCAGGATTTTGGCTTGCGCGGAATTCTCTTTATAACCGAGGAACTTTGTCGTATTTAGTTTTAAGCCTAATCCTTTAGCATCAAAAACATCCCCTTTCATCTTACTAAATGATTTTGAAAGGTTCTTCTGTTTATCCAGCTCATTCTGATAAGCCGCTTCAAAATCCTCACCGACTTTAATAAACCTTATACTTAATTCATCCTTTGTTATTTCCAGCGGAATTCCATTAGTATCATATAATTTAAAGGCAGAAATACCTAAGGCCCCAGAAGTACCTGCACTAGCAATAATAAAACCTTCTATCTTTGGATCATTTTCTAACTCTGTTTTAACTTTCTCAATTTCACTATCTACTAAAGTACTGCTCAACTTCAATATATTGATAAAATTAACCTCTTCATTCAAAATGACCTGAGCAATATCCTCCTGTCTCTCCTTTAAATCCGGATAAGGCACATGCATAATTTGGGCAAGCTGGCCAACTAACTTATTTAAGAACGGCTTATTTATGCCTAAACTTCTTAAATGTAAAACACTCTTACGGATAATCTTCCTAACGATATATCCGCGGCCTTCATTAGACGGAGTGATACCGTCATATATTGAAAAAACCACTGCTCTTATATGGTCGCTGACGGCATAAATAAGCTCTTTTTCAACAGGGACTGTTCTAGTCGCGGAGTAGGCACCCCGCCGTATTGGATCGGCGGGTGCCCCGCCTTCTGCGGAGGACTGTCCCCGAATTATCTCTTTTATCATCGGCTGGAATAATTCTGTCTCAAAATTATTCTGCTTGCCCTGCATAACCGCAGCCAACCTCTCCAAACCCATGCCCGTATCAATATTCTTATTTGGCAAAGGCTCTAAACTTGCGTCGTCTTTACGATTAAATTGCGTAAAAACCAAATTCCATATTTCCACAAACCTTCCGCAACTGCAGGATGGATCGCAAATCTTTTCTCCGCAGCCTACGCCAGGACCGAAATCATAAAATATCTCTGAGCAGGGCCCGCATGGGCCGTTGGGCCCTTTGGTTTTAGCCTCCGCGGGCCAGAAATTATCTTTATCCCCAAGCTTAATAATCTTTTCTATGGGTATTCCTATCGTCTCTTTCCAGATCTTATACGATTCATTATCATCTTTGTAAACCGAAACCCAGAGCCTCTCCGGGTCAATCTTCAATTCCTTAGTCAAAAATTCCCAGGCCCAGGCGATCGCCTCCGGCTTAAAATAGTCTCCGAAGGAAAAATTCCCCAGCATTTCAAAAAAAGTGTGGTGAGCGCTGGTTTTGCCGATTTTATCCAAATCATCCGTGCGCAGGCAACGCTGGCAGGTAGCGGCGCGCTTGAATCCGGAATCAAACCCCATAAACTCTTTCTTAAACTGATTCATCCCGGCGGGAGTAAATAATACCGTAGGGTCATCCTTGGGGACTAGAGAATCGCTATCGATAATTTTATGCTTTTTAGCTTTGAAAAAAGCAAGAAATTTATCTCTTAAAATGTCGGCGGTCATAATTCCTTAACGGCTAAAAAGACGAGCCCTTTCCTATATCCCTGATTACTTCCATAATCACATCCGGAGAGAACCCTCGGCGCATAAGATAGCCATACACACGCGCCTTGGCCTTAAGCGGCTCTATTCCTTTTAACTTTGAAAATCTTGGCTGGGCTAATTGACTGACGATTTGGCTTTCGTTGTAATGCTCTTTTGCTTGAGCTAGCGCATCATGGATAATCTCTTTAGCTATACCCTTCTGCGCCAGCTCCTGCTTTATCTTTCTTAGCCCAAAGGGGCGTCTTAACCGGCTAGAGACCCAGGCCTTGGTAAAAGCAACATCATCAATGAATTTTCTCTCTTTGAGAAAAACGACGGTTTCTTTTATCGCCTGTTCAGGAAATTTTTTCTGCTTTAGGCGCTCGGCAATCTCCTTTTCACTGCGCAACCTGAACTTAAGGAGCAAGAAAGCATACTTTTTGGCTCTTAGGAAATAATCTATTTCCCCTTTAGGCAACACTAATCTTCTTCCTTACTTCTTTCTCTATTTCATCCTGAAGCTTCGGATTTTCCTTTAAGGCCTTAATCGCCGCGTCCCGGCCTTGGCCGAGTTTCTCATTATTAAATGACAGCCATGTCCCGGACTTAGTGACTATTTCAAGGTTAACTCCGGCGTCTATTACTGCCCCGGTCTTGGCAATCCCTTCATTATGCAGGATATCGAACTCTGCCTCGCGGAAAGGCGGCGCAACCTTATTTTTAACCACCCTAACCCGGCAATGCCCACCGATAACCTTATCCGCCTCTTTTAAGGTGGCAATCCTGCGCACATCTAACCTTATCGAAGAATAAAATTTAAGCGCGCGGCCTCCGGGTGTAGTTTCCGGATTCCCAAACATTACCCCGATTTTTTCTCTGAGTTGATTAATGAAAATAACGCAGGTGCGCGACTTGCTTATTGCGCCGGTAAGCTTCCTTAATGCCTGGCTCATAAGCCGCGCCTGTAAACCCATATGAGAATCGCCCATCTCGCCTTCTATTTCTGCCCGGGGAGTAAGCGCAGCTACTGAATCAATAACCACCAAATCCACGGCATTTGAACGCACCAAAGTCTCGGTAATCTCCAAAGCCTGCTCTCCGGTATCCGGCTGAGAAATTAAAAGATCATCTAAGTTAACTCCAATAACCTTAGCATAAGTAGAATCAAAGGCATGCTCCGCGTCAATAAACGCGGCTACCCCGCCCTTTTTCTGATTTTCCCTAATTGCCGTAAGAGTAATCGTTGTCTTACCTGAAGCCTCCGGCCCAAATATCTCAATTACCCTGCCGCGCGGAAGGCCGCCCACACCTAAAGCGACATCCAGAGTAAGCGCTCCGGTAGGAATAGTCTCTACATTAGCCCTAACATGCGACCCCAACTTCATAATTGAGCCCTTGCCAAACTGCTTCTCAATCTGGGCTAAGGCCAGTTCCAATGCCTTGCCGCGATCAGAAATATTCTGCGCTTCTTCTTTCTTATCTTTTTCCTTAGGAACCATAATTACCTCCAGTTTTTTTCCGCCATTGCGGGAGTTTTAGATTAAATATTATATCTTGCCCTATAGCTGCTGTCAAACAAAAAATCCTCCTTTCTTTCTCCCTGGTATAATCTTCAGGTATAATTATGGATTATACCTGATTAGTAGAGTAGAGCAGTGGCGCACAGCCGAATTGTGTTTCCACCGCC
>PEYI01000011.1 GCA_002774445.1 Candidatus Omnitrophica bacterium CG08_land_8_20_14_0_20_41_16 | reverse complement strand
CAGCTGCCGTTGATCTTGATGTGTTGCTCAATACTTATACTTCTTTTGTGACTCAGGGGGGTAAGAATGTATTGACCGATCCCTAAATCTGCGTTAGAAAAATGATAAGTTTACGTCTATTTAAATGAGGGCATAAGTTATGGAGTCCGCTTGCGGACGACATAACTTATCTGCCCGAACTTATCCCGCCGAAGGCGGGAACAGTAGGAGGGTAAAATGTCAACTATATACTCAGGAAAGATCAAACAAAAGGCGCGTGATTTAAGGTATAAAGGTTGGTCAATGGGAGAAATTAGCCTAAAAATGAAAATCCCAAAAAATACCGTCTCGGCGTGGGTTAACGATATCCGCTTAACGGATAAACAAAAGGAGCGAATCAAGAAAAAAATAACTGAATCCGCTGCAATTGGCAGGCCGTTAGCTGTTGCTGCGAACCGTCGAAAAATTGAGCGATGGAAAGAAGTTATCCGTAATTCTGTAAAACATTTTGAAAACATCCCTATTGAAAATCCGGAACTTGGTAAGCTTATCTGTGGCATTCTTTATCTTTGCGAAGGCGCGAAATATCCAAGTTCAAGATATCTTTATTTAGGAAATTCTGATCCAAAGGTAATTTCATTCTTTATTAATGCTTTAAGAAGATACTACAAAATTGATGAAAATAAATTACGTTTTGGTATCGGTTATCGCTGGGATCAAAACTACCAAAAGCTGAAGAATTATTGGTCAAGGATTACCAAGATATCTAAATCAAAATGCCTAAATTCGATACCTGATATACGCACTAAAGGAAAACCGACTTTACGGAAAGACTATATGGGGATTTGCAGGATAATATATTACAATACAACGCTTCAATTTGAACTACAGTCTATTGGCGAAACAATAATGGAAAAGTGGAGCCGGAGAGGATCGAACTCTCTGCCTCTTCCATGCCATGGAAGCGCTCTCCCAGGTGAGCTACGGCCCCGTAAATCTAGTTGACCTTTGCTATTTTAGAATATAAAATAGACAGCGCTTGCGCCGTTACAAATTTCCTGTATAATAATACCATAATTTGTAATGGGGTCAACTAATTATTGCCGGGATGGCGAAATGGCAGACGCGGCAGCCTCAAAAGCTGTTGAGCGCAAGCTCATGTGGGTTCAACTCCCTCTCCCGGCACCATTCAAGAATTATTTATGAGCTTTTAGATATGGGTTAACGGCGCGATAGATACGCTGGGCGACGATTTTATAGCCTTCGGGGTTGGGATGCATAAAATCGCTCTTCATCGAAGGATTGGTAATAATTCCGCTTAACACTGCGGGAATAAAAATTGAGCCGGACTCTTGGGCAAGCTTAAAAAACCTTAAGCGGTAATCGCGCAAAAATAACCCCGCGCTCACATCAACAATAGCCGCGATAGCGCCTTGGGCCTGAATTTGCCGGACCATTATCCTAATATTATTAGTTGTCGCATCCAAAGGTATACCCTTTAAAAAATCATTCCCGCAAAACTCAATCAGGACTAAAAAAGGCTTTTTGTCCAAAACATCAGCCTTAATCCGCTTAAACGAAGTAACAGACGTATCTCCGTCTAAACCTGCATTAATTACGGGCATATTTATCATTTTAGATAAAGCAGTTGGATAATCTTCGCCGGGCTTAACCCCATAGCCAAAAGTGATACTGTCTCCAAAACAAATAATGTTTTTTCCGTTAGAATTCAGGTTTTTAATCTCTTTTTTAGCGCATCCGAATAGCCAAAGAGCAAGAGAACCTGCGAACACAAGAACTAATAAATTATTCTTTTTCATGTTGTAATCTCAGTTGTCCGCAAGCAGCGCCTATATCCTCTCCGCGCTCTTTACGCAAAGTTACATGGACTCCATACTTAACAAGATAATCCTTAAATAAAATCATAGCGGTTTTATCCGCTGGCTCAATATGAAGCTCCTTTATATAATTTGCAGGAATGATGTTAATCTTGGATAATTTAAAACCTTCGAGCAGCTTAACTAAATCCTGCGCGTTTTTAAGAGAGGAATTAACGCCCTTAATTAAAATATGCTCAAAGGTTACCTGCCGGTTAGTTTTAAGGCTATACTCCTTGCATGCTTTAATAAGCTCTTTTAAAGGGTATTTCTTATTCACCGGCATCAGGTTTGACCTTAACTTATCGTTGGCAGCATGCAGGGATACGGATAGTTCTATCTGCAGATTTTCTTCCGCTAATCTTTTAATTGCCGGCGTTATCCCGCAGGTAGAGATGGTAATTCGACGGGCGCCGATATTAAAGCCATCTTTAGAATTTATAATACGGATTGCTTCTAATACATTATCATAATTATCCAGCGGCTCGCCTATACCCATAAAAACAATATGGGTAAGATTTCTGCCGTAAATATCACTTTTTAAATATAAAATCTCTCCGAGTATTTCGGAACAAGTTAAATTGCGTTTAAAGCCTAGAAGTCCGCTGGCGCAAAACTTACAGCTGAATTTACAGCCCCCCTGAGTAGATACGCAGCCTGTAACCCTGCCTTGCGCAGGAATTATCACTGCCTCAATTAGATTTTTATCTGCTAATTCAAATAAAAATTTCTTGGTTCCATCCTTTGACTTGCGCGATTGAATCAACTTCAAATCCAGTATCTTAAATTTATCATCAAGGAGTTTTTTTAACTTTGAAGATAAATCGCTCATGCGCGAAAAATCAAAGACGCCTTTTTTATATATCCAGGTAAAAATCTGCCTGGCATGGTAAGCCTTAATCCCCAAAGACAAAAATTCGCTTTCCAGTTCTTTTAGGTTAAACTCTTTAATGTCCTGCATAATAATTAGGGGCGGAGTTTTTCTTTATCAATTTTTCCGGTGCGGTTTTTGGGAAGCGCGCCTTTAAACTCAAAATAATGGGGAACTTTAAAATGCGCCAGGTGCTGCTTTAAAAAATAGCGCAGATTTTCTTCGCTTAAGGCCTTTCCTTCTTTTAAAACTATAAAAGCTTTAGGCACTTCTCCTCTTAGCTTATCCGCTACCCCTACTACAGCAGCCTCAGAGATATCCGGATGCCTTTGTATGGCTGCCTCAACCTCAGGTTCAAAGACAATCTCGCCGCCCACCTTAATCATTTCTTTTTTTCTGCCGATGATATAAAGGTCTCCCTCGGCATCAAATTTGCCCAAGTCTCCGGTGTGAAACCAGCCATTGCGTAATGTTTCTGCGGTAAGTTGAGGGTCTTTATAATACCCATCAGTAACTACCCAGCCCTTAACTACGATTTCACCAATTTGGCCAACATTGACTTCTTTATCCGCATCATCGAAGACCTTAACCTCTATCCACGGAGTAGGCCTGCCTACGCTTTCAATCTTTTTTGAGCCCATAGGTAAAACAGTGGTAGGGGCATTAGTCTCGGTCATCCCCCAACCATTTAAAAGATGCGCCTTGGGGCAAAACTGATGGAACCTGCGTAAGGCATCCGCAGAATTAGACGCGCCAAAAGTAACTATCCAACGCAGACTGGTTAAATCAAAAGTCTCAAATTCTCTTAATTGTAGAAGCGCGTAATACATCGAAGGAACAATCCAGAAAAAATTGACTTTATATATTGATATATTCTTTAAGAATTCGAGCGGAATAAAGCGTTCCATCAAAATAAGCCTTAGGCCAAAACAAATGGTGTTTTGAATATAGATAAGCCCGCCAAGATGAGAAAATGGCAAGGCGCAAAGTACCGTATCTTTATCGCTTAAATCAGATTTGACGAAAAACTCCATGGACTTAGGAGGTGCTGATAGCTGCCGGTAATTTATTAAAACGCCCTTGGGCTTGCCGGTTGTCCCGGAGGTATAAAAAATTATTGCGCAATCTTTATCCTGAATATCGGTATTAATCTCCCCGAGGTTTCCTTTATCTACGCAATCATTAAAAAATAAAAATCCCTCTAATTTATCCTGACAGGTGATAATTTCTTTTAAAAAAGAGCACCTTACTTTAAGATCGATTAGGTCAAGCGCGGTTTTAGGCTTAGCGATCAAAATCTTAGCCTCGGAATGTATAAGGCATGAGCACAACTCATCTCGAGTAAGCATAAAATCTAACGGCACTGCTACAGCGCCCAAAGACCATAATGCCAGATAGCTATAAATATACTCCGGCCAATTAGGAAGATAAAGCGCA
>PEYI01000015.1 GCA_002774445.1 Candidatus Omnitrophica bacterium CG08_land_8_20_14_0_20_41_16 | reverse complement strand
TGGAAACACAATTCGGCTGTGCGCCACTGCTCTACTCTACTAAAGCTCGACGAGAAAATCTGTGTAATCTTTTAAAAATCTCTGTAATCAACAGCCCTGAACGATTTTTGTGAAGGGCTGTAATACTAATAAGGAGAAATAAAAAATGAAAAAAATACTTTTAGCAATATTAGCTATCGCATTTATGAGTTCCTTGTGTTTTGCCCAGCAGGCATCAGCGCCGGTCAGTAAACCCAGCCCTACGGCTCCAAAACCAGTTGAAACTAAAAGTTTTGTAGGCAAGATAGATTCTATTACTTTGGCTGATGCTGCAAAAGGCACGCACTCAGCGGTTGCGGTTGTAGATGAAAAAGGACAAAAAATGAACTTTACGGTAAGAGTCAGCACTATCATCTCTGCAAAAGACGGGAAGAAACTTACCTTCAGCGGCCTAAAGAAAGACAACAAAATCATCGTAGAGTATGTAACGACTAAAAAAGGCGCTAATAGAGCGCAATCTATTAAATTAGTAGAATAATAGATAAGTTGTTATAACGGATTACGGCAGGCACATTTAATTTATGCCTGCCGCTTTCGTTTGTAATCGCGAAGTTATTAGGAGATTGCTGAAATATTCTAAAAATAGGCAGCAATCTCTGATCAGAGGTCGCTGGTGTAGTTTTTAGTAATTTTTCAGCGACCTCATTAGAAATTATGAAAACAAAGATAGCATTTTTAATAATTTTCCTTATTGTTCTTGGCACAGGTTTATTTTTTTTATACAGAACGCATAAAAAACACCAGAACATCGCAAAAGAACAGATTTTATTAGAGAGAAGAAAAGAAGGGTGGCTGCGTTTAAAGAAAACCCTGGAAAACAAAGTTATGAATTTTAGGGGCACAGTCGGTATGGTGGTTGAAGATTTGGATATGGAGTGGGAGATCGCCTTTGATAAGGATACGCTGATTCCTTCCGCAAGTTTAGTAAAGGTCCCTATTATGCTTTCCTATTTTTACGCCGCGCAGGATGGGAAGATAAGCCTAAAAGACACCATAATCCTTAAGTCTTCTGAGAAAGTATCTGGGTCAAGGGTGCTGGGGAAAGAGCCAGCTGGTTCAGTTTTCACGGTGAAAGAATTGTTTAATCCTATGATTACCCAGAGTGATAATGCTGCCGCCAACATACTTATAGATTTCTTGGGATTTGATACGCTCAATTACTATTTTAAAAAAATGGGTTTAAAGAATACTAATATCGCGCGTAAGATGCTGGATTTTGAAGAAAGAAGAGAAGGCGAAGAGAACTATACAACAGCGCAAGATATGGCTTATTTGCTGGAAGAACTATATCATAAGAAGTTTTTAAACAAAGATGTTTCCGAAAAGTGCCTGGAATTATTAGGGCAGCAGAAAATCAACGACCGTATCCCCAGAAAACTCCCGAGAGGAACCTTTGTCGTTCATAAGACCGGTTTAGAAAGGCATATTTGTCACGATGCGGGGATTGTGTTTACCAATAAAGGCAATTTTCTGATTTGTGTTTTGGTTAAACACAAAGATAGATTCGCTAAACCTACCAAGAAGTTTATATCCGACGTAACATTGCTTACCTATAATTATTACCAAAGTCTCTATTAAGCCTAAAATAGGTTATTTTAGTTGAATTTTGAGCAGCTGTATTAAAGGCCTTGAACTAACCACAAATCAGAGATACAATTGCGAGGTAAAAGGGAATGAATAATAAAGCTTGCGTCATAATACCAATAATGATTTTTATGTCCCTATTTGCTTTGAGGCAGGCGAAAGGAGAGGAGGCCATGAAACTAAAAAGCCCTGAGTTTGAAAACAGCCAATTTATACCCGGAAAATTTAGCTGTGAAGGACAGGATATCAATCCGCCGTTAACTATTGAGAGTATTCCAAAAGAGGCAAAGAGCCTGGCTTTGATTGTTGATGATCCAGATGCGCCTCTGGGTACCTGGGTGCATTGGGTGGTTTTTGATATGCCCCTGACTTTCAAAATCGAAGAAAATAGTATACCAGGAAAGCAGGGAATTAATAGCGCTGGGGGAAGAAATTACCATGGGCCTTGTCCTCCATCCGGCGTACATCGTTATTTCTTTAAGATATACGCCTTGGATATGGTGTTAAATTTAAAAGAAGGAATAAATAAGGAGCAATTAGAAAAGGCCATGCAAGGGCATATCCTGGATAAGGCGCAATTATTGGGGTTGTATAGAAAGAACAGATAACAAAAGCGCCTAAAATCAAGACAGTTGATATAAATAGTGTGATAAATGAATTTATTAATGGATGCTTTATTTGATACCGTAAAACTATTGCCGTTATTGGCGGCGGTTTACTTCCTTGTCTCTTTTATTGAATATTACTGTGGCGAACGCATGGGTGATTTTTTGGCGCATTTTAATATGTTCGGCCCGGTTATCGGAGCTCTGTTTGGCTGTATTCCGCAGTGCGGTTTTTCTGTTCTCGCCGCTGCATTATACGTTAAAAGAATTGTGTCGGTCGGGACATTATTAGCAGTTTTTATATCAACTTCAGATGAAGCTGTGCCGATACTTTTGTCAATACCGGATAAAGTGCATTTGGTCGGCACACTTATCCTTATTAAAGTAACCATTGCTATTATAGCGGGGATGGCGATTGATTTTATATTACGTTCTAGGCGGGCGATAAAATTAGGACAAACTGTTTCTGCGCGCGCCAACTACGAAGATGTTATTATGGGACATTCGGGATGTTGTGCTCATGATGTAGATAAGAAACGTTCAAAGATAAAGTCTTTGCTTATTCATCCGTTGTGGCATACCGCCAAGATATTCGTTTTCTTGTTAGTTCTTTCAATTATTTTAAATTTCACTTTAAACAAAATCGGCGAGGAAAGAATCGGTACGGTGTTTTTAAACGGAACCGTATTTCAGCCTTTATTAGCTTCAATAATCGGGCTTATCCCGAATTGTTTTGCTTCGGTTCTTTTAGCCGGATTGTTTGTCAAAGGCACCATAAGTTTTGGTTCAATGGTCGCTGGGTTGTGCTCCGGGGCGGGGTTGGGGATGCTCGTATTTATTAAAGAAAATAAAAATCTCAAGGATACATTTTTTATTATCGGCCTTTTAGCGGGGGTAAGTTCCTTAGCGGGTGTGGTTATTCAAATGATTAAGAAATAGGATGTCCCCATTTTTTAAAATGGATATCTTAATAGAGTTTGAAAAACGTCCGTTGCTCTTTAAGAACCCCGTCCACATCATTCGCTGTTTTAATCCAGCCGCATTAAAATCCGCGTTTGCCGAAATCGAGTGTTTTCTTAAAAAAGGTTTTTATGCGGCAGGATTTTTTTCTTACGAAGCAGGGTATGCGTTTGAAGAGAGGCTTTTGGCTAAGACTCCGGAATCTTATCAGTTTCCTGTTCTTTTGATGGGATGTTATCAAGCGCCCCTAAGAAGCATAAGCCCTAATAAATTATCCGGCAACGATTTTACCATCTCGGACATCAGGCATAATATTTCGCTTGCAGAATACGCGGAGGATATCAGGCGTATCCGGGAATATATCAGCCTCGGCAAAGTTTACCAGATAACTTATTGCCTGAAACTGCGTTTTGATTTTAAAGGTGAGGCATTCTCTCTCTACCGTAGGCTACTTACCGAGCAACCCGTGCCTTACCCGGCTTATATCGAAGATGATAATTTCAAGATCATTTCTCTATCCCCGGAACTTTTCATAAAGAAAACCAAGAGTTTTCTTATTACCAAGCCTATGAAAGGCACCTGGCCGCGGGGAAACAATATTTTTTCGGATTTGTTCTCTAGCCTTCGCCTTAAATACGATAAGAAAAACCGCGCCGAGAATATTATGATTGCCGATTTGTTGAGAAATGACTTAAACAGGATTGCTAAAAATATAAAAGCCCCAAAACTTTTTGAGGTTGCCCGTTATAAAACCTTGTGTCAAATGACATCTACCGTAACGGGTATGGTTAATCCCGATATCCCGCTTTACGATCTCTTTAAGGGGATATTCCCATCTGGCTCTGTGACCGGGGCTCCCAAGATATCCGCAATGCAGATAATTAGAGGGCTTGAAAATGAGGAGCGCAGGATTTACACCGGCGCTATCGGTTATATTACTCCGGATAAAGACCTATTCTTTAATGTCCCCATTCGCACATTATTACTGCAAGGCGCTCGCGCAGAGATGGGTATTGGCGGCGGGATTGTCTGGGATTCGACGAGCCAGGGCGAATGGGCAGAGGGTGTTTTAAAAGCAAAATTCCTTACCGACTTATAATTTCTTGCACTAATCATATATAATTTATATAATACATTTATGAAGCGGAGGAATCTCGTAATGCAATCGGGAAATAAGAAAACTGCTTTTAAGATAATCATCATTTTTGGTTTAGTCAGCCTTTTTGGCGATATGGTTTACGAAGCTGCGCGCAGCGTAAACGGGCCTTATCTAAAGACGCTGGGGGCAAGCGCGGCAATCGTCGGCCTTGTCGCAGGTGTCGCGGAATTTATGGGTTATGCCGTGCGTTTGGCCTCCGGTTATTTTGCCGATAAAATGAAAGCTTATTGGCTGTTTACTTTTCTAGGATACGGCATGCTGATTGTTGTTCCGCTGCTTTCTCTGGCAGGAATTTGGCAGGTAGCGGTTATGTTTATTGTTTTGGAAAGATTGGGCAAGGCCTTGCGCAGCCCGGCCAAGGATACCATACTCTCGCAGGCAACTAAGCAGGTAGGGACAGGTTTTGGTTTTGCTCTTGCTGAAGTGCTTGACCAAATCGGAGCAATTATCGGCCCGCTTATTTTTACTGTGCTCTTTATTTTATTAGGCAAGAGAGATAAGGGACTGGTGGATTATCAGCAGGGTTATAGCTTGCTCTGGATTCCTTTTGTTTTAGTTCTCATCTGTGTTTTATTTGCTTATAAAAGCGCGCCTAATTCGGAGATATTAGAGAGTTCTTTAATCAAAAAACCCCAGTTGGATAAATTCAGCAAGGTTTTTTGGCTCTATACCATATTTAGTTTTGTTACTACCTTAGGTTTTACTAATTTTGCCCTTATTGGCTATCATTTTAAGGCTAAGCATGTGCTTACCGACGCGCAAATACCATTATTTTATGCCATTGCGATGGGGGTTGACGCGGTAGCCGCGCTGATTATCGGCAAGACTTATGACGTCTTTAAAAATAGAGGTAATAATGAAAAAGCCGGCTTAGCTATTCTGATTGCGATACCGGTGATTTCAATTTTTATACCAATTTTTGCTTTTTCCCAAAGTTACTCCTTAGCTCTAACCAGCGCGATAATCTGGGGGATAGTGATGGGTGCTCATGAGACAGTAATGAAATCCGCGATTGCTGATTTAACGACACTAAATAAAAGGGGGACCGGCTACGGAATTTTTAATACTGCTTATGGCCTGGCGATTTTTATCGGGAGCGCGCTTATGGGCCTGTTTTATGAAAAGTTTTTGTTGGCAATTATTATTTTTAGTATAGCGATTCAAGGTGTGGGTATTTTGGCATTTTTTGTCATGCGCAAAGAAGCAGTAAAAATATAAAGGAGTAGATCCTGCGCATAGCGCAGGATTAATTAACGCTAAACGCCAGAGGCAACGTTAATTAAGGCATCCTATAAAGCTCATATTATGATTACACAGATTAAAACAGCGTCGAGATTTATCTGTGTAATCTTTTCTAAAATCTGTGTAATCAAGTTACTGCTGGTTTTTCAGCAGTAACTAATTAAGGAGTAGCTATGCACATACCAGACGGGTATTTAGGGCCGGCAACTTGCGGGGTTTTTTACGCGGTAATGCTGCCGATATGGACGGTTGCGTCAAAGATTGTTAAGAAAACGCTTAAGGCAAAACAAGTGCCAATATTGGCGATAGGCGCGGCATTTAGTTTTGTAATTATGATGTTTAATGTGCCGATACCGGGAGGAACAACCGGGCATGCAGTAGGCGGAGCTTTAGTTGCGATACTTCTTGGGCCTTGGGCGGCCTGTATCGCGATTACTGTAGCACTTGTAATCCAAGCGCTATTATTCGGAGATGGCGGGATTACAGCAATAGGAGCCAATTGTTTTAATATGGCTTTTGTTTTGCCTTTTGTAGGCTATTACATATATAGAGCTATCAGCTATAACGCTCCCATAGACTCAAATAGAAGAGTTATTGCTGCAGGCGTAGGGGGATATATTGGCATTAATGTGGCTGCTTTTTTGGCAGGTATTGAGTTCGGATTACAGCCTTTACTGTATCATACTGCAAGCGGCCAGGCGCTTTATTGTCCGTATGGTTTAAAAGCAGCGGTCCCTGCAATGTTAGGTGGGCATATGTTAGTATTTGGCTGGGTTGAGGCAATCGTAACTGCTTTAGTGATAAAGTATTTGTTAAAAACAGCTCCGGAACTTTTGGGCCCTTCGCCTTCGCTCAGGAATAAATAGGGGAGAGAAACTGATGAAAATCATTACTAAATTTTGGATAGGATTGGCGGTATTGATTATACTTTCTCCAATTGGGCTGATATTGCCAGAGCATTTTAAGGCAGGAAGCGCTTGGGGCGAGTGGGGAGCTGATGAGATGCAGAAACTTGCAGGGTATGTTCCTAATGGCCTCAAAAGGCTTTCAATCCTTTGGAATGCTCCTATGCCTGACTATGCGGTTAAGGGGTGGGAGGAAAAAGGATTACTGTATTTAATCTTTGCCTATATAATATCTGCTATTGTAGGAATTGGGTTAATTGTTCTAGTAGCAATGGGAATAGGGAGATTACTATCCAAGAAGGAGTTCTAGATGCATGATATTATGTTTGCCGGCAGGATTGTGGATTTGCTGAAAGATAAAATCGGTAAAGGCGCAGAGCAAAAACATATTGTAGTCAATATAGCTTTAGGCCCGTTTACCCATGTTACGGCAGAGAGCCTGCGTTCGGCATTTAGGATACTCATCGAGAAGGAAAGTTTAGAGAATGTTGTCCTTAATATACAAACTAACGATGTCGTCATTAAGTGTAAGAAGTGCGGTGCGTCTGAGAAAATTATAAAACCCGTTGCTGTCTGCCCTGAATGCGGTTGGGGAGATTTTGAGATAGAGAATGCTGAAGAGTTTGTTATTCAGTCAATTGAGATAAAAGAAGCTTAAAATTGTCCTTAAAGGAAGGGTTATTATTTGAAGAAAAAGAGTAATTTTATCAGGCGCTCGCTGATAAGCGCTTTGTCATTTTTAAAAGATTCGGTATTCGCCGAGGAATATACCTCAAGGAATGGGTTTTTGCAGGGAATTGATCCCCGGCTGAAGGTGGCTTCCTTCGCCCTATTTTTCATTACCGCGATTTTTTTAAAGAGGGCCGAACTTTTGATTCTACTTTATGGTTTATGCCTGCTTTTGGCTCTCTTTTCCAAGATTAACCTCGGCTGGTTTCTCAAAAGGACATGGCTCTTTATTCCTGTCTTCTCCCTTCTTATCGTAATCCCCGCGTTATTTGATATCTTTACACCCGGAGAAACCTTGTTTACCCTAAATATACTGAGGGCAAAACTTGTTATTAGCCGTCAGGGATTCTTTGGAGCCAGACTATTTGTTATGCGGGTAATAGTCTCGGTGTCATTTGCTGTTTTGCTTAGTATTACGACCAAACATTTTGCGCTCCTTAAGACCTTTCGTATCTTTGGAATACCTCAGGTCTTTGTTATGACCATGGGGATGTGTTACCGGTATATTTATCTTTTTTTGAAAGTGGTAGAAGACACATACCTTGCCATTAAGAGCCGCGTGGGCACACGACTAGACTATAAAAAAGGCCAGCATATTGTAGCCTGGAATATCTCCGCTCTCTGGAACAGGTCATATCATCTCGGCGAAGATGTTTATGGGGCGATGCTTTCAAGGGGATATACCGCGGAGCCAGTGATTTTAGATGATTTCAAGACTAAATCAAGAGATTGGCTATGGTTATTTTTTGTAGTAATTTTTTTTGTAATCATTCTCTATATAGATAGAAGGGTGCTATGAGTAACGTGGTGTTTGAATTAAGAGACGTCTATTTTTCCTATCTTGGCAAGTTTGAGGCATTATGCGGGGTGGATATTGCTATAGAAAAAGGGAAAAAGGTATCCGTTATCGGCGCAAATGGCTCAGGTAAATCAACGCTCTTGCATTTATTAGATGGGCTTATCTTCGCGGACAAAGGGAGTGTTAAATTCCAAGGGAAAGAATTAAGCGAGCGAGACTTTAATGATGAAGATTTTTCCCGGAATTTTCGGCGCAGCGTGGGGCTAGTTTTTCAGGATCCGGATATACAGCTATTTTGCCCGACGGTAAAAGAAGACATTATTTTTGGGCCGCTGCAGCTTGGGATTGAGAAAGAAGAAATAAAAAAACGCCTTGATGAACTTGTAACAATCTTGAATATCGGGGATTTGCTGAATAGGCCGCCGCACGAGTTGAGCATAGGGGAGAAACGCAAAGTAGCCCTAGCCTCTTCACTAATCATAAATCCCGATGTGCTTCTTTTGGATGAGCCGACTGCAGGGCTCGATCCTCTGACTACCCGCCATATTATGGATTTATTGATTTCTGCCAACGCCTCGGGTAAAACAATTATTACTTCAACTCACGACTTGCATATTGTTGAAGAAATATCCGATCTGGTTTATGTTTTTAGCCATGAAAAGAAAATAGCTAAGTTCGGGCAGGTGGATTTGATATTGGAAGATATTGAGCTGCTTGAAGCAAACAACCTTGCGCATATTCACAGCCATCGGCATAAAGACAAAATTCATATCCATCCCCATGTCCATCTGGGCCATCATCCTGAGGAAGAGAATTTAAGGTGAACCCCGCACCTTCTTTATATTCGAGCAACTAAAAAGGCATGGGGTTTTAGATATATGATTAAGAGAGAAGGCGCGGGGTGAAAACATTCAAGCTTGTCCGTTCAGAACCGGCGGATGCCGCATATAATATGGCGCTGGATAAAAAGATCTTTTACCGCTATATGGAAGACGCTATTCCGGTATTCCGGGTATATAGCTGGGAAGCGCCTTCTTTTACATATGGAGTTTTAGGGCAGCCTGAATCCCAAATTGATATGGCACGCTGCGCTAATGATGGCATTCAAATTGTAAGTAGAACGACCGGAGGCGGTATATTATTTCATTATAATGAAATTACCTATAGTCTTGCCTGCAGCAAAGAAGATATAGGAGAGGATAAAAACGTCTTTGTCTCCTACCGGCAGATCTGCGCGTTTCTTATATTTTTTTATGAGTCCCTTGGGTTAAAGGCTTCTTTTGCGCTTGAGGCAGATGATTTTAAGGATAAATGCGCGCCGCATCAATTATGCAGCGCCTCGCGTGAGAAATACGATATTATTATCAATGGCAAAAAGATCGGCGGCAATGCCCAGAAGCGCAAGAGGCAGGCGGTATTCCAGCATGGCTCAATCCCTTTAAGCATTGACTGGGAATTTATGCGCCGCTATGTTCCGTCTTTGCCAAAAGATATTTCTTCAGGTGTTACTACGCTTAGCGAAGAACTTAAAGGTTTGCCCGCAAAACAAATTTTAGAGCAGAAACTCATAGATGCTGTTGCGCATACATTTGGCGCCGATTTTATAGAAGAGAAACAGTCATTATGTTTAGTAGGCGGCGTTTAAACTATAAGCAGCAGCGGAGGTGTTCCCGCATCGCTATATGATGTAGTGCGGGATCTCGCCTGCTATGGAATAGCTTGGCGGGAAAACATCCACTGCTGCCGTAAATGGCGTTTAATATGAAACCAGCGTGGCTTAATAAGAAGATTTCTTTACGCGATTGCGCAGATGTAAAAACGCTGCTTAAGGGATTGCGTTTAAATACGGTTTGCGAAGAAGCGCTTTGCCCGAATATGGGAGAGTGTTTTGCCAGGCGTCAGGTTACATTTATAATTCTTGGCACTGTCTGCACGAGGTCCTGCCGTTTTTGCGGTGTGGCCAAAGGCCTGCCGCTTCCTCCTGATGCCGATGAGCCAAGGCGCATTGCGCAGGCAGTAGAAGCTCTCGGTTTAACGTATGTAGTGATTACCAGCGTTACGCGGGATGATCTACCTGATGGCGGGGGAGCGGCATTTGCTGAAACTATCCGCAGCCTGCGCAGGATAAGCAGGGAGATTATGATTGAAACGCTCATTCCTGATTTTAATGTTAATGAGGAATCTTTACGCATAGTTGCCGATGCCCAACCCGATGTTATTGCCCATAATATAGAGACGGTTGCGCGTTTGTATAAAAAGGTGAGGCCGGGAGGGGCCTCTTACGCCGGATCTTTGGAAGTTTTGCGCAAGCTTAAAAAGCTTGCGCCGAATATCCCCCTTAAATCCGGGCTTATGCTTGGCTTGGAAGAAACAAGGCAAGAGGTTTATGCGGTTTTTGATGATTTAGTTAAAGCCGGGTGTTCTTATTTAAGTATCGGGCAATATCTAGCGCCAAGCAATAACCACGTTTCAGTAAAAGAATATATAAGCCCGGAGATTTTTGATCAATACAAGGAGGAAGCCATAGCGAGAGGTTTTCGTTATGTTAAAAGCGCTCCTTATGTCCGCAGCTCTTATCTGGCCGCGGAGTATCAAGATAATTCTTGTCAGGATATCCTAAGCCCGATATAATAAATAAGGGTGTAAGTTATACCTTATTAGAGGAATTGTGGAATGAAGCTAAAGGCAAAAAGTGGTTTTAGCCTTGTAGAAGTGTTGATGGCAACTGCTATACTGGCGTTTGCCCTTGTAGGTATTTTAGGAACTTATGTTACCTGTCTTGTTTTGGTTACTACCTCTAAGAATGTGAATGCCGCTACTAATGCTGCGCAGGGAGTTATCGAAGAGATACGCAGCACGCCGTTTACTCAGGTAATCGCTGATTATAACGGGATGACTTTTGTGGTTAATGATATACCTTCTAGTGTGGGGGTAGTTTACGTTGATGATACTGCGAATTCCGAGCTCTTGGATGTTACTGTAAGCGTATGCTGGCGACAAGGAAATAAAGTTATCGGTGAGGATACTAATTTAAATGGCGTGCTTGATGTTGGCGAAGATACGATAATCGCAAACAATATAATTGATTCAACAGTGGAATTAGTAACTCAGGTGGCTAACCGATGAAAAATATCCAGGGTTTTACGATTATGGAAGTTCTTGTTTCCGCAGTCATTATCAGCGTATTGATAATGGTGGCATTTGCTGTTTTGGATGTTGGCCGCGGCTCATGGTTTGGCGGAGATGTCCGGGCAGAGCTGCGTAAGGAAATGATCCGGGCGTTTATGGCGATGGAGAGGGAATTAAGAGAAACTAGCCCGGCGCAACAGAGTGTGTCTTATGACACCTCCAGCACTTCAATTACATTTAGGGTTCCGCAGGATATCGATGGCGATGGCACTATCTTGGATTCATTTGGGTATATAGAATGGCCGTCCTTAGCTAACAGCATTGTCTATTCGTTAAACGGCAATAATGAAATAATAAGGACTGCCTCCGGGGTAACGCGTGTGCTCGCGCGCGGCATTACCGGACTGCAGTTTTCAAGAAATAGGAATCCGGCATTGCCGCTGGAGCTTTTGATAATTAATATTACCGCTCAGAAAGCATCCAGCGTAGGCAAGATAGCAACAGAGACCGGGCAGCTTATCGTAAAAATGAGGAACTAAAAATGAATAATATACTTAAAAATTTAAAAAGTAACCGGGGTTTTGCATTCATCGCTGTCTATCTTGTGATATCGGTCCTGCTTATTTTTGCCATAGTATTTGTCAACCAGAGCGTGAGCCAGAATAATACCGTCAATATCTTTAAGCGTCAAACCGCGGCATTAAATGCTGCTGATGCCGGTCTTGATCGTGCGATGGTGTGGCTAAGGACCCAAGGCATTCCTCCTGCCCCTGGCCAAAACCAAATAGTAACCACCCTAGCAGGAAATTTACAAAACGGGACAATTTATACCGTGGTTATTACTGACCTTGGGTTTGTAGGCGGGTCAGCGACTATACGTAGGTATATGGTAACCTCAACCGGTACCTCGGGTAATATGAGCCGGGTTTTAAGAAACTATGTGCAGGTGGATAATTATGCCCGCTATATCTGGTATACTGACCGTGAGACATTTAACGGAACAAATGTATGGTTCTGGAGCCAGGATCACTTAAACGGGCCGACGCACACCAATGCCCATTTTAATATTTACGGTAATCCTATATTTGACGGAGAAGCGCGCTCAGTAGATGACTATATCCGGTTTTATAATCACGGCAATAATATTAACTTAAGCCAGACCACTAACCCTCCTTACGATCTTCCTGTTTTCAATAATGGATTTGTTTTTGGGGCAGACCAATCTACTATGCCTACTACGGCGTTATCCTTGAGGTCTGCTGCTGCCAGTTCAGGGATTTCTCTTTCCGGTAATACGACAGTTGTATTAAACAGCAATGGAACAATGAATGTAACTAATTCCAACAAGAATCCGCCATGGAATAATAAGAATATGGCTCTGCCTGCCAACGGAGCTCTTTTTATAAATAATGGTAGTCTTACTATTTCCGGCACCCTAAACGGAAGGCTTACCGCAGGTGCAAGCGTAGACGTTAATATTCCCGGTAATATAGTCTATGCTTCTGATCCGGTAACTAATCCTAGCTCTGATGATACCCTGGGGATTATATCCGAAAGAGATATAGTTATATCTAGTAATGCGCCTACAAACTTAGAGATAAACGCCTGCCTAATGGCATTAAATACATCATTTTATCTTAATAATTGGAGTAGCGGTTCGCCGAAGGGTACTTTGAGCGTCTATGGGGGGATTATTCAAAAAGAAAGAGGGCCGGTGGGGACTTTTAACGCTTCAACCGGACAGAAAATCAGCGGGTATTCCAAGGATTATTCGTATGATTCACGGTTAGTTGGTTCGCCGCCGCCTTTTATGCCCACAACAGGAGATTACCTTACATTATCATGGGAGGAGAATTAGAGCATGAAAACCAAAACCCTATACGCAATTGTTTTTATTCTGGCAATTATTATCATACTTACCTTTATCTATAGTAAGGGTAAGGTCTCAGAGCTTAATCAGCCAATGCCAAAAGCAATTCAAATAGAGGCAAGGCAACCGGAAGTAACAACGCAAAGCACAGAGCCGGTTTTCTTTCATAAGCAGGCGATTACTGTTATTAAGCCGGCGCAGAAAAAGCAGCAGGTTGTTTCCGAAGCAGATAAAACGCAAGGCCTTAAGTATCCGCAAGATTTAAATTCTTCTTCCGTTCAAAGTTCTTCTCTGTCAAGCGGAGGTGCTAATAGTCAAGATGCTGGAGAGGCTGCTGCTGCCGGTATTACTAGGCCAGGTAAATATCCCACAAAAGAGGAAGTTAAGGAGATGAACTCTAAGGGTATCGTAATGTATTAGAAGAAATAAAAAAAAGGGCCACATCCCATTTTTTAGAGATTGCTGAAAAAATCCAGAAATAGAAATAGGCAAATTTTTCAGCGCTATCATAAACATCTGGAAAATTTGCTAAATAATGGTATAATATAAAAAGGTAAAAAATGTATAACTGGTCAGTAAATATAGGTAATTTGAATAAAAATACCAGCCGGGCGATAATTTGGAGGCTTGAACAAACTATTAATTTCGGCTTAAACGGCGAAAAATTGAGCAAAAATTTGGTAAAAAGATACTGGAAAAAGATAAACCTCGATCCTTCAAGAAAGAAATTACTCCAAATATTATTATGGCCCAGAAAATCTTAAGCCCCCTGCAGAAAAAATTACTGGATTTATTTTCTGAAAATGCCTCTTTAAAACAAAATTTTTATCTAACTGGCGGCACAGCCTTGGCCGTTTATTACCTTCGGCATCGTTACTCTGAAGGCCTGGACTTTTTTAGCGTAAACCCGATAGATTTTCTTGAAATTAACGTATTTATTAAAAATATTTCCGGCAGATTAAAAATCCACAAGACTGATTTTCAGCAAAGCTATAACCGGAATATATTCTTTCTACATACACCCAAGAAAATATTGAAGTTAGAATTTACATACTTTCCTTTTGATCAAATCGAGAAACCTATTCTAAAAGATGGCGTATTAATTGATAGCCTGACAGACATAGCGGTTAACAAGGCATTCACTATAAACCAAAACCCCAGGGCCAGAGATTTTATTGATTTATACCTCATACTTAAGAAACGCAAGGAATTTTCTTTTCCTAAGCTTATAAAAATGGCGCGCAGCAAGTTTGATTACCAAATCGACCCGATACAACTGGGCGCGCAATTATTGAAAGCAAAAGATATTGCCGGCCTGCCTCGAATGTTTATTAGAATCAAACATAACCAATGGCGCAATTTTTTCCTTAAACAAATAGAAGCGTTGTCTCCGCAGATCTTTAAATAACATAGGCTGCCCTGAAATTCGTTCCAGCCTATCAAGGGCGGAACTTTTGTGGCGTCCTACTTTAAATAAATAAAAGCCGCCAGGCTGCAAGAAGATAGCTGATATCCCGTTGACTCATAATAAAACCTAACCATACGGGTAGAGTTAGGTTACTTGTTTTTAAGGGCGAAAATTCTCTTGAGTTTAGCATCAATAGCCTTTCGTAAGGCAAAAGGGTTTAAGGTTTCAAACTGTTCTTTGAGAGCGCGTTTTACGGAAGCTTCGACATCAGGCGATTCCATTCATTGCGGAATAAGTCATTAAGCAATGGAACAACAGCCGGATTATCAAATCTGGAGTAACCAAGCCA
>PEYI01000028.1 GCA_002774445.1 Candidatus Omnitrophica bacterium CG08_land_8_20_14_0_20_41_16 | reverse complement strand
CTACAGCCACGATCTTAATTTAAGCCATACTAAACCATTATCTTTTCAAGATTACTTTTACAGGTATTATAAGACATTACCAAAACAAAACAATAAATGCCACTGCTGTGTTTCTCGCTCAGGTCGTACTTTTCGCAGAGACGAAAAGTACGACATTCGCTCGAAATCACGTCAGTGGCATTTCTTTAATCAAAGGAGATTTGCTTTTAGCGGGTGGCTTGGGGTGTTTCGAGGAGCGTGATGCGACGAGAAATACCCCAAGACAGGACCCGCTAAACCTCTAACGAATAGCGCTTGAGCGAGAAATACACTATAATTACTTTGAATTTAATGGGGAATTAGGGAAGAAAACTACGGAGTGTAGGTGTATTCGGTCTTTATTTCTAGTCTGGCAGTATTAGGTATGCCGGAATTAGCAGGATAAATAGTAACTTGAACTTTATAGGGTATATCGGAGTCATCTGGGATATCGTAGCTTTCTGTAACGCTATCTATACATCCTCTATGGCAGGCATAATATACACCAGAAGAAGGTAGTGTCCAAGTTCCTCCCCTGAGCATTTCTAAGGTATAATTCATCATTCCCTTACCGGCGTAATAAGCCTTGATGCGAGAAACCTGATGATTGGTCAGGCGTGATTGGCTGGAGATCATACTTAAAATAACCCCTGCCAACATAGCCACTATCAAGACCGTAGAGAGGACTATAAATAGAATAAAACCTCTTTTATCATTGAGCATCTTTTCTTAAAGATACCCTATATTCATTACCTTTCTGCTGCAATAAAACATGCCCTTCCCGGGCAAGCCAACCCAAGCTCATTAATACGTTATCCCGCGGCTTATCTATATCCTTAACTAAAGCGGATAAAGGAACTTCTCCGTGCAGATCAAGGTAATGCCATATATCTCCGGCAACAATACCAATCTCAATAATCATTTTTTCTCCTCCAGGATTTTATTCTATTAATAAAAACCATTTATGTCAAGTAATTTCTTGGAGATTGGAAGTTGGAACCCACCAGACCACCCGTCGGGTGTCCATGGTTTAGTTAAATTACTCCAGCATTAAGTTTTTAATTTTCCCTAAATCTCTCTGATAAGAAATTCTGTCTTCTACAAATTTTTTATATGAAAGGACGTCGATATCTATAAAATTCTCAAAGTTACAAATCTTCTCTTTTTTGCTGACTTCTCCTATAAATTCTTTATAAGAAGAAAATAACCAATCCTCGGGTTTGTCTACCAAAAATGCTGTGGTAGGATTTAGATGGATGTACCGAGTTAAATGCAAAAGTTGCCCATCTGTTGCAATTAATACATTCTTAAATTCCCTTTCCCATAAAGGACCTTTTCTTTTATGCTTAACATTAAAATAACGAGCATAACTATTAGAAATTTGAGACATAAAAATTGATATGCCCTTATCCCTTAACTGTTTTAAAATTAAATGAATATGGGTAGGCATAATACAATAAGCAATTATTTCCACGAGTTTCTCTTCTTTCAATACCTCAATTTCAGATAAACGATTCTCTCCTATTTCTTTCCATTTAGAAAACCTTATCTTTCTCCTTCCCCAGAGATAATATTGAATCACTTTCATCATCCTTAAAAATTCTTCCTTATTGTTAAATATTTTATATTCCGCAATACTTTTATTAAAGATATGATAGATTTCCCCTCTCTCCAAAGGAATTTTTCTAATAGTAACCATATTTCTTTAGGACACCCGACGGGTGTCTTTGGTCCTCTATATTTGATTCAATCCAATCAATTCTTTCTTTGGCATATGCGGCGTTTTCATCGCCAGCTGCCAGAACCTTCTCGTAGAACTTAATCGCTTCCTTAAAATCATCCTTATCTTCGTATATCCTCGCCAGCCTTAAAAATACCTTAGTTTTAAGTTTATCATCCGCAGAGGCCTTGAGGTATTCATTAATTGCGCTCTCTAGATCTCCCTTTGCCTCTAGACTTTCGGCAATCTTAATTGCAAGCGCAGGGGCTTCTTTCTCCAGGGCTAAAGCAGCCCCCTTACGGTAGCATGTCAACGCAGAAGCGTAATCTCCAAGTTCATAAAACAAATCTCCTAAGGCAAATATCGCTTTGACATTAAGTTCAGGCTTATTAAATTGCATAGCCCTCTTAAAATCTTCTATTGCCTCTTGCGGATGGGACTCATCAATAGAAATTAACCCTAAATAATAATAGGCGTCCGCGGCTAAATTGTTCTTGGGAAAATCCTGAATAAGCGATAAAAAATACCTGCGCGCTAAATCCAATGCATTGTGCCGATAATAATAACCTGCCAACCACAAGACAACTTCCGAAGTCAAATTTGACCCGGGGTATCGGGAGCGTAAAGCCTTAAATCTGGACAAGGCCTCCTTTTCATCTCCTAATTGATAAAGCGAATCCGCTATTCCATATTCCGCCTTCTGAGTCAATTCCATATCCTGGCTGCGTCTTATGGTTTCTTTAAATAATTCTATTGCCTTGTTAAAATCCCCGAGATTATAGCGGTTGCTTCCCAAAAGATAAACTGCCTGAGGAGAAGAATGGGATTGCTCCAATACTTTACTGCTAGATTCGTAATCCTGTTTCTTAAAATACGCCAGAGCCAAAGTATAATAAGCGTTATCTATAAGCTTGGATGCGGGAAATTTATTTTTAAAATCTGAAAATACTTTAATAGCGGCGTTGTAATCTCCATTTTTCAAGAAAACTGACCCCAGCTGATAATAGACATAATCCCCGTAGAGGGTATCAGGATACTTCTTTAATATAGACTCGTATACCTCTATTGCCTTAAGATACTCCCCGGAATCCTGATAAACATCCCCTATTTGAATAAGGGCACCGGCCTTAATAATCTTATCGCCGCTAGCCTTGGCTACCTTCTGAAATTCTTTTAGCGCATCCTTAAATTCTCCTTGTTTTAATAACACCAGGCTTAAGCCATAATGAAGCTTGTCGGTTATTTCTAAAGGGATATTCATCGCTGCTATTTTCTTAATCGCGCCCTGATAAAGAACTGAGGCTCTCTGGTATTCCGCGAGATTATAAAGGGCTTCTGCTTTACCCAGATAAGCTAAGCCTAAGAATACCGGGTCAGTTGCCATATCAAGCAACTGGCCATAAAACTTATCCGCCTCATTTACCCTGTTCGTCTCCATCATCAGCACTGCCTTACCTAATAACAAGGCCTCAAGGCCCTTCTTATCAAGGTTAGCTTCCTTAATAGAAGAAAACTCCTCTTCAGTTTCTTTATATTTTTTTAACTTAAGATATGACCAGCCTGATCCTAAACGAGACAAGGCCTGTAGCTTATCATCGCGGCTATCCTTTAATACTTTCAGGTAAAATTCAAGGGATTGATTAAAATTATTCAGGTAATACTCTGCCTCGGCAATATAAAAATAAGTATAAGCTAAACGGGGCGCGTCCTGGGAAAAAAGCTTCAGGCACGACCTTGCCTTTTCGGTCAGCGAAGCATAATCCTTTAAATTATACAAACATTCAATTATCTTAAATGAAGCATCCTTGGCCTGAGGCTCTTTGGGATACCTGTCTTCTATAATCTTAAACCAATCCCATGCCTCTTTAAACTTCTCTTCCTGAAATGAGCACCAGCCCAATGAATAGTAAGCCAAGGGCAGATAAGATGAATTCGGGAACTCATCAATTATCTTGTGGTAAAAACCAGAGGCCTTAGCAAAATTATTGCTCTTAAAATAAACCTCGGCAATCCAATAGAATATCGCGTCCTTTATATTATCAGAAAAAGGTTCCTTTAATAAACCTTCAAATTCGCCTAAGGCATCAAAAAATTTATTCTGGTAAAAATAACACTCCCCTGCCAGAAGCTTTGCCTCATTAGCTTTGTCCGAGCTGGGAAAATTATCTAGAAAACGCTTTAGAAGCCCCAAACTAATCTCGTAATAACCATCCTCAAATGCCTTCTTGGCGACAAAAAGGGTCTCTTCTTCTCTTTGCTCGCAATTGCCGGACGAAAAAGTAAGGCCTAAAAACAAAACCAGGCATAATATAAATACGAAAATAAAACTTATTCTCTTTACACGCATAATATCTTTTTAAAGAGAGCGCTGAAAAATTCTTAAATATCATACCAGCGCTCTCTGATTACACAGATTATTTAAGATTACACAGATTTCTCCGTCGGAGATTTAGTAGAGTAGAGCAGTGGCGCACAG
>PEYI01000050.1:483-6912 GCA_002774445.1 Candidatus Omnitrophica bacterium CG08_land_8_20_14_0_20_41_16 | reverse complement strand
AATTTTGCTATTTTGTTTAGCATCCATGGTATTTCTAACGGGGTTTACCGATTTTTCAATTTTTTTTAGGGCGTCATAAATTATACTCAAAGTTAACCTCCTGCGAAATTCTTCGCTGTTTCATTGCTCAGTTAATTCTTCAAGGCATTTATTAATTATATTCTGGTCTATCCTTCTGGTTTCTGCAACAAAACCTGCCAACAAAGCGCGGTCGCAAATCATATTAATCAAGCGCGGGATGCCTGATGAGAAACCGGCAATCGCCTCAATAACCTCTTTACTAAATCCTATTCCACCTCTTAATCCTGCTACATTAAGCCTATGTTCTATATAATTAACTATCTCCTCATGTTCAAGGGGTAAGATATGGTACCTAACCATTATGCGCTGCCTAAGCTGCCTTAATTCATAAAGGTCAAGCCGCGTATTTAGCTCAGGTTGGCCTACTAAGATTATCTGCAGGAGTTTTTCTTTTTCCGTCTCTAAATTAGAAAGAAGCCGGATCTGCTCAAGTAGATTTGGCTTTAAATTTTGCGCTTCGTCAATAATCAAAACTACGTTATTGCCGCTTCCGGATTCATTAAGAAGAAAACCATCTAGTTGCCGCACTAATCCTAACTTTGTTTTATTAGGTGAGCTTATCCCAAAGTCTCTTATTATGACTTCTAATAGCTGCACTTCCAAGAAGTGAGGATTAAGTATTAAGGCAGTCTTGACGTTTTTGCCCAATTCGTTTAAGAAAAAACGGCAGAGGGTAGTTTTTCCCGTGCCTATCTCGCCGGTTAATACAATAATTCCCTTCCTCTGGGATACTCCGTAATGAAGGTGAGCGAGTGCCTCCTTATGTTTATTGCTTAAAAAGAAGAAGGCAGGATCGGAGGTAACATTAAACGGCCGTTCTTTTAACCCAAAGAATTTACAATACATTTTTCCTTTCCTAAAAATTATTATAACAAAAAAAGCAAAAAAGTGTAAAGTATTTGACAGATGGATAAATATATGTTATTATTCTTCTATTAATGGGAAGTAAACCCTGTTAGAAATACCCTGGATGCTAAACAAAACAACAAAATTTCTAATGGGGTAAACCCCGTTAGAAACACCACGCAGATAAGTGCTAATACAATAGTTTCTAATGGGGTAAAGCCACGGCTTCCTTTCAGTAGAAAGGGGAGCATTCACTTTGGGAAAAGAGGAAAAACGTCGTTTTGGGCGCGTTAATTTACATGCGCCGGTGCGTTATCAGATAAGAGGCGTATCCGAATTTGATAATACTGTTTCTGAAGATATTAGCGTTGGGGGAGTGGCTTTTAATGGGTTTAAGTTTATCCCGCCGGCCACGCCGCTTATGCTGGAGATAAACTTACTTTCAAAGGTGTTACACCCCATAGGCAGGGTTTCTTGGTGCCAGCCGTTGTCGCACTCAAACCGAAACAGGTTAGGCGTAGAGTTCCTGGAGCTGGAGTCTTCTGAGAAGAGGTATTTGTCAGATTATATTAATATGCAAACAGGGCAATTGTAAAAAAGGGAAGGCTTAAAAAAGATATGGCTCAAGAACAAACACATACCCCTGTCAAGGGTGGTGGTAATCCAATCCAAGAGAAACAGACTAATTGCTTAGCCTGCAATAAACCCATAAAAAAAATAAGGCGTTATTACCGTGATGGGAAGTTTTATTGCACCAAGAGATGCTGGAAGAATTATTTGGAGAAAAATAAGGCAGAGGCAAAATGATGAGAGCAGCTCAAGAAAGAAGAATCCACCCGCGCGTAAACCAAGAGTTACCTTTTAAGGTAAATGCTAATGGTTATGGTTTCTCAACTAATACCCAAAATATAAGTTGCGTGGGCGCTTATTGTAGAATCAAGAAGTATATGCCGCCTTTTACTAAAGTTATGGTGAGGCTTACGCTGCCTATAAAGAGCGGAGAGGGTGACAAGAATTATACCATTGATTGCGCAGGGGTAATCGTAAGGACAGAAGATGAGAGCAAGGGAGGTTTTAATATAGCCATATTTTTTAATGCCATTAAAGACGAGCAGCGTAAGAAGATATCAAAATACATTAATCAGTTTATTCCTCGAAGGTCTCCCGCGTTAAATCCCATTTCTTGATATGGGTAAACGAATCCACGTTAAACCAGTCAAGCTTACTATCGGTTTTATTTTTAAAGAAGAAATAAATTTTAAGAAAGCAAAACGCGTTCTGATCCGAAAATTCGGGAAGATTGATTTTGAAAGCGAAGCTATCCGCTTTAATTTCACGGATTATTACGAGCCAGAATTTGGCGGCGGTTTAAAGAGGGCATTTGTAAGTTTTCGGAAGTTAATCCACCCTCGGCATCTTTCCCGAATTAAAGTGATAACTAATGAAATTGAAAGAAAGTTATCTTTAAAAAATAAGCGCGTGATTAATATTGACCCGGGTTATTTGGATTTAGCCAAGTTAATTTTGGCTTCCACTAAGGATTATGCGCACCGGATATATTTGGATAAAGGTATCTTTGCCGAGGTCACCTTGGCTTTTAAGGGTAATTCATTTCGGGCTCAGGAATGGACATACCCTGATTACAGGACAGAAGATTATATAAGCATATTCAATAAAATAAGAGGGATATATTCCGATAACTTATGCCAGCTTACCCTTCATACTTAGAATCTTACCAAAACGGATATCTGGATAATGCAGTTAATGAACTTTATGGCAGGCTTAAGTCTTGTTCAATATGCCCGCGTAGATGCGGAATAAACCGAATTAATGATAAAAAAGGTTTCTGCAAGACCGGGATGAATCCACGAGTTTACAGTTTTATGAACCATCAGGGCGAGGAGCCTGCTGTATCCGGTAGCAAAGGCTCGGGGACAATATTCTTTTCAAATTGCAATATGGCTTGTGTTTATTGCCAAAACTATGAATTTAGCCAGTTAGGGCAGGGTAGGGAGGTAGCTTGTGAGGATTTAGCCGGATTTATGTTAGAATTACAGAAGATGGACTGCCATAATATTAATCTTGTTACTCCTACTCATATTTTGCCGCAGATTCTAAAGGCCTTAAAAATTGCTATAGCCGGTGGCTTAAAAATACCTTTAGTTTATAACACCGGGGGGTATGAATCAGTTGAAATAATAAGGCTATTAGAGGGCATTGTAGATATTTACCTTGCGGATATGCGCTATGGAGATAGCGATATGTCCTTAAAATATTCTTCTGCGCCGGATTACCCTAAATATAATCAGGAAGCCCTCAAAGAGATGCGCCGGCAAGTAAGTAGTGATGAGATTAGCAAAGATGGAATAATCAGGCGTGGATTAATTATAAGGCATCTTGTCCTGCCAAATAATATATCCGGGACAGAGAAAATTATGCGGTTTATTTCCCAAGAACTATCCCCGGATTCTTTAGTTAGCCTGATGAGCCAATATTTACCCTATCATAAAGCAGGAGAGTTTAATGAACTAAGCCGCAGGCTTACTGTTAAAGAATATGAAGACGCCAAGTTAATTATGGAAAAATACGGATTGCATAATGGCTGGATTCAGGAATCTTTTGGTTCAGAGAGATTTGCCGGAGTAAATATAAAATCAGTATTAAAGAATGAATAGACAAGAAATTCGTAATAGGTTCTCAAGAATCCTAAATACTTTGTATGAGAAACTATTCAAAATCAATGATACCCCGCAAAGAATTGCCTTAGGTTTAGGATTAGGTGTTGCTTTAGGAATCATTCCCGGCACTGGGCCGCTTGCCGCGTTATTTTTGGCAGTCGTTTTTAAAGTTAACCGCGCCAGCGCGTTATTAGGCAGCTTGCTTACTAATACTTGGCTAAGCTTCGTAACTTTTCTCTTGGCATTAAGGATAGGTTCTGCTATATTTAGAGTTAGTTGGATTGCCCTTAAAAATGATTGGAAGGCATTGTTCGTTGGTTTTCGTTGGAGCTATTTGTTTAAGGTTTCGTTTTTTAAGGTTATTATGCCGATTTTAGTTGGGTATATTTTAATTGCCTTGTCATTAGGGATATTTGTTTATCTAGTCTCTTTGATTGTAATCAGAAAGATAAGGGGAGGGAAGAAGAATGAAACTCAACGATTTTATTAATAAAGGAAAAAGAGAATTTATCATTATGCTCTGCTTGGTCGGGGTAATACCTTTCTTAGTGTTTGTATATCTTATGACAACCAAGGTTTTGTCTATCAAGGTTTCTATTGAAGAGATAGGTTTAGTTATGATACTTACGACGGTAGTTTTTATCTTAGGTATATTGAGCCTGTTTCAAAATTCTACAAAAAATAAATCTCCCCAGATAAATTCATATTTTTTTTATTTTCAGGGGTATTTAATCCCCTGATTCTGCTTATTTTGGCCTATTCTTGAAGATTTTGTTTCTTTTAGGCAAAATGATCCCTTGCCCCGCCAACGGCGGGAGCAAACAATGGCGGTGAATTAATTACCAACAGCCTTTTAACATTAAAAACAATCGCCTCCAGGAATATTTGCAGCTGAACTCTTAACAATCCCCGATACCTTGCCTTGTGTTCCCACTTCGAAAATACATTCTCAAACGGCGCCCGTAATTTCGTCAACCATCTGTCTTTATCTTTGTTTTTGCCCTTCATATTATTCTTTAGAACCGCGCCGCTATGACAATCTTTTATAGCCATTGTTTCTTGCGCCGTCTTTAAGCAATATGCTTTATCACCAACAACCATTCCGCCCTCCGGGCAGATTAATTTCAAAGCGTCTTGTTCTGAGACATTCGCTGGTGTTACAGCTACCGTTCGGATTAAACCCGAACCCATATCCACGCTGGCATGCGCCTTGTAACCATACCAGAATTTATCCTTGCCCTTACATCCAAATCTGGCGTCTTTATCCGCGCTGTATTCTTCGATGTTTTTATTGTTTAATTTTTCCGCCCCGTCTGCCAATGCCTTATCGCGCTCTGCCCAGGTTGTTTCTTTCGTTTTGATTGCTGTTGCGTCTACAAATGTAAATACCTTACGCACTATTTTCTTTTCTTCCGCCTGCTCTAATATCATCTTGAATATCTTCCCAATCCGCTCAGCTCCCAGTAATGTGCGGATCCTTGTAAAATACGTATGGTCCGGAGTCACATCTTCAAGCTCAAATCCGCAGAACCAGCGAAATCCGGTATCATCTCTTAATCTATCTTCAAGTTCCCGATCTGAAAGATCATACCAAAATTGCAGGAATAAACATTTAATCCCAACGTCTAACCCGTATCCCCGCCTGCCTAGCTTCTTTAATACCTTCCAGAATTGTACTGCCAGATGCCTGAAATCCACAACTCGCGCCACATCCCGCAAAGGATGATTAGCGCGCACTATCTTCTCTAAATCATAATTGTAAAATAACATTTGAGGGCTCCTTTCGGTTATCATACCCTCATTATACCATATCAGCGTCGATAATATTTATTTTTTACTCAAATCACCGACGAGGGATTAAATTGCTTGACACCGATATTTTGGGCTATTTCGCAACAGGCTCACCGGACGACGCTGGACCTTCCGGATGACCTTTATTTCTTTTTAAAGCAGGAGGCGCTCGAGCGCCAGAAACAGGATAAAGAAGCCTCCATTGCGGCGATCATGCGCGAGCTGATCGAGGAATACAAGACCAAGCAAAAGAGGTCAAAAAAATGAAAAAGAATAAATTGGCTAAAAGAGTCAGAGAATCACAGGGCTTTTATGAGCGAGTAAGGAAAATTATAGAAGATGCTCGTGGGAATATTGTCCGGGCTATAAATACAGAAATGGTCATCGCATATTGGCAAATCGGGAAAGAAATCGTTCAAGAGGAGCAAAAAGGCAAGGTTAGAGCAGAGTATGGAAAGCAGATTCTTGAGAATTTGGCCGTTCGCTTATCAGATGATTTCGGTAAAGGATTTGATGACAGCAATCTCTGGAATATGCGTAAATTCTATTTAACTTATCCAATTCTCGACGCAGTGCGTCGAGAATTAAGCTGGACGCATTATCGTATTTTGATGCGGGTAGAGAAACCGGAAGCGCGGTCATTTTATGAGATTGAGTGTGTTAAAAATAACTGGTCAGCCCGGGAGCTCGAGCGGTAAAAAGGATCTCTACTTTTCGAACGGCTGGCTTTGAGCAAGGACAAGAAAGGTGTTTTGAAACTATCTCGAAAAGGACAGGAGCTTGCTTCTTACGAAGATATGATCAAGGATCCGTATGTGCTTGAATTTACCGGATTATCTCCTCAGTCAAAGCTCTATGAAAGCAAATTGGAGCAAGCCCTCATAGATAATCTTTCAAAGTTTCTGCTCGAGCTGGGTAAAGGCTTTACTTTTGTTGCTCGGCAAAAAAGAATCTCGCTGGATGGAGACCATTTTTATATCGATCTTGTGTTTTACAACACAATGCTGAAATGTTATGTGATCATCGATTTAAA
>PEYI01000050.1:0-387 GCA_002774445.1 Candidatus Omnitrophica bacterium CG08_land_8_20_14_0_20_41_16 | reverse complement strand
TGGACTAATTCTATGCGAAGATAAAAAAGAAGCGGTAGTTCGGTATACGCTGTCTAAGGATAACAAACAGATATTCGCTTCGCGCTATAAATTATATTTACCGACTGAAGATGAGCTTAGGAGAGAGTTGAGGCGTGAACATCTGCTTCTTGATATGGTTAAGCGCAATAAATCACCGAAGCGACGCAAGAAAGGGCAGTGAGTACAAAGGACGCATAATCTATGGGGACGACGACATTTTTTCTCAGGCTCAATGATTGCGCAAAGCCGTTGCATAAAATGAGCAAGAAGGAAGTGGCAGAATTAAATAGCACGACCCCGTATGATGATAAACCATATAAAGGGGGTTGGCTGGTCCCTTTGGAATTGCACAATGGCAATGTGAAT
>PEYI01000073.1 GCA_002774445.1 Candidatus Omnitrophica bacterium CG08_land_8_20_14_0_20_41_16 | reverse complement strand
AGCCACGATCTTAATTTAAGCCATACTAAACCATTATCTTTTCAAGATTACTTTTACAGGTATTATAAGACATTACCTCCAGAAAACATTATTAGGAGGAATCCAATCTGCAGTTCTATAGATTACGGAATCAGTATTGATTATTATGGAAACATCCGTTTATGCCATTCCTATAATCCAATAGGAGATATATTCCATGATTTTAGAGAAACATTTTATTCAATTGAAGCGCAAGAGATAAGAAAACAAATTATTTTGTGCAAAAAAAATTGTCATATGCTTGTCAATTGTATGCAGGAAGATTAGATTGTGAACGGGCTTTTTCGGATATAAATAACTGTACAATTTTTTTAAAAAATAAACGGTAATTAATGCTTTCTAATAATGTAACGCCAAAGAAAACAAATTTATTCCAAAAAATAACCCTTATTATTTTAGGAATATTTTTGTGTTGTTTATTTCTTGAGATAGTAATGCGTTTAGGGGGTTTTATCATTATATCTGCGCAAGAATACAGAAACTCAATTATTATGAAGCAAAAAGGCACTTACCGTATTATGTGCCTTGGAGAATCTACAACCGAAACCGGGCCTAATCCCTATCCGTCACAGCTAGAAGAAATCCTCAATAATCGCAATATTGGGTTTAGGTTCAGTGTTATTAATAAAGGGCTTTCTGCTATTTCCACAACATACATAGTTGAGCATCTTGAGGAGAATTTGGATACAGTCAAGCCTGATATGGTAATTACAATGATGGGAATTAATGATTACAGCGCTCATATCCCGTGGAATACCGTCTCTTTTGGTCATCGACAGAATTTTATTCAGTCATTAAGAGTATACAAATTAATGCGATTATTATGGCTTCAAATAGTAGCAAAAGCTAAAGAGGCCGGAATGAATCTATATGTCAAAACAAACAAGCATGATAAGGCCACCCAGACTACAATAAATCCAATACCCGTTTTTTTAACCGAAGGGGAATGTGTAAGATTAGGGCATGAGTATTTTTCAGAGGCCAGATATGTAGAATCAGAAGAGATGTTTTTAAAGGCACTAGAATTAAATCCTACAAATTATGATGCGTCTTTAGGTTTAGCGATTAATTATGATACCCAGAATAGATTTGCAGTTGCCGAAGCGACATTTAAGAAGACTATAGAGCTAGATCCAACAAATGTTAGCGGATATCTTACGTTAGCTAGGCGTTATGTTGAACTTGGAAAACATAAGGAGACAGAAGAACTTATTAAAAAAGCCTTTGCATTAAATCTTCAGAATGTTGAATTGAACTGGCGATTAGGTTGGGCTTATAAAATGCAAGGTAAGGACAAATTGGCTAAAGAACAGTTTATGAAAGTTACAGAGTCGCTTCGCCCACAAGAAAATGATCCAATGGGTGTCGATAAAACATATGGGAGGTTGGCAACATTATACAAGGGAATCGGTAAATACGAGGCTGCCGATGAGTATTATAATAAAGCCAGCAAAGCCAGAATCGAATATTATGATCCTTTGACATACCGTAATTATTTTAAAGTTAAAGAGATATTAGATCGAAGGAAGATCAAGTTTGTTTGTGTACAGTATCCTATGCGTAGCGCGGAGCCGTTAAAGAAGATGTTTAATGGCGATTCGGAAATTATATTTGTTGATAATGAGCGTATTTTTAAAGATGCTTTAAATAAAGAAGATTATAAAGAATATTTTTTTGATAATTTTGGTGGTGATTTTGGGCATTGTACTGCAAAAGGAAACCGTCTTTTGGCAGAAAATATCGCTAATATTATAGTGAAAGAATATTTTAGAAAGTAAATGTACTTTATGTAAATAGGTATAGTAAATCAATAAATAGTACTTTATGACAATAAATAAAGAAAATTTAAATAAGGCGCTGCATAATTTCAAGTTTTGGCTATCCAGGGAAATAAATTATCCTTTGGTTAGCCCGGATGTAATTCAGGTTCCCTTAACTAATCTTTGCAATTTACGCTGCCGGATGTGTTCAATTGCCAGTAAAGACGGCAGGGAATTATCAAAAGAAGTAATATCGGATATTATTAATCAAGCCTCAGCAATGGGTATAAAAGAGGCAGTATTGACCGGAGGCGAGCCGTTTTTACGGAAGGATATTTTTGATATTCTAGATTATTGCCGCCAGAAATCAATGCGCTGGGTAGTTACGACTAATGGGACCTTGATTAATCAGGATTTAGGGCAAAAGTTAGTTAGTTTAGGCCCCGGCCATTTACATTTTTCTTTAGATGGACTGGAGAAAACAAATGATTTCTTCAGGGGAGAAGGAAGCTTTAAGAAGACAATTGATGCGATAAAGATAATAAACGCCCTAAGAAATAAAAGCGGGTTTAACTTATCTCTAGGCATAGCTTGTACTGTGATGGACCAGAATTTAGATGATTTATTCGGACTCCTAGAGTACGCCGACACCATAAACGTAGATGTGGTCAATTTTCAGCCGGTGTTAAGGAATAACGCCAACACTCCGGACCGCAGCAATAGCGATTTTTGGGTCAGCATTAATAAGTTTACGGCGTTAGATAATACTATAGATAAGATAAAGAATTACCGAGGCCGGCATGTTAATGTTTACCAGGAACCTGACCTGCGGCTTTTTAGCAAATATTACCGCAAAGAATTGAATAAATCCGATTGGAAATGTTTTGGTGGTTATAAAACCATATTTATATGCGTAGGAGATAACGGAGAGCCTCTAGTTTATACCTGTCACGGTATTTGCGGTAATTTAAATGAGGTCTCGTTAAAAAAAGCCTGGACTTCCCGGGAAGCGCAAAAGTTGAGGATACATTCGGGGAAATGTAAAAATTTATGCATACAGTCTTGTTATTCAAGGGAGGTTTCCGGCAACCTTTGGAATGCCCTGGGATTGAAAAATCGAAAAGGATAATAATGAATGAGTATTTAGAGAGGGAATTAATAAAATTAGAGGATATGATTGGATTTTATACGAGCCGGATTATTTCTTATCCTTTAGTCCCACCGGAACACGTATATTTTTCGCTTACTAATAGGTGTTGTTTGCGTTGCGTTATGTGCGATATACCTAAATCTCCGGGTAGGCAGGAAGATGAGCTAACGACTGAAGAAGCAAAAAAAATTATCCTGCAGATTAAAGAATTGGGAGTAAGGCACCTTATCCTTTCCGGAGGCGAGCCGTTGTTGCGCGAAGATCTTACGGAGCTTATACGATTTTCCAGGGCTAGCGGTATACCCTGGGTGGATATTATTACAAACGGGATACTGTGCAACGATGACTTGGCGCAAAAGCTAATTAACGCGGGGTTAAACCATATTACTATTTCATTAGACGGAATTTCCGGGGTGAATGACGCAATAAGGGGAGAGGGCTCTTTCGAAAAGTCGGTTAATGCCATTGACAAATTGAATTATTACAAAGAAAAAATGGAGGTAACCAGCCCGTCCATTGGCATAAATTTTACGATCATGAATAAAAATATTAATGATATGCTCAAGATCGTTGAATTTGCCAAAAGCAAAAAATGCAATACCGTTGTCCTCCAGCCTGTTTTGATGAGCAATGTTAGCATGTATGAGCGTAAGAAAAATGCATTATGGCCGTCGGTGAAAGAAATGCCGCTTTTAGAGGAAAATATATGCAAATTAGTCAAGATGAAAGAAGAAACCAATGGTATTCTTATATACACAGACTCTGCCATATTGAAGGCCATCCCCGGTTATTTTAGGGGCAAAAAGCCCGGGAGGCGTTTTAAATGTTATGAGGGGATTAAGCGGATTGTAATAACTTGCGATGGTAAATTATGGAGCTGTAAGGGCATATACGGCGATTTACGGAAAGATAGCTTGAAAAAGGTCTGGTTTTCGGAAGAAGCTCAAAAGATCAGAAAGGTTGTAAGGAATTGTTTGGACCACTGCCTCCAGGATTGCGTATATTTCCCTATGGATATCTCCGGCCATGTAAAACAATTTCTTTCCGGAATAGAAGAAGGTCCGGATAATGCTAATGCCCGTGAGCGAATAATATCCAGGATAGATTATTGTATCAATGAGTTGTTAAAACGCGTAAAGCCTAATTTCTTGGGCAATTTTAGCCAGAAAAGATTAGAGGTTTATAAATTGAATGTACTTAAGAAAGAAATATTTTTAAATGGCTAATTTTAAGAAAATACTGATTAATGTTTTTTTGATGATAATAATCCTAATAATTGGGTATTTTTTGCTGGAGAAGGTAAGCGCTAGGCTTATAAAAGATTTTAAGGTGGATAAAAAAATAGAATATATGGAAAGCAAACTAAACAAAAATCATATGCTAAATATCGGGCAGCCTGATGAAGCGCTAGGCTGGGGATATAGGCCTGGTGCTCATGATTGCATAAAAACTTCAGAATATGATGTTTGTTATTCAATAAATTCTAAAGGATTGAGAGATAAGGGTAATGTCTTATAATACCTGTAAAAGTAATCTTGAAAAGATAATGGTTTAGTATGGCTTAAATTAAGATCGTGGCTGTAGC
>PEYI01000041.1 GCA_002774445.1 Candidatus Omnitrophica bacterium CG08_land_8_20_14_0_20_41_16 | reverse complement strand
CTTTGATATTTAACCATTAGCAACTCCTTTCTTCTACTATTATAGCAGATTAAGGTGTTGCATTAGTTGCTTGAACCCAAGGGTGTTAATGTTAAGTGATTGGCGGATCTATGCATTAGGATCGGCAATATTTGCAGGACTTACAGCAGTACTCGCGAAAGTAGGCGTGTCTGGATTGCCTTCCAATACCGCGACTCTCATAAGAACGATCGTTATAATCATGTTTTTGATAGCGCTTGTTGCACTTCGCGGTGAATGGGTCAATCCATTTACGTTAAGCAGCAGGAGTTTGACGTTCCTTGTTCTTTCCGGTATTGCAACGGGGCTGTCATGGATTTGTTATTTTCGTGCCTTGCAAATGGGCCCGGCTTCTGTTGTTGCGCCTATTGATAAGTTAAGCTTATTTTTTGCGGTATTGCTATCTGTTTTGTTTTTAGGCGAACGGCTGAGTCTCTACCAGTGGGGAGGGGTTATCCTTATGAGCTTCGGGGCTTTATTGGTTGCGCTCAAATGAGATACTATTGCCCGAATTGCTGGAAGGATTTCTGGGGTGAGGATTTTGAAATCTGCCCTGAATGCGATTACAACATTAAGGAGTTCGATAATAAGGATTATGTTGACAAACTTATCAATGCCCTGCAGCACCGCGCCGGGGAAGTCAGACATTGGATTATTATGATTCTCGCGCAGAGAAAAGAAAAGCGAGCAGTACCCTATTTAGAGAAATTGCGCAAGGAAACAAAAGATCCGTCGTTAGTCAGGGCGGCAGAGGAGGCAATTAGAAAAATTCAAGCAGTTGGATAATTTCCAATAAGATCATGCGATGAGGCTCGCCAATATGCCTTTTAGGCTGATAGCTTCTACTTTGTTTACGTAGGAGCTATTTTTTTAAAGCGATATGATATCTATAATAGGTAGAGACAGCGAAATAACTTTAATAAACACTCTGTTGCAACAGAAAAGAAACATTCTTGTTTTTGGCGAGGAAGGTGTCGGTAAATCTGCGATTATCCAAAGAATTGTTAGCGATAAAGACAATAGAAACATCCTTTATGTGCAAAAGAACGATACGCTTCGTGAAACACTGATAGGTATCGTCACAGCGAGCTTGCAGCATACGTCGGGTTTTGAAAACTTTAATATCTTAGTCCTGAAGAAAAAATGTTACGAAATAATAGATAAAGCCCCAGACTATATTGTCTTGGATCATATGGGAAGAGTTGAGCCGAAACATTATGTCTTTCTGACTTATCTACTTGAGAAGAATATTCCTTTGTTGGTTATTTCAAGAGGGTTAAATAAAAAAGATATCGGACATTTACGCATGTCACTTTATAGCTTTGAGAATGTAGAGATAGCTAATCTGGATAGGTTGGATTCAAATAACCTCATAGATTATTTTATTAAAGAATTTGGCATAAAGATAGTAAAGACAGGTGAGTTTAAGCAAGCTATATTTAGCCACTCCAAGGGAAACCCCAAGATAATCAAGCTGCTTTGTTTCTTGGCTAGAGACGTTAAATATCAGAAAAACGATTATATTGATGTGAAGCTTATGGATTTGGACCGTAGGATAAGCGAGGCAGTGCACTAATTATGTTTAAAAGTAAAACAAAATACACCTGGGAAGGTTGGGAGTCATCCGGCAGGGAGGATTGGGTATTTAGTGTCAAACACCCTTGCGAGCTAATAGGAGTTCATGCGAAACTAATCGATGCTCAGCTTAAAGAATCAGAAAAATTGGAATATTGTATTTATTCGCCACGCGTTTCTTCAACCTCAACGCCATTTGGATTCAAGTCAGAGGAATCATCATGGGGCCTGTGTGCAACCGATAATCGCTTTATCATCTCCAAAAATCAGCACGCTAAGAATTTAGAACCAGAATTATTTTCGATTAGCTTTGATGATGTTTTATATTTTAATATTGGCAGGGTACTGCTCTTGAGTTGGCTTTCTATCACTTATGCTCAAGAAAAAAAGAAGAGGCAAGTTGATATTTTATTTGCTTCAAATGGCAGGCATCATTTTGAAAAGGCACTGCGTTCTTATAAAAAGTATCAGAACGCCGTTAATACGGATGAGTTTGGTTTAGATTCATTTTCTGCAGCAAGCTTTATCCATAAAATTCAAAATAAACTCCATGCCGATAGTTTAAAAACATTGATCAGTAGCGGCGAAAAATGTCTATGTTCCTTTTCCTGCCGATATTTTTGGGAAAAGTTTTTTGAGAGAAGGTCCTTTTTCAGAAAAAGGAAAGTTTTCTATTACCCGCGCAGCAACGCGACATTCCTTTTGACGAATAAGGCTTTACTTTTGGCGCGGGATAGCTTGGAAACTGGAATTGATAGTGGTGTAAACATACTGACTATACCTCTCGGAAAAATAAAGGCTGTCTCGGCCATGTCGGAGGAACTGAATGATTCTTTGATACAAAGGATAAAGATATCTTTAGCTCAAACGGAAGAAGATTATTTTGTAGTGATTTCATATATCTGCGAAGATGAGGGAGTTTTAGTAAATACCATGCAGTCACTTATGGGAAAGAAGTAGGCGTCTCAAGATACTGATAATAACGAAAGAGAGGGTTTAAAATATGGAACAAATTTACACGATTGCTGCACTATGGCTGGGACTGGCTGTATTTTCTGCTATCATTGCGCATCATTTAAGAATTTCAATTGCGCTTGTTGAAATATGTATTGGCGTTATAGTCGCAAATATTGCCAGCCATTTCTTCGGCCCTAATTCATTTGGAAGCAATTTTGAATGGCTCAAGTTTCTGGCTTCTACCGGAGCAATACTGCTTACTTTTTTAGCTGGGGCTGAGCTTGATCCAAAGGTAATTCGAACCAAATGGAGAGAAGTTGTTGTAGTTGGGATAGTTGGTTTTATTGCTCCGTTCCTTGGGTGCGCTGCCTTTGCCAGTTTTATTCTCCGTTGGGATCCCCGGGCAAGCTGGTTGGCGGGAATCGCTCTTTCTACAACCTCGATGGCAGTTGTTTATGCTGTAATGCTTGAGACAGGGTTTAACAAAACTGAGTTCGGCAAAGGCATATTAGGCGCCTGCTTCATCAATGACCTTGGAACGGTAATTGCCCTTGGCTTTATTTTCGCTCCATTTAACTACAAGACAATCATTTTTATTGTAGCGAGCGTTATTATACTTGCGTTTTTTCCCATTACGACCTCATTTTTGACAAGAATCTATGGGAATAAGACAGCTGCTATCCGGGCAAAGTGGGTAGTATTGGTGCTCTTTGGTCTTGGAGCACTTGCGCTTTGGTCGGGAAGCGAGGCAGTATTGCCAGCATATATTGCCGGTATGCTTCTTGCTGAATTTGCATCCAAAGAACATCATTGGGTGAGGAGGCTTAGGACATTAACCGTGGGATTTCTTACACCGTTTTATTTTATCCGCGCAGGTTCTCTTGTTTCAATAGCGGCCTTGATAAGTGCGCCATTTATATTTTTGGTGCTTTTTATCAGTAAAGTAATATCAAAGATATTCGGACTTTATCCGATTATCGGTATTTTCCGTAAAGAGAAAAGAGAAAAATGGTATTACACACTTTTAATGTCAACAGGGCTTACCTTTGGCACGATTTCGGCACTCTATGGATATTCGCATGGTATAGTGACGCAACAGCAGTATTCATTCTTAGTTGCGACAGTTATTGCAAGTGCTGTTATTCCGACCTTGATAGCAAATTTAGCTTTCCTGCCTCATCATCTGCTTGAGCAGAAAAGGAAGGTTGGCAAAATGATGGCCGAAGGAATAGATGAGGAATAAATAGTCATCTGAACTATGCTGGTATTCTCTATTGTCATAGGTATAGTATTTGGATTCCTTGCTGCGTTGATGGCATTTGTTATTACGTGGCATGAGTACGAAAAACACAAGTTTACAGGGAAACGGCTTTTTAGGGAAGCGTTTCAGGTGGCAATTTTTACCTTCGTTGTTTTTCTTCTTTTGTCACTTCTTGTCGGTTTTCTTCTTGAGCGCTTCGTTATTAATAGCCCAATGGCTACCTCTTTAATGCGGACTTAATTTAACACTGAGATACGTTCGGTGTATAGCCGTCATATCGGGAAAATCTCTTTACAGATTATTAATTTTCCTTCCAACTTTAGCTTTCTAGTCTAGCTATAAAGTTTTTTTTCACCCGCCTCGCCATTTTATCAATCCTTGACCGCTTCTTCAATTAATCACTTCCTTTCTTGTTTTTTGTTTTCTCTTGCCGTCACGTAACCCTCCTTTCTTTTTATCCGCCTACAATAACCCAAGCCTGACTTTTGTGCAAGAAAATCCTTTGAAAAAATTCATCTCTACCTAAAAAGCCTTTTCGTGGTCTGCCTCGGAAAGGCTTTTTAGGTATCAGAAGTATTCTGCCCCTTGCGGGGAGTCTCAATTTTTCCAAAGGACTCCACTGATGCTCGTTCGCTTGGCGCTCACTCCCTTCGGGCATACCTGTTTTCTTGACAAAAGACCGCATTTTTTGTGGTGTGCCTCAAAAAATACTTCAAGTTCTTGGGTTTTAATTTTCGGCGTCAAAAGAAAGGAGGCTCACATGAGCCAAGTAAAAACAAAACAAAAAACAAATCGAAAGGAGGTGAGTAGCATGATC
>PEYI01000060.1 GCA_002774445.1 Candidatus Omnitrophica bacterium CG08_land_8_20_14_0_20_41_16 | reverse complement strand
GGTTTTTATTTATTTTACGGCGATGCTTATGAGCCCTTCGTAGACAAGATATAAACTGACGTTTTAATTCCCCGCGGGGGAGAACATAGATATAAGAATAAATTGTTTCATGAGAGATGCGCATATCCATATCATTAGGATACAATATAATGAGCCGTTTGGCAATCTGTTCCGGTGACCAGTTCTTTGCTAAATAATAAAGCACTATTTTACGCAGAGGTATGTTGTTAGCGAGCTTACGATTTTTTCGTAGTTTATGGCGCATCTTGTTTGAGTACTGCTGTGCGAAGACAGCTCGATAATATTTTTGCTCTACGACTCCTGACTGAATAATTTCGCGGGATATAGAGCTAGGCGCCCTACCAATGCTTCTGGCTATTGCGCGTAAGCTATTTCCAGAAGCAATTTGTCGGCTTATTTCTTCGCGTTCTAACATTGTGAGTCTTTGATATTTAACCATATGCAACTCCTTTTCCTGCTATTATAGCAGATTAAGGTGTTGCGTTAGTTCCTTGAACTATCCCTCGCGTAAACGCTTGAAGATTATAGGGAAAGATACTTGACCGCTGCGCGGTCAAGTATTAGTTCGGGCAGATAATTTACGTTCGCTTTCAGCGCTTCCGTAAGTTATGCAGATTACTGAAGATACTTGGCATCTTCGATGCCAAGTATTAATTCGGCCAAACAACTTATGTTCGCTCATTTCATTCGCTCCATAAGTTGTGGCCTCATTAACAAAAAAGCCCCGTAGTTTCCCGGGGTTTTCTTGTAGGTGATAGGCCTTTTTAGCTTTCGCTATCTTGCCTTCCTCCTTGTTACGTGTTTCTTCTTCACCTGCAATGTAAGTATGCCATATTTCTTGTCAAATTTCAAGTCCTAGGGGACGCTCCCCAAGGTGCCAGTCTTCATATCAGCAGAGTGTCCCTTTGGGGAGCGTCCCCGGTTTTTGCTTATCCGTTGAAAATAGATAATTCTTTAAAGTTATTCTTAAGAATAGTATAATGTTTGACATGAGTAATCCACAGGATGTCCCCATTCAATACCTAAAAGGAATCGGCCCGAAAAGGGCAAAGGCTTTTACTAATTTAGGCATCTATACTATCCTCGGCCTGTTGTATTATTTTCCCCGGCGCTATGAAGACCGCACTAACTTAGTTACTATCTCTGATTTAGAAGAAGGTAAAATCCAGACGATCAAAGTGCAAGTTTTAGCTTCAGGCCAGCGCAATTCATGGCGTAGAAGAAGTTTTAGTATAACGCAAGCCGAGGTAGGAGATGAGACGGGGAGAGTATCATGCGTTTGGTTTAATCAGCCCTATCTTAAGGAATACCTTAAACCAGGCAAGAGTTTAATATTATACGGTAAGGTAGAGCGTTATGCCGGCCGTTTGCAGATGAGCAATCCTGAATTTGAGATTGTTTCAGGACCCAGCCCCTGTGAACAGGGGCTGGGTGGAGAGTTCAATGTGGGCCGGCTTGTCCCGGTTTATACATTACCTGATGGCTTAAGCCAGAGAACCTTCCGCAAAATCATGAAAACCGCTTTGGATGAATACTTGCCTAAACTAAATGACTGCTTACCTTATGATATAAGGTCAAGGAATGGATTGGAGAATTTAGCCAAGAGCATAATTAATATACACTTCCCCGAGAGCCTTGACTTACAAAAAAAAGCTTATACCCGTCTTGCCTTTGAGGAGTTTTTTATTTTTCAGGTTCCGTTGATTTTGCGTAAGCTAAATAGAGAGAGTAAATTAGGCATAGCGCATAAAGTAGATGGCCGGATGGTAGAAGTTTTTATTAGAGGGTTGCCATTTAAATTAACCATAGCGCAAGAGAGGGTAATTCAGGAGATAAAATCAGATATGGTTTCTCTTAAACCTATGCAACGTTTATTGCAGGGCGATGTGGGTTCAGGCAAGACCGTTGTGGCTACGGTTGCCGGTATTATGGCAATTCAAGGCGGTTATCAGGTTGCCTTTATGGCGCCTACAGAGATTTTAGCCAGGCAACATTATGATAAGATAAAATCGCAGGCAAAAGCAATAAAGATTGGTTTACTTACTGCAAGCATAGATAAAAAGGATAAGGGAAAAATATTGCGGGAAATAAAGGAAGGTAAGGTTGATTTGGTGATCGGTACGCATGCGCTTTTAGAGGCAGGAGTTATTTTTAAGAATCTTGGATTAGTAGTCATTGATGAGCAGCATAAGTTCGGGGTTGGCCAGCGCGCGCTCCTTCCCCAAAAAGGAATTAATCCTGATGTGCTTATAATGACTGCAACCCCAATTCCCCGGACCCTCGCGATTACTCTTTACGGAGATTTAGATATCTCTATTATTAGGGAACTCCCTCCGGGAAGGGGAGTGATGAAGACAATTTTATTTGATGCGGCTAAGAGGCAGAAGGCATATAAAATAGCCAGGGAAGAGCTAACGCGGGGCAATCAGGTTTATATTATTTATCCGGTTATCGAAGAATCGTTGGCCCTGGATATCTCTGGCGCTAAAAAGATGTATGCTGAATTAAAGGCCAGCGAATTTAAAGAATTTAAATTAGGCCTTATTCATGGAAGATTAAAGCAGGAGGAACAGGATAAAATTATGTCCGCGTTTAAGAATAAAAAACTCGACATTTTGATTTCTACAACTATTTTAGAAGTAGGTATTGATATACCTTCAGCTACTTGCATGATTGTTGAGTATGCCGAACGTTTCGGTTTGTCTCAGTTGCATCAGTTGCGCGGAAGGATAGGCAGGGGTAGTGATGCCTCTTGCTGTATACTTATTTCAGATGCTAAAACCGAGGAGGCTGTCTTCAGGCTTGGGGCAATGGTCAAATACAGCGACGGATTCAGAATTTCCGAGGAAGACCTAAAAATAAGAGGGCCCGGGGAGTTTTTTGGGAGAGAACAACATGGTTTAAGCGAGCTTAAAATAGCCAATCCTTTAACCCAGATGCAGCTTTTAAAGAGAGCCAGAGAAGAAGCAGTGAAGTTGATTAGCGCTGACCCGCATTTGGTAAGCAGGCAAAATCAGCTATTAAAGGAAAGTTTATTGCGAAAGTTTCCGGAATATGAGAAATTAGTCTTTAGTTGTTAGTTTTTAGTTGTTAGCCGATAAGACTGACAACTGACAACTGACAACTGACAACTAAAACATGCGCATAACTACGGGTATATATAAAGGCAGAAATCTAAAGATGCCGAAAGGCATTCGGCCAACGCAGAATATAGTCAGGAAGGCTATCTTTGATATCCTTGGCGATATTGAAGGGTTATCTTTTTTAGAGCTATTTGCTGGTTCAGGCGCGGTTGGATTAGAGGCAGCTTCGCGGGGCGCAAAAGAGGTAGTGTTTGTAGAGAATAATTCTCAGGTACTGAAGGCCTTAACCCAAAATTTATCCTATGTCCTATATCCTACATACGATATACTGCCTTTAGATACCCAAGTTGCGGTCAAAAGGCTGGCTCAGGGTGGCCGAAAATTTGATATCATCTTTCTTGACCCCCCATATCACAAGGAGACGGCAACACCCAACCCTAAAGGAAAGGTTGGTGTGCCGCTTTCTGCGGCAAAAAAAACCTTGCAAACCATAATGGCTTATGATATATTATCGCCCACTGGTTTAATAATAGCGCAGCATTCTAAGAAAGAAAGTCTTCCAGAGCGCCTGGGAGTTTTAAGTTTATTGAAGCAGTCAACATACGGAGACACTACATTATCGTTCTATAAAATGTTACGTTAACCGTTTACCGTGTGACGGTTAACGGTTCACGGTAAACGTAACCTGAATTCAACGAGGAAATGAAATGTGCCAGACAGCGATATATCCAGGGACATTTGACCCGGTAACCTATGGCCATATTGATTTGATTAAGAGGGCGCAGGAGATATTTCCCGAGGTGATTGTGGCGGTGGCGCATAGCCAGCATAAGAATCCCTTTTTCAGCGTTCAAGAAAGAGTGATGATGCTCAAAAAAGCTACTCAAGAGTTAAGAGGAATTGAGATTGTTGAATTTGACGGCTTAGTGGTAGATTATGCCCGTAAACATAAGGTTAAAGTTTTAATCCGCGGTTTACGTATGCTTTCGGATTTTGAATATGAATTTCAGATGGCGCTTACCAATAGGAAACTATCACCGGATATTGAAACTATCTTTCTTATGCCTCATGAGTCGTATAGTTATCTCTCCTCTAAGCTTTTAAAAGAAGCGGCATCTTTGGGTGCGGATTTATCTAATTTTGTCCCGGATTTTGTGGGGAAGGCGCTTAAGGAAAAGTTGTCTAGCACAGTCTTTCCTTAAAGGATAGTCAGATATGGAAGGAAGGGCGGGGTGAAAATAGATACCCGGCAGATACCCGAAGAAGGCGTAATCCTGACCGAGGAATTTAGCCCTAAAGGGCTTGATTTAGATACGGATATAATCAGATTCCCAGGCCCTATAAAGGCTAAGGCAATTATTCATAAGAGTTACGATGCTGTTAATGTAATTCTATTCTTGAGTGCGCTTATGAATATAAATTGCGCGCGTTGTCTTAAGGAAGAAAAAATAGATTATAGCCGGAAGATTGAGTTAAATTACGCTATGGATAAAGCGGATCCCATGATCGAGCTGGATTCGGATATAAGGGAAGAGATAATCCTGGATTATCCCATGAATCCTTTGTGTAAGGTTGATTGTAAAGGCCTTTGCCCCAAATGCGGAGCGAATTTAAACGAAGGAGGTTGTCACTGTGGCGCTACCCAAGAGAAGGCATTCTAAAACGCGCGGCCGAAAGCGCCGCACACACTGGAAAATAGCATCTACTAATCTTATCAAATGCCCCCAATGTAAAGAACTAAAGCTGGCCCATCGCGTATGCCCTGTTTGCGGTTATTACAAAGGTAAGCAGGCTGTTGAAATAAAAGTAAAGGAGAAGAAAAAGAGAGGTACTTAACATTTAGCTCATAGTTGATAGCTTATAGCTGATAGGTATTCCTTCCAGCTATGAGCTATGAGCAATGAGCCAAGAGCTAAAATAATATGAAAATAGTCGTTGATGCTATGGGCGGCGATTATGCGCCCGATGTAGTTGTTGAAGGCACTATAGCCGCGGTTAGGGAATATGATACCACGGTAATTTTGGTTGGGGATGAGGCAAAAATTATCCCTTTACTTAAAAAGGCTAAATATTCAGGCGCAAATATTGAGATTGTCCATACGCCGGAGGTAATTGAGATGTGCGAGCCGGCAGCGACGAGTATAAGGCGTAAAAGGAATTCTTCCATTGTCGTCGGAGTAAATCTTGTAAAAGACGGCAAGGCAGAAGGTTTCTTTAGCGCTGGCAATACCGGAGCAGTTGTTTGCGCTGCGACCTTAGGCCTAGGCCTTATTCCGGGTGTCGAACGTCCGGGCATAGCCATTGTTACTCCTGCCTTAAAGGGTATAACTTTAATTATTGATGTAGGCGCCAACATTGATCCTAAGCCTACGCAGCTTCTTCAATACGGGATCATGGCCCAAGTTTATTGCCGTAACATTCTTAATAAGCCGAATCCTTCTGTTGGGCTTCTTAATATAGGCGAGGAGGAAATTAAGGGGACTGAATTTATGCGCCAGACGCATGAACTCCTGCAGAAGAGTAATCTTAATTTTATCGGCAATGTGGAAGGCAAAGATATTTTCTCCGGTAAATGCGATATTATTGTCTGTGACGGTTTTGTGGGCAATGTGGCCCTAAAGGTATCTGAGAGCGCGGCTGAGGCAATGCAGGTATTTTTAAAAAGGCATCTTTTAAGTAATTTTTTGGGAAAGATAGGATTGTTTTTTCTCTTACCCAGCCTCAAACGTTTTAAGAAAGAGATAGATTATGCCGAATATGGCGGCGCGCCCTTATTGGGAGTTAATGGCGTGGTGATTATTGGTCATGGTCGTTCTAATGCCAAGGCCATAAAAAATGCTATCCGGGTAGCCAAGGAAGAAGTTGAGCGCAGGTTTAATGAGAAAATTTTAGAGGCAATATCAAATAGGTGATAGGTCTTAGGCGTTAGTTTATACCTATGACTTATAACCTATGACCTAAAATGAAAAAAGCAGGCATAATTGGAGTAGGGGAGTATTTACCTAAGAGGATTCTCACTAATGCAGATTTAGAGAAGATGGTGGATACCTCTAATGAGTGGATTGTAAGCCGCACCGGGATAAAAGAGCGTAGGCTCGCCGCAGATAATGAAGCGACTTCGGATTTAGCTATAAAAGCCGCAAGAGAAGCCTTAGAAAATGCCCATTTAAATCCGCAAGATTTGGATTTAATTATCGTCGCTACGATAACGCCGGATATGGCTTTCCCTTCGGTAGCATCCATTGTAGAGAATTTTCTTCTGGCTAAGAAGGCCGCAGCTTTTGATATCTCTGCTGCCTGCGTGGGGTTTGTTTATGCCTTATCCATAGCTAATCAGTTTATTGTTCGCGGCACATATAAGAATGCTTTAGTTATTGGCGCGGAGAAGCTTTCCGCGATAACTGACTGGAAAGATAGGAATACCTGTGTCTTGCTTGGAGACGGGGCAGGGGCATGTGTATTATCGAAAGTTGAATCCGGGGGGATAATCTCTGCTTACTTAGGTTGCGATGGTTCAAAAGGAGAATTGTTGAATCTTCCGGCTGGAGGTTCACGTAAGCCAGCGTCTCATGAAACCGTGGATAACCGGTTGCATTATCTTAAAATGCAGGGGAATGAGTTGTTTAAGATTGCGGTTAAAATTATGACTGAAGCGGCGCGAACAGTTTTAAGGCAGGCGGGTTTAACGTTTAAGGATATAGACCTTATTATCCCGCATCAAGCAAATTCCCGGATTATTATGGCAGTGGCTAAGAGGTTAGGCATACCCGAGGATAAAATATATCTTAATATAGAAAAATACGGGAATATGTCCAGCGCCTCTACTGCGACGGCATTAGTTGAGGCAGTTAAAGATGGCAGGGTTAAGAAAGGCGATACAATTCTATTGGATGCTTTCGGCGCGGGCTTAGTCTGGGGCGCCTGTGTTATAGATTTGTAACTAACTATTGCGGCAGGTGAAAAATCAGGGAATTATGGGAAAATACGCTTTTTTATTTGCCGGGCAGGGTTCTCAATATGTAGGCATGGGAAAGGATTTATATGATAATTTTCCCGAGGCTAAATCGGTCTTTGACAGAGCAGAGGATATTTTAGGAATTGGCTTAAAGAGGTTTTGCTTTGAGGGCCCGGAAGACGCGCTCAAAATGACCAATATCTCCCAGCCAGCGATTGTAACAGCTACTATCGCCGCCTTTGAATCATTCAAAACTAAGTCAGGTATAGCGCAGAAGCGCATACTGGCGCATCCGCCTCAGAAGAGGCGCACTTGGCAATCCTTTTTGCCAAGGTGCGAAGCGCCAGGTATTACTCCTAGTTATATGGCAGGTTTAAGTTTAGGCGAATACAGCGCTTTAATATCTTCAGGAAGCCTTGAGTTTGAGGATGGCATCCGTTTAATTAAGATAAGGGGCGAGCTGATGGATGAGGCAGCTAAGAAATATCCGGGCAAGATGGCCGCGGTTTTAGATTTGGATTCGGCAAAAGTTAAAAGTATCTGCCTGAGTACCCATGCAGAGATTGCTAATCTGAATTGCCCCGGCCAAATAGTTATATCAGGTAGAGCTGGCTCGGTAGAAAGGGCGGCGGATTTATGCGCTAAGGCAGGGGCGAAAAGGGTGATTATGCTAGAGGTAAGCGGCGGTTTTCATTCTTCGCTTATGTTGGAAGCCTCAGTAGGGCTTAAGAAGGCATTGGAAAATACACCTATGAAAGACCCCCTAGTCCCGGTTATGAGTAATTACACGGCGCTGCCTGAGGATAAGGTTGTCCAGATAAAGGAAAATTTAGTCTATCAGATGTGTTCTTCGGTGAAATGGGAAGATTCGATGAGATTGATACTCTCTAAAGGAATATGCAATTTCATTGAATTTGGCCCAGGTAGGGTCTTAAAGGGTTTGATGCAGCGCATTGATCCCGGCGCGAATGTGATAAATATAGAAAAAAAAGAAGATATCCTGAAAATTAGCGTTTAGCGGATAGCGTATAGCGGATAGTAAAACTAAACGCTAAACGCTCTACGCTAAAAGTGAGGATAAATATGAGATTACAAGATAAAGTTGCGTTTATAACCGGCGGGGCAAGAGGCATAGGCCAGGCTATTGCTATGGTTTTTGCCAAAGAGGGCGCGAATATTGTCGTGGCGGATGTAAACTTTGAGGCAGCCCAAAAAACAGCTTCAGATATTGAAGCCTTAGGTAGAAAAGCGATGGCCTTAGAAATAGATGTTACTGACTATGGAAAAGTGGAAGAGGGAGTGAACAAAATTCTTGACAAATTTGGAAAGGTTGATATATTAGTTAACAACGCCGGGATTACTAAGGATAATATTTTACTGAGGATGTCTCCTGCGGATTGGGATGCGGTTATAAATGTCAATTTAAAAGGGACATTTAACTGTATTAAAGCCGTGTCTCGGCCTATGGTTAAGCAGAGAAGCGGTAGAATTATAAGCATCGCTTCTATAATCGGCCTGATGGGTAACTGGGGTCAGGCAAATTATGCCGCTTCCAAGGCAGGTATAATCGCTCTTACTAAAACCACAGCCAAAGAGTTAGCATCGCGCAACATCAATGCTAATGCCGTGGCGCCGGGATTTATACAAACCGATATGACCGCCAAGCTTTCTGAGGATGTAAAGACTAAGATGCTTAAAGCAATCCCCATGGCCAAGCTGGGGACACCTCAGGATGTTGCTAATGTCTGCTTATTCTTAGCGTCAGAAGAGTCTAATTATATCACCGGACAGACGATTATCATAGATGGCGGAATGGTGATGGTGTAAGGTATATGAAACACCCCGCGCTAAAAGGCACCCCGCGTTAAAAGGCACCCCGCGTTTATAGGAATTACGCGGGTGTTCGCCAGGTGGCGAAAATTACGCGGGTGTTCGCCAGGTGGCGAAAATTGCGCGGGTGTGTGTCTCTACACAAGGAGGAAAAACAATGGCAGTAGAAGAGAAAGTTAAGTCAATTATAGCAGAGCAGTTAGGTGTTAAGCCGGAAGAGGTTACTCCCGAGGCTTCTTTTGTGGACGATTTAGGCGCGGACTCTTTAGATACGGTAGAGTTAGTTATGGCTTTAGAAGAAGAGTTTGGTATTGAAATACCTGATGAGGATGCCGAGAAGATCGTTAAGGTAGGTGATGCCATTAAATATATTGAAGAAAAGAGCGCTAAGTAAAACAATAATTTAGAGAGTTAGACTAATTTACCCCGCATTTTGTCTTTGCGGGGTAAATTTATATTAGAATAAAGATGGAAAACAGAGTAGTGATTACAGGTTCAGGAGTTATTTCTCCTGTGGGCAATGATGTCTCTACCTTCTGGGATTCCTTAAAAAAGGGTAAAGGCGGCGTTGGCCCCCTGATTAGCTTTGACGCTGCCGATTTTGACTCCCGGATTGCCGGAGAGGTAAAAGGTTTTGATCCTAGCTTATATGGCATGGATTTTAAAGATATTAAGCACACGGCTAAGTTTGTGCAATACGCGGTTGCCTCCACGAAGCAGGCTATTGATTCCTCTGGGCTGGATTTAAATAAAGAGAATAGGGAACGTATCGGCGTTTTAATCGGTTCAGGGATCGGGAGTTTACAGACAATAGAAGAAGAACATAAGGTTTTCTTGAATAAAGGCCCTTCGCGCTTGTCCCCTTTTCTTATACCTATGTTAATTGTTAATGAGGCAAGCGGTTTTGTCGGGATTACCTTTGGTTTAAAAGGGCCTAATTTTTGCGTGGCTACTGCTTGCGCTTCAGGTTCACACGCAATAGGCAATGCCTTTCGGATTTTAGAGCGCGGGGATGCGGATGTGATAATTTCCGGGGGCACAGAGAGCTGCGTTGTAGCTACAGCTGTAGGCGGGTTTTGTGCTTTAAGGGCCCTATCTCAAAGAAATAATGAACCTGCTAAGGCCTCACGGCCGTTTGACCGTGATCGCGACGGTTTCATTATAGCTGAAGGTTGTGGTTTGGTGGTAATGGAGACTTTAGAGCACGCTAAGAAGAGAAAGGCGCAGATCATTGCTGAGATAGTAGGTTTTGGTATGACTTGCGATGCCTATCATATAACCGCGCCTGATCCGGATGGCGAAGGTGCGGGACGGGCAATGAGTTTAGCTTTAGCCGATGCCAAGCTTAATCCTGAAGATGTGGATTATATTAACGCGCATGGGACATCCACTAAGCTCAACGATAAAATTGAAACGTTTTCTATGAAAAGGGCTTTTGGCGCCCATGCCAAGAAAGTAATGGTTTCTTCAACTAAGTCTATGACCGGCCATCTATTAGGTGCTGCCGGAGGGGTTGAGTTTATAGCCTGCTGCCTGGCGATAAGAGATGGCATTATTCCGCCTACCATAAATTATGAATACCCGGATCCGGAGTGCGACTTAGATTATGTCCCCAATATTGCCCGTAAGGTTAAAGTTGAAGTCTGCATGTCTAATTCTCTTGGTTTCGGCGGGCATAATGCCAGTCTAATCGTAAGGAAGTTTAAGGAATAATAATTTGAAACTCTATGGGTCAATAGTCGATAGACTATAGGCTATCGACCTGAGGTATTTCAATATGGCATATACAATCGCCGAAAAAATATTGCTCGCCCATACTGATAAACAAGACATAAAGCTTGGTGAGTTTATTGAGGCTAGGGTTGATGCTGCTTTAGGCAATGACATTACTGCTCCTGTTGCTATTGAGGAGTTTAAAAAAGCAGGGTTTAAGCAGGTCTTTGATAAAACGAAAATAGTCCTTGTTCCCGATCATTTTGCTCCGGCTAAGGATTTAAGGAGTGCTAACCAGTGTAAGGCCCTAGCTAACTTTGCCAAAGAGCAAGGGATAGTTAATTATTTTGAAGTCGGGCGCATGGGTATAGAGCACGCCTTGCTTCCTGAGAAGGGCTTAGTTTTGCCGGGAGATTTAGTTATCGGCGCGGATTCGCATACTTGCACTTATGGGGCCTTAGGGTGTTATTCTACAGGTGTGGGCTCAACAGACTTAGCCAGAAGTTTTGTGGATGGCAAGGTTTGGTTAAAGGTTCCCGGGACAATTAAGTTTATCTTTAGGGGTAAGTTAAATAAGTGGGTAGGGGGTAAGGATCTCATACTTTTTACCATAGGTAAAATAGGCGTAGACGGCGCGTTATATAAGGTAATGGAATTTAGCGGGCCGGTTATCCGTAAGTTAGGCATGGATGATAGGTTTACAATGAGCAATATGGCTATTGAGGCAGGAGGCAGGGCGGGGATAATTGAGCCGGATGGGATTACCTTTGACTACGTCAAGCGAGCTCATAGTCAAAAGGTCATAGCTCATAGTAAAAGACTAAGAGCTATGAGCCATGAGCTAAGAGCTTTAAAAAGCGATCCTGATGCTAGTTATGAGAAGATTTATGAATGGGATGTTACTGCTTTAGAGCCACAGGTTGCCTGTCCGCATCTACCCAGTAATGTAAAACCAGCCAGTGAATTAAGGGATATTAGGCTGGATCAGGTAGTAATTGGTTCTTGCACTAATGGTAGGCTCTCAGATTTAAGGATTGCCGCTAGGATTCTTAAAGGCAAGAAGGCTGCTCCTGGTGTTAAATTAATTGTTTTCCCAGCAACTCAAAAGATTTATCTGCAGGCAGTAAAAGAGGGATTGGTGGAAATTTTTGTTAAGGCTGGAGGGGTGTTTTCAACTCCTACCTGCGGCCCATGTTTAGGCGGGCATATGGGTATTCTTGCCGAGGGCGAAACCTGCATTGCTACCACTAATAGGAATTTTATCGGCAGGATGGGCAGCCCGAAGTCTTTTATCTATTTGTCTAATCCGGCAGTAGCAGCTGCTTCGGCGATTACGGGCAGAATTACGCATCCTGAGGAAATATAGTTCTATAGTTCGTAAGTTCTATGGTTCGTAAGTTAACGGATAACAATCCTTTGAACTACAGAACATTAGAACTTGCGAACCTTAGAACCAGAGAATTATAGCATTAACGATGATTATCAAAGGTAAGGTCCATAAATTTGGTGACGATATAAACACCGACGATATTATATCCGCTAAATATTTAGTTTCAATCGACGCCAAAGAGTTAGGCAGCCATTGCATGGAGGCAATTGTCCCGGATTTTACCAAGAAGGTAACCCTGGGAGATATAATTGTCGCGGGCAACAATTTTGGCTGTGGTTCATCGCGGGAGCACGCGCCTTTAGCGATTAAAGGCTGCGGCGTGTCCGCGGTATTGGCTAAGAGTTTTGCCGCCATATTCTTTAGAAATGCCATAAATATAGGCTTGCCGTTCTTAGAATCTTTTGATGTGGATAAGATAAAAGAAGGGGATTTAGTTGAGATAGATTTGGCTAGCGGTATAATAAGGAATATTACACAAAGCCAAACTTATAAAACTCAAGGCTTTCCCGAATTCTTACAGGAGATTGTAAAAGAGGGCGGGCTGATGAATTATATCAAGTATCGCCAGCAGGGAAAATAGGGACAGCGACCATTTTTTTTACTGGTTACTACCTTATTTAAAAAATGGTCGCTGTCCCTATTTTCCACTATTTTCGCGACAAGATAAGTAATGTATGGGAGATAAGCATATGCACAAAATCGCGGTAATCCCCGGTGATGGGACCGGGCCGGAGGTAGTGGCCGAAGGAATGAAAGTAATGGAAGCAGCAGCTAAAAAGTTTGGTTTTAAATACGAGGCTAAGGATTTTGATTTTAGCGGGCAGAGGTATTTAAAGACCGGCAAGTTAGTGGATGATAGTGATATTGAAGAGCTTAAAAAATATTCCGCCATTTATCTTGGCGCTGTAGGCGACCCGCGAGTTAAACCCGGGATTATTGAGGCAGGGGTGTTGCTTAAATTAAGGTTTGCCTTGGATCAGTATATAAATCTTCGGCCGGTGAAATTATATAACGCGGCCTTCTGCCCTTTAAAAGCCAAACAACCGCAAGATATTGATTTTGTAGTCGTCCGCGAGAATTCTGAGGGGCTTTATAAAGGCATGGGAGAATTTAAGGCCAAGGGCACAAAAGACGAAGTGGCCATTCAAATATCCTATAATACCCGTAAAGGGGTTGAACGTTGTATCCGTTATGCATTTGAGTATTGTCGTAAACGCAACAAGACAAAAAAGCTTCTTCTCTGCGGCAAGACCAATGTCTTAACCTATGCCTGGGATCTTTGGCAGAGAGTATTTAATGAAGTAGCTAAAGAGTATCCCGATGTGGCTACGGATTATGCGCATGTAGATGCAACCACAATGTGGTTTGTTAAGAATCCGGAGTGGTTTGATGTGATTGTTACCGATAATATGTTTGGCGATATCATTACGGATTTGGGGGCAATGATTCAGGGTGGCCTGGGTATTGCTGCCGGCGGCAATATCAATCCTCGGGGTGTCTCTATGTTTGAACCCATTGGTGGAAGTGCCCCAAAATATACAGGTAAGAATGTGATTAACCCTCTGGCTGCTATTTGTGCCGTAGGGATGATGTTGGAAAACCTAGGTGAGATTGAGGCAGGTAAGGCAATTGAGGCAGCAGTCATAAAGGTCGCGAATAATAAATTGAAATCTTTGGCTGCGGGTAAGATGGGTTATTCGACCACTGAAGTCGGAGATTTGGTAGTTAAAAATTTATAATTTATTCATATTTAACGGGTCCTGTCTTGGGTATTTTCTAGCGCTGACGCGCTTCGAAAACACCCAAGCCACCCGTTAAATAAAATATAAATTTTAATAGTGGTAGGGGAGGGAAGGATAGATGAAAAAATATAATGTTGCGGTTATAGGCGTGGGCGCAGTAGGAATTGAGATGTTGCGGGTTTTAAAGCAGCGCAATTTTCCGGTTAATGAATTACGCGTATTTGCGCGTTCAGCGCGCGATATAGAAGTTGACGGAGAAATTTATTCGGTTAAGCCTATTACCCCGGATGGTTTTGGAGGTATTGATATTGCTTTATTTGCCGGAACTGAGGGTGAAAAAGGCGCGGCTGTTACTTATGCGGCAGAAGCGGTAAAAAAGGGAGCAGTAGTCATTGATAACGGCGCGGATTTCCGAATGGATCTTCAGGTGCCTTTAGTTGTACCTGAAGTAAACGCCGCTGACGTTAAGAGCCACAAAGGTATAATTGCAAATCCAAACTGTTCAACTATCCAGATGGTCGTTGCCCTAAATCCCATCCATAAAAAAGCCGGGATTAAAAGGATAATCGTTACTACCCTGCAGGCTGCAAGCGGAGCGGGAAAAGGCGCGGTTGAGCAATTAAAAGAAGAGACTTCTTTAATCGCTCAGGGCGGTTTTAATAATGTGCATGTGGGCGCAGTCAATAAGTCTATGCCCCAGCAGTTAGCTTATAATGTTTTTCCGCATATCGGAAGTTTTGCGGAGGGGGATTACACTAACGAAGAGTGGAAATTGGTTAAAGAGACGCATAAAATTATGCACGCGCCTAAACTTAAGATATCCGCGACTACGGTCAGAGTCCCCGTAAGAACAGGGCATTCTGAATCGGTATATATAGAGACAGATAAATATATCAGCGTAAATAAGGTTAGGGAGATATTTTCTAAATCACCGGGGGTAATCCTTATGGATGACCCTAATCATAATATATACCCTATGCCTAAGGATGTTGAGGGTAGGGATGAGGTTTTTGTCGGCCGCATCCGGCAGGATGCTTTTGTTAAAAACGGGCTATGGCTGTGGGTTGTAGCGGATAATCTGCGTAAAGGCGCGGCTACCAATGCGGTGCAGATTGCGGAAGAGCTAATCAAATGAAACTAAAGAATGTCCCGGCGTTCCGACGTTTCCGTCGGAAGTCGGGATCCCGACCCCGAAACGAAGTGAGGGCGTCGGGACGTAATCTTAAACTCGAAATAGAGTATAATGGCAGGAATTACTGCGGTTGGCAAGTCCAGCCTAATACTAAGAAGAAAAGCATTCAGGGAGTAATAGAGAAGGCGCTTGGTAAAATTCTGGGAGAAAAGGTAAAATTAATTGTTTCCGGCAGGACCGATGCCGGAGTGCATGCCTTAGCTCAGGTAGCAAATTTTCATACCCGTTCTAAAATACCGCTTGATAAATTAAAATTAGGCATGAATGGCTTCCTGCCTCAGGATATAAAAATATCCGGAATGAAAGAGGAGTCTTCGGATTTTCATAGCCGTTTCTCAAGTAAGGCCAAGATTTACCGCTACACAATATTAAACCGGGCGTATTCTTCTCCTTTAATGAAGGATATAGTTTTCTTCTATCCGCATTATTTGGATTTAAGGCTTATGCGTCGGGAGTCCCGGGTTTTATTGGGTAGACATAATTTCAGGTCTTTTCAGGCATCCTTGGGCAAAGAAAGAAACCCGGTTAAAACTATTAAAAGATTAGTGATTACTAAGAATAAAGACATGATTTATATTGATATAGAGGCAGACGGGTTTCTTTATAATATGGTAAGGAATATCGTGGGTACGCTGATTGAAATAGGAAGAGGCAGGTTTGCGGAAGGCTCATTAAAAAAGATATTAAGACTTAAGGACCGCAGGCTCGCCGGCCAGACCGTGCCAGCTTCCGGGCTTTGTCTTCTAAAGGTTAGATACTAAAATAATGCTTAAAGGAAATTTGAAAGATATATCCTGGGATTTTTTAAAAATAGGTAAAAATTTAAAAATAGGGACACATCCTATTTCTTAAGTATTCAGCCCTTCACAAAAATCGTTCAGGGCTGTTGATTACACAGATTTTTAAAAGATTACACAGATGCGTGCCAAGTTAAGCTCTTTCTTAGTCTAAC
>PEYI01000080.1 GCA_002774445.1 Candidatus Omnitrophica bacterium CG08_land_8_20_14_0_20_41_16 | reverse complement strand
TAAAGCACTAACAAATTCGTAATAAAATAGAAAATAAAAGCGGCCACTCCGATTAAAACCGTATTTCCGCTGCGGCTATCCCTCCTGCGGCCGAAAAACAAAAACTGCCAGGCAATCCTATACATTATCATCGGGATAACCGAAAGAATGGTAATCGTCAGGACATCACGATTTTTAAGATGGGTCAGCTCATGGCCTAAGACTGCCCTTAATTCATCATCGCTAAGAAGGCCAAGAATACCCTGGGTAACGCAGACCCTGCCGTCTCTTATGCTTCTGCCGAAAGCAAAGGCATTGGGAATCTCAATCTGGGCTATGCCGATCTTAGGCATAGGGATATTGGCCCTATTACTTAAACTCTCTACCATCTGAAATAGGCGCGGATTATCCTGCCTCTGGATATATTTTACCCGCATAGTCCATTCTACTATCTTAGGCCCCAGCATATATTGAATAAACATTATTATTAAAGACAAAATAAGATAGAAAGAAAACCCGGTTACATGCAAAAATTGAGTACCGATAATAACCAGGACAGCATAGATAAAACCGAAAAGCAATGTTACTAAAAGCCACATCCTTAATTGTAGAGACCACATCTTAACCTACCCTCCTATCATTGTTTAGTTACCTGAGCCTTAATTATAAACCTAATAATCGGAGTGTCAAGACTATCTGTGTTCACGTAGACAAACTGCTCGACTCCTCCGGAATAACCTTTAGAATTAAACTTAACATCTAAATTAGTGCTCTCGCCGGGCATAAGCATTTTATGCTTTATTTCTGATGTCGTACAGCCGCAAGATGTAGTTACGCCCTTGATATTTAAAACTTTTTTAGACTCATTCTTAATGACAAAAGTTTGCCTGACTATCTCTCCCGCCTTAATCAAACCAAAATCTTTTGTATAGGGATCACCCTCAGTCCCAAAGGGCCGCTCAATTAAACTCTTCTGCTTTGGCGGATAACATCCCGATAAAGCAAATAATGATAATAGCACTACTATGCAGGCCTTAAACATTATCCTCTCCAGACTAAGAATAAACCTAAACTAAAAAACATAAATGCCATAATTATTTTAACACCCGCAAGGTGTTTCTTCAAGAAATTAGCGAATTGGCCTGAGGTTACGCCAAACAAAGCCAGAATGAATATCACAAGCAACGGAAAAATAAACATAATATTATAGATTATTAGATACGTGAATGCCCGTAATTTAAACGGAGTAGTTTTTAAAATAAAGGTTATCGTGGGTAAATAAAGCTGGCCGGTACAAACAGCCTCTAATATAGAAACCAAAAATCCCGTGATTAATGCGCTAATAATCAACCGTAACAAACCTACCCGCGGTTTATCACCTGTATTTCCCTGGGCCTTGTGGCTTTGGCTATCGGAAGCCAAACCACTGCCTTCTGGCTTACGGTAATGTAAACCGATAACCGAATGTATCCGATCCTTGACTACCTTGGGTAGTTGCAAGATCAAGCCTTCGGTATCCTGCGTTCTCCTGAATTTAACTAAATCATAAGCCGCAAGCGCCCCTAAGATAATGCTAAATATACCGACGGAAATATTAAATATCCTGCTAAAGAGCCGGAAACCTTGCATACGGTAAAAGAAATTAAAAATCCCCAAACCAATTAAAATATAGGTAATAAATACTGCGGATATGAAAGAGAACCCGATAATAATCAATTCCCTCTTCCTGTAACCCTGAAGCGCAAGATAAGAGATAAAAAATATTATAACCGTAAATGCGCAGGGATTGATCCCATCGGCTAAACCTGCCGTGAGAATAGCTATTGGCTTAAATTCCTTAAAATACGCTGCCAAATCTATCCCCCTTGCGCTTGCCTCATTATTAAACCCAACCAAGGAGCCATTGATCAAATTGCGCAAATCCTTCTTTAAATCAGCCTTGCCATTTAAAAACTTTCCCTGTATAAAAAATACAGGTAGAGTAAACTCCTTCATATCCGGATTATATTTATCCTTAAGCCCTAATAGAAATTTATAATTATTAATATCCGTAACATCGTAATATTCTATTGCTATCTTACCTCTATATTCTGCCTCGATGCCGGGCAAAATCGTTTTCTTAACCTCAAGGCATTTATGGCAAGAAGGAGAATGAAAAACCATCAGCTTAGGGGTATTTTCATTACTATACGTGGCGCTTCGCACCTTGGCAAAAAGGATTGCCAAGTGCGCCTCTTCTGAGGCGGATGCGCCCAAAAATAGAAAGAATACTATAAAAAAAACTACCCTTTTCTTATTAATCATTGCACTACTGGGGGTATATTTTGTTTGCATAGAGATTGTCTATATGTTAACATGAATTTATGTTTATGGAAATAAAAAAACTAGTTAATAAAGAACTCACAAGCTACAGTTCTCAAATAGATAGGGCTTACCGCTTAAGCCACCTATCTCCTATTCTGTTCAATAATATAAAAGAATTTATTTTGCGCGATGGTAAAAGAGTGCGGCCGATATTATTTATCATCGGTTACCTGGGATTTAAGAATAAGCCTGCATCCGGCTTATATCGTAGCGCAATATCCTTAGAACTACTGCATGATTTTATGCTCGTCCACGACGATATCATTGATAAATCCGGTATAAGGCGCGGCAAACCTTCAATGCATGCCCTGCTTAATAGGCATCTTGCCGGGTGTCGAAACCTTAAGTTTAACGGCCAGGACCTGGCCATCCTCATCGGGGATGTAATGTATGCCTTGGCCCTAGATGCGTTTTTATCTGTGAAAGAAAAACCCAAACACAAGGAACTTGCCTTAAAGAAACTTATCTCCGCGGCACTTTACACCGAAAGCGGCGAATTCATTGAGCTGCTTTTGGAGATAAAGCCCATAGAACAGGTAACTAAAAACGATATTTATAAGATATATGACTACAAAACCGCAAATTATACCTTTGCCTCCCCCCTTACAATGGGCGCGACCTTAGCCGGGGCAGAACATAAAGAAATTAACAAGCTTCTTAAATACGGGATGTGTTTAGGCAGGGCATTCCAGATTAAAGACGATATTATCGGGACTTTCAGCGAATCAACTGATATAGGAAAATCTAATCTTACTGACCTTGCGGAAGCAAAAAGGACTTTACTTATATGGTATACTTATAACAATTCTGACAAGAAAGATAAACTGACAATAAGAAAATTGTTCTCGGGAAAAAGAGCAGGCAAAAGTGAATTAGAAAAGATCCGCGAAATATTATTTAAGTCAGGCAGCCTTGACTATGCAAAAACTGAAATAAAATGCCTGCTTGATAAATCGGAAAAAATCCTCAAATCCTCAAAAATGCACAATAATTACTGCGAAGCGCTCAGGGAATTTTCAAGAAAAATCCTTAAGGTTTAGGCCGCGAAAGTATAAAAGCCTGCCTTACGAGCAGGCAGGGAGTTTTTAATGCAGATAAATATAGCGAAATCCGCCGGGTTTTGTTTTGGAGTAAAAAGAGCTTTGCAGATTGCGCATAAGGCCGCTGTATCAGGCGGAAACATATTCATGCTGGGAGATATAGTCCATAATGAAGCTGTAGTAAAGGCTATCGAGAGAGCAGGTATTAAAAAAATCAAATCTCTCAGCCGCAGAAAAAATGGGATATTGTTAATCCGGGCCCACGGAGTAAGCGCTAAAACTATAACCAAGGCTAAAAGTCTGGGCTTTGGGATTATTGACGCAACCTGCCCCATGGTAAAAGAAATCCATAGGATAGTTAGAGAATCTAAAAAACAGGGTTATTATATAATCGTAATAGGCGAGGCAACCCACGATGAGGTAAAAGGGATCGTCGGACAAGTTAACAACCGAGCCCTTGTAATAGATAGTTCCGGAAATATCCCGATAGATAGGATAAAAAAAATCAAAAAAGCAGCCGTAGTAGTGCAATCTACGCAGAATATTGAACAGGTAGTAAAAATAATTGGCGCACTAAAGCAACACATCCCGAATGTAAGATTTTTTAATACCGTATGCAAACCTACCCGCACTAAACAAGAGGAAATTAACTCCTTGTCTCTTCAAAATGAAGCCATGGTTATAATCGGCTCGAGGACAAGCGCTAACACCAAAAGGCTTTTTGAAATTTCAAAATCGCTAAATAGAAAATCCTACTGGATTTCCTCAAAAGACGAATTAAAACCTAAATGGTTTAGGGGTGTTTTAACGGTTGGGGTTACTGCGGGAGCTTCTACCCCTGAAGCAACAATTAAAGAAATAACTGCCACAATACTACATTTTTAATTATTCTGCTCCCTATTGAGACATCGCAACATAAAAATAGCCCTGACTGCTTACTACATTCAAGGCTATTTTTATCTCTCCCCGTAATCCCGCTTATACAGTGATTTTGTCAAATTCCTCGATACTGATTGCAGGGAAGCTGGTAAAGGTTATACCGGTCAACTTGTTTAAAACGATAGATGCCTTCATCACGTCTGCAACAGCCGGAAAATCCGTTATCAGCACGATGTCGTATTTGCCCAGAAGCGCGTACATTGAATTTACTTTACCCCCGGATTTTGCTATCACATCAAGCGCCTTTTTCGTCCTTTCGGATGAGATGCTTGGGTTCAAGCAACTAATGCAACACCTTAATCTGCTATAATAGTAGAAGAAAGGAGTTGCTAATGGTTAAATATCAAAGAATCACGATTATA
>PEYI01000087.1 GCA_002774445.1 Candidatus Omnitrophica bacterium CG08_land_8_20_14_0_20_41_16 | reverse complement strand
CACGCGATGGCAAGGGATAATTAAAGGGTAGGGATTGTTTTTTAATATCGTCCCTACCGCCCTATATGCACGGTTAGAACCGGCTTTTTTAGCCACCCACTTATAAGTACGAACCTCACCTAAAGGTATGCTTAATATAACCCGGTAAACTTTTTTTGCAAAAGGAGTCATATCCAAATTATTCTCTTCCGCCTCCTACTGACATAATCTCTTTTAGCGGGTGGCACGGGAATGCTTCGCAGCGCGTAAGCGCAAGAAGCGCCCCGTGACAGGACCCGCTAAAACTCCAACGACTAGCGCTTGAACGAGAAACACGGCAGTGTCATTTTTTTATCCTACTATACAACAATCCCCACAATTGCCGCATTTCGCTAACCTTAAAAATAAAACAAAAAATAATATATGATACAAAACCAAAAGATAAAGCAATTATAAGGCTCAAAAATTTATTTGCGCTAAGATGTACGGAAAAATAACACACTCCCCCCATGCATATGCTCGCCGCGAGGACGCGTAGGAAAGAAAAAATAATTTCTCTAAATCCAAAATCTCCAAGCTTTTTCTTTAAGAGCGCGAATAAAATACAGAATGTAATTATTCCGGATATGGAAGTAGCCAAAGCGATCCCGGCTATTTTAAAAGGAAACATAAGTATAGCGTTTAAAGTTATGTTTAAGATTAAACTCAAGGCGGCTATCTTAGCCGGAGTTATGGTATCTTTAAGGCTAAAGAAACATGATTGCAATATTTTATTCGCGCCATAAGCGCTTAACCCAATGCTATAAAAGAATAAGGCGTTGGCAGTAAGCCGGGCAGAATAAACGTCAAATTTTCCCCCCCCAAAAAGAGTGGTAACTAAGGGCTTGGCCAAAACCATAAAAAAAATCCCCACGGGCAGCATAACAAAAAATACCGCGCGCAGGCCAAAGGAAAGCGTATCTTTTAACTTGCCCGCCTCATCCGTAATTACCTGTTGAGAAAAAGTAGGCAGTATTGCTTGAGAAAGGGCATTGCTAAATATCCCTAAGGGAAACTGAATCAAACGATAGGAAAAGTATAATACCGCGACACCGCCTTCCCCTACAATCAAGGCTAAAGAACCAAATATGGAATCCACAAAATTATTCAGTTGGTAAATACAGGAGCTTAACACCCGTGGTACCATAAGCTTGCCTATAGTCCTTGCCCCCGGATGATTGAGGGTTTTAGGAATCTTAAGCCTAAAACCTTTTTTATAGAGCACCGGGATCTGCACGAGTAATTGTAAAACTCCGCCTGTAAGCACGCCAAGAGCTAATCCTTTTATGCCTTCACCAAATAAAAGGGCAAAGACGATTATGGAAATATTTAAAAGGCAAGGAGCAAAAGCAGGGATAACAAAGTGTTTCAAAGAGTTTAACAAAGCGGTAGAATAAGCAGCCAGACTAATCAATAAAATATAGGGGAAGATAATCCGGTTAAGTTTGACAGTCAAGGCAAACTTTTCTGCGGAAGCTAAAAATCCCGGGGCGATCAAGCGCACGATAAAAGGAGAAAATGTTATGCCCAATATGGTTATAGCCATAAGGGTTACCAACAAAAGGTTGAGCACAGCATTAGCCAATTCCCAAAATTCCTCTTTTGAATGTTTGAGATTGTATTCGCTAAATACCGGGACAAACGCGGCATTAGCCGCGCCTTCGCCTACAAAATCGCGGAAAAGGTTGGGAATCTTAAAGGCAATAACAAAGACCTGCGCATAGAGATAAACACCAAAAAGCCTGGCGATAATGATATCGCGGAAGAATCCTAAGAGACGAGAAGCTAAGGTAGCCATGCCGATTAAACCGGCAGACTTAGCTACTGAAAGATTAGAATGACGTATGCCTTTGTCTATTGACATGTGAATTCTATTATGTTAAGATTATCGCAATATTCATCCCTAATGATAACACCCGGCCTTATTTGAGAGGCCGGTGTGCACTTACTGTGCAAGGAGATTTTAATATGCCAAGACGTAGAACCTCAGTAAAGAAAACACGCGCTGACAGAAAAAAACACCTGCAAAACTTAAAGATTAAACAACAGCTCAAGAAAACAATCAAGAAATTCATAAGCTTAATTACCACTAAGAATCTTGATGAAGCAAAAAAAATACTGCCCGGTATATTTTCCCAATTAGACAAAGCGGCTAAAAAAAGAACCATCCATCCAGCTGCTGCCAACCGAAAAAAATCCCGCTTAATGAAACGGTTAAGTAAGGACGCATAAATTAACCACTAATTTCTCTAAAGCAACAGCGGGCTTTAATTTGCTCGTCTTTATTTCTATATCGCAATTTAAAAGGAGCTTAAGCCTAAGGCGTACCTGAGGCGCACTCATCAGGCTGTTCTCTAAAGAATAACGCAGTCCTCCTAAAATCATCTCCGGCCACTCTCCATCTTTTATAAGTTGGTTTAAAACCCTTAAGGCATAATCCGGCCGCCTTTCTTCTATTGAGCGGCTTAAATCAAAAGTATTTAAAGAAATATTCTCCCTAAAACGGATAATCTTGGCATGTTTATTTAAAGCTCTTATAAATGCATCTTTTCTATTCTCGTGGTTTATATCAAGGATCAAAATAATATTGTGATATGGCTTCTTGGGCCACTCAGTAATAAAATCCTTTATCTCCTTATCAAGCTTCTCTGAATTCTTTATAACCAATACCCTCTTGGGGGATTTAACCGGTAGGACTAAAAGCCTCTCTTGTAAACCCTTAAGCGAAAGGCCTTCTGCGTATAATATATCCAGATTAAACTGTTCTAATTCTTTAAGGAGGAACTCTTTTCTAATGCGTTTTAGTTCTATATCTTTGGCAGGCGAGTCTTGGCCGATAAGCAGGTAGACCATTTTTTATTTACCCTCGCACCAATTGCATGTTAGTTTTCGCCAAAGAACAATTGGTGCGGGGGTTTACCACTGCTCAACTGTTCGTTCAACAATTCTACGGGCAAGGTCAGTAAGGGCATCTGTGACAGCGGTATCCTCTGATTTAGCTTGTGAACCCGTAATAAAATAAGCCGTATCTCCGGTAAAATTATTCTCCTGCCAGATGAGCTTATTCTCTTTTTTATCCCAAAGGCTTATATTTACCACAAGATTAATGCGGTATTCACTTACTTCGTCATTATCAAGGTAGCGTAAAGGGCTCTTGCGGAATTCCACCACTTCCCCTTTTAGGACTAAATCCGTCAATTCTTCTTTCGTGGGTTTTAAATTCCCGTCAAATAAATATCTATTGGTTACATATTTAGTAATCTCGGTTTCAATCATCGGGCGGTAAAGCCTGTATTTATTAGCGGCATTACCCTCGCTCGTAATATCTATTTTGTTAATAAACGGAGCTACATATATGGTAAGAAATTTATCCGAAATCATGGAACGCGTAGTGTAACCACAACCCATAATGGCATATGGCATATAGCATATAGCTAATAGTAGAATAATCTGTGTAATCTGTTTTTGAAATCCGTGATATTTCATTTATTCTTCTCCATTATCCGCAGCCTCTCTAAACCCTTGGCTGCCCAAGCGCTTTCGGGATAATTATTCACGCAATTATCATAATAAATCTTAGCGGCCTTGTAAGCCTTTTGTTTCTCATAGAACCTGGCGGTATTAAAACTGGCTTCCGCCTCTTTCTCTTTTAGCTTGGCGATATTACTTTCTGCCTCTTGAGAGAGGACCGCATCCGGGTGCTCCTTGACAAACTCCTCAAATTTCTGTTTTGCCTCTTGAGTTGCGCCCTGGTCATAATCAGAACTGCGCGATACAGCCGAACGGCAGGAAGCAATCTGAAATTTCGCCGGCCCCACCCATTCACTATCCGGATAATTAGAGATTACCTTATTAAAGGCATCCTCTGCTTCATAATAACGCTCTAGGCCTTTTAAAACTAAACCCAGCTTATATTGAGCCTTAGGCGCCAATGGGCCATAAGTAGAATTATCCACTACCTTAGAGAATATCTCAATAGCCGGATTCTCCACCGGCAGGGCCATGCCTAGGGCCTTGCGTTTTTGGCCTGACATAAATTTCTCAGCGATATTGTATTCCTTCTCAATAATCTCTTTAATTCTTTCTGAAAAAGGGTATTTATCGATTACCTTCTGATACGCTTGGTATGCTTCATAAAGATTTTCGCGCGTTTCTTCAATCAAGCCTAGATAGTATTGAGATTCCGAGGCCTCAAAAGACTTAGGGTACTCCTTAAGCAGCTTCTTAAATTCGCGCAAGGCATCACCAAGCTCCTTTTCATTATAAAAAGTCAAGGCGTACTCAAACTGTGCCTTAGGACTATCCTTGGCAACGTTTTTGGGATTAACCCATTTCCTAGTTTTAGGAGTCCAGATCCAGAAGGGATACGCAGAACTAACCGACAAGGTAAAAATGATAAAAAAAATTAAGAATATCCGCCGCATAATATTACAACCTTAACACAAGGGGCTTGCTTTGTCAAACACAAAAAACTATAAGTGCGGGAACACCTTCCCCGCAATCTGCTGCGCTTTTTAATTAAGTGATGTGTCCCCGGAATTCCCCGGAATTCACCCTTGTCTCTCTTTAAGCCTTAAATATAACTCATCAAGGAGCGCCTGTCAAACGGAAAAAAATGGGGAAAAATAGAACCGTGGGGCTGTCCGAGAATTCGTCCAAACCGATATTTTTCAGCAAGACCAAATTTTTTCTCGTCGGGAGAAATTTTAATAATTCCGTTTCTGTGTACCAAAAGGCTATTATCGGACAGCCCCCCGTCCCCTGATTTATAAATACAGATAAGCAAAGGGAAGGTTAATAAGAAAATTATTCACTCCTAAGAGTATAATTACCAAGATTTCGTTAGTAGAGACAAAAGGGCCGGATAGGAGAGGCAAGATCAGGCTTATAATAACCATACTCAAGCCGGAAAGCGTAATTAAAGTAGCTAAGGGGACAATAAATATATTGGCTAAGACAGTAACCGGAGAAAAAATCTTAAAATAATAAGCTATAAAACCACAGGTTCCCAGCCATGCGGATAAAGATACCATGCAGCCCTCAACTATAACCTTTAAAAACTTTATTTTTATCTTTTCTAGCCTAAAAAGTGATTTGAGCCTTGGATATAAATATATTATGGCTGCTACGCTAACAAAAGAAAGCTGGAAACTTATAGAGAAGAGCTCTTTAGGATTAATAACCAAGATGAAAAGCGCGGCCAAAGAAAGAGAATTAGTAATATTCGGCTCTCTTTTAAGAAAATAACCTAAAATAAGAAATATCCCCATCACGGTTGCCCGCACAACCGGGGCTGATGCCCCGGTAATAAAACAATAAAAAACTAAACAAAATATAATCAGAAAATACCTTAGCTTGCGGGGAATCCTCAATATTTTAAAAAAGAGGCCGGCCATAAAAGCAATTATCCCTACGTTAAATCCGCTGACTACCAAGATATGCACAGTCCCAGACTTTATCATAGAATCATATACTATCGGAAGAATACGCCTCTTCTCCCCTAAAACCATAGCATCAACAATGCTCGCTGTTAAAGGAGAAAGCCGTTTAATAAAGACTGCCTCTATATTATCTTTAAGACAAAAAGCCAACCGCCTGAACAGGCTGCCTTTATTTTTATTTAAACGGATTAAGGCTGAATTGTTTTTTATACACATTACCGCCGATATATTACCCCTGAATAAACGGTACGGCCTATGGATATTCCCAAGTAAGATTAGTTCTTCTCCGTAAGCCAAGCGCCCCGTATCTTTGGCATAAACTAAAATGTCACCGCAAGAGTTATACCTGGCGCTTCGCACCTTGGCAAAAAGGATTGCCAAGTGCGCCTCTTCTGAGGCGGATGCGCCAGTATGCGCTTCTGCGCTATATTTATCCTTATCAAACTGCAGTTCTTCGGCCCTAAAAATAAACGAAACCCGGCCATCCTTAATAACCGGTTGGTTATTAATAAAACCCTTGATAAGATAAACGGTATTATTTTTGTAATAAATGTACTTGGATACATCGTTTTTAGGGGTTATATATGAATTCTTAAGGCACAACGCCCCTAAGATAAAACCAAGCAAAAAAAGCAATATATTAAAGCTTAATCCCTTTTTTATTAAAAATGCGCAAGTTATAATAAGCGCTAACTCTACAATATATACGGGCCAAAAAGGAACCCTGAATAAATGCGTGAATATTATGCCTAAACAAAACCAAATTGTAATAAGCCCTAGATTATCCTTCATTATCCACGATTAAATAATCCTTAATCTTGTCAAATTTAACGCCGGTAATTCCTTTTATATTTTTCAACTCTTCTATACTGCTAAAATTTCCTTGATTCTCCCTAAGTTCAATAATACGTTGGGCAAACTTTTCTCCAATTCCGGATATACTCATTAAAAGCTTCTTATCCGCGGTATTTAAATTTATCTTGCCTAACCTATCACTAAAATAGGCAAGACTTTTTGTAGGAGTAAACTGCTTGACTATAAAATTTACCCCTAAACCTAATAAAGCAACAAAGACTAAGAATAAAATAACCCTGCGCTCATCATTAGTCAGGCTCAGCATAATCTTCTCCTCCTGCGTTCCCGCCTGCGGCGGGGTTCCCGCTTACGCGGGATTTCCCTAGACCAAAGCGTTTAGTGCTCAAAAGTTCGGGCAGATAAGTTATGTCGTCCCGCCGTTGGCGGGATTCCATAACTTATGCCCTCACTTAAATAGACGCAGCAAGAGGCAAAATCTAACGCTTATTTTTGATATTATAATAAACTCTGCTGACTTTTATTAATTATCAATTAACAGCCCCGCCGTTGGCGGGGCTGTTGAAAATCAGCAAGGTTGTTACACCGTATTATTTTTAGAATATAGGGAGATTTGTTTTTAAAGAGATTGCTGAAATATTCTAAAAATAGGCAGCAATCTCTGATTAAAAGATTAAAAGCAGATTACACAGATTAAATCTCCGACGGAGAAATCTGTGTAATCTCTGGTAATCTGTGTAATCAGAGAGCGCTGATATGATATTTAAGAATTTTTCAGCGCTCTCTTAAAGTATGGTTATAATACGATGTTAACGAGTTTCTTGGGGACGAGGATAAAATTCTTGAGGGGTTTATTCTGAATCCAGGGGGCGAGTTTAGCATCGGCCAAAACCAATTCTTTTAGTTTAGCCTCATCTATATCATTAGGGACATCTATTTTTGAACGCACCTTTCCGTTAACCTGAATAACAATAGTAACAGTCTCCTCAGCTAACATCTTTGAGTCATATACAGGCCACTCTGCCTTAAAGATACTTTCTTTATTGCCTAAAGCCTGCCAGAGCTCCTCGGAAAAATGCGGGGTAATCGGGCTAAGCATTATTACTAACTTAGAGAATACCTCTTTATCCGCTGAAGACTGATAGATTGCATTAGTAAGTTCCATCAGGCTGGCGATCGCAGTATTAAACTTAAACTCGCTGAAATCCTCCGTAACCTTTTTGATGGTTTTATGTAATACCTTAACCAACGCGGGCTCAGCTTTTTCTTTCAAATTCTCCTGAACGCGCCAGACCCGGTTTAAGAACTTATTTGCTCCCACAAGCCCCCATTCATCCCACTCTAATTCTGTTCCAGGAGGCGCGGCAAAAAGGATAAAAAGCCTTAAGGTATCTGCCCCAAACCTTTTAATCATAGAATCCGGATCAACAATATTACCTTTGGATTTAGACATTACCTCCCCGTCTTTTAAAACCATGCCTTGGGTCAGGAGGCAGTTAAAGGGTTCGGAAAAATCAACCAGGCCCAAATCCTTAAAGAATTTAGTGAAGAACCGCGCATATAATAAATGCAGGATTGCATGCTCTATGCCGCCTATATACTGGTCAACCGGCATCCAATAAGCCGCCTCTTTTTTATCAAACGGCGCTTCTTGATATTTAGGCGAACAGAATCTTAAGAAATACCACGCGGAGTCAAAGAAAGTAGCCATAGTATCGGTCTCCCGCCGGGCTTTTAGGCCGCACTTAGGGCATTTTACTTCCAAAAATTTTTTGACTTTACCTAACGGGCTTCCGCCCTCTCCGGTAAAAGGCGCATCTTTGGGTAATTTTACCGGCAGGTCTTTATAAGGCACAGGAACAACTCCGCATTGCGGGCAATATATAATAGGGATAGGCGTGCCCCAATAGCGCTGGCGTGAAATTAGCCAATCGCGCAACCGCCAATTAACCTTAATTTTACCCATCCCCTCTTTCTCCATCCACCGGGAAATCTTCTTTTTAGCTTCCTGATTCGGCAGGCCGTCAAACTGGCCTGAATTTACCTGTAGGCCATCGCCCTCGTATGCCTCGGTTAAATCTTCTGGTTTCTCTACTCTGTACTCTGTACTCTGAATTACAATCCTCATAGACAGACCATGCTCCCTTGCAAATAAAAAGTCGCGCTGGTCATGGGTGGGAACTGCCATTATCGCCCCGGTGCCATACTCCATTAAAACATAGTCCGCAATCCAGATAGAGATTACTTCATTATTTACCGGATTAACCGCAAAACTTCCGGTAAATATGCCCTCTTTTTTAACATTTGCGGATGCGCGCGCAAGTTTATTCTCTTTAGACACCTTATCCATAAACTTCAAAACTTCTTTTTCCTGCGGCTTGCCCTGAATTAATCCCTTGACCAGAGGGTGCTCAGGAGCCAAAACAATATAGGTTGCGCCGAAGATTGTATCCGGACGCGTGGTAAAAACCGGAATAACCATATCAGAATCTTTAAGCTTAAAATATATCTCAACCCCTTGGCTCCTGCCGATCCAATTAGCCTGCATAGCCAGGACCCGCTCAGGCCAATTTTTAAGCTGCGTTAAATCCTCCAAAAGGCGCTCTTTGTATTCTGTGATTTTTAAATACCACTGCTCCAAATCTTTCTGCTCTACTTTCGTATGGCATCTCCAGCAGCCCCCATCAATAACTTCTTCATTAGCTAAGGTAGTTTGGCAGCTAGGGCACCAATTCACGCCGGATGCCTTTTTATAAGCCAATCCGCGCTCAAACATCTTTAAGAATATCCATTGATTCCATTTATAATAACCGCTTTCGCAAGTAGAAACCTCCCTCTTCCAATCATAAGAAAAACCCATCTTCCTTAATTCCGTTTCCATCTCTTGAATACATTTACGCGTCCAGGCTCCGGGCTTAGTCTTATTCTTAATAGCCGCGTTCTCCGCCGGCTGGCCAAAGGCATCAAAACCCATAGGGTGCATAACATTGCAGCCCTCTATCCTCTTAAAACGCGCGGCTACGTCCCCGATGGTATAATTGCGCACATGGCCCATATGAATTTTACCCGACGGATAAGGAAACATTTCAAGAAGGTAATACTTCTTCTTATCCGGGGAAGGCCGAGCGCTAAAAGCCGCTTCCTTATCCCAAACCTTCTGCCACTTCTTTTCGATTTTTTTAAAATTATAAAACATCGTTATTTTACCTTGGCTAATTTTCTTACTTGCGCCAGATTCATGGCATCGCTCAATTCGTCATCCTTGGGAGTTTCTAAAATCATCGGAATATTCTTTAGTTTGGGATAATTTATAATCCTCTTCATCCCCTCTAAGCCAATACTGCCTTTTCCGATATGGTCATGCCGGTCATAATGCGAGGCCAGAGCGCCATAAGCGTCATTTAAATGAATCAACTTAATCAATTTGATACCAACCAATCGCTCAATTTCATCAAGCATAGATTCTAAGCCCCGTTTAGCGCTTAAGTCATATCCGGCAAGATACGCATGCGCGGTATCAAGGCATAAACCTACGCGGGATTTTTCTTTTAATCCCGCGATAATCTTCTGCTGATGTTCAAATTTATACCCTAACCACGACCCGCTTCCCGAAGTATTCTCAAGAAGTATCCCTACTCTGGACCCGCTAGTCTTATCCAATATTTTATTTAAAGCAACAACTAATCTCTTAATCCCGTCTTCCTCAGAGGTCTCCTTATGGCTGCCCATATGCGTAACAATATAATCCGCGCCTAACTTTTCCGCCTCATAGATGTCCTTGATATAAGCCTGGATAGAGCCATTATACAGCCGCGGATTAGGCGAAGCCAGGTTAATCAAATAAGAGATATGGATAAAAACTGGATTAATCTTAAATTTTGTCCGCCGGGCCTTAAATTCCTCTATGTCCTTAGTCTCTAACGTATCGCCGCGCCACTGCTGGGGATTACGCGCGAATATTTGCATAGTCTGGCATTTTAAATCATGCGCGCGATTAAGTGATTCGTATATCTTGCCTGCCCCGGAAACATGCACGCCTAGAATCATAGTAAACTAAATTATACTCTTCCCTAAAGTCAACGTCAACATATGTCTAACTAGACCACTTTTCAAGCTGATTTCCTTTCCTAATTGTTTCGGAAAGCGTCTAGGATTTTTTTGCAGCCCTCCAATACCGCGGTATGTCAGTAAAAGTATTGCTGCTCATTTTTATTTCAGGTAAAGATTATTTTGCGTTGGGATGAATACTACCTACGAATTGTAAGACTATTCTTCTCTGCCGGGGCCTATGGTCAAACTCCGCTAAAACTACCTGCTGCCAGGTTCCTAAGATAAGCCTCCCCGAAATAAAAGGAACTACCAAGGATGGGCCCTGTAATGCGGCGCGTAAATGGCTAAAACCATTGACATCGCCCCAAGTTTCATCATGAGCATAGGTTTTATTGGAAGGAACAAGTTGCTCGTATAATTCTTTTAAATCAGAGATTAAACCGGACTCGTATTCAAAGGTAGTTATAGCTGCGGTTGAGCCAATTACAAAGACTGTAACATTGCCTTCCTGAAGACCGCTATCCTCTAAATTCTTCTGAATTTGGGCAGTGATATCAATTAAATCCCCTGCGCCTTTTGTCTTAAGGTTGAGTTGTTTAGTAATTATCTTCATTTTAGTTTCCTTGTTTGGTTAGATTTGAGGAGACGAGAGAATGTTTTTTCGTGAATTTCAAGATCTCTGTCACTGTAAAGCACAAATCGAATCCTTTTGATATGTTGGAGTTGTAGGAGAATCTATAAGATTGTCCTGAATGTCACTTCTGCCGCTTCTTCTAAGTCTTCCGGAAACACATACACATAAAAGCTTAACGTAATGGCTGAATTAAACATACTATATCTAAATCTCAAGAAAACTACCCTATCTTCACCTATTCTTGCTTCCTTTTACCAACTCATCAATGGAAACATTTAACGCAGAAGCAATCTTAGTGACAGTCGTTATAGTCGGCTCTTTTGCTGCTCCAGACTCAATCTTCACAAGAGTGGCATTTGCGATATCGGCTAAACGGCTGAGTTTTTCCTGCGTTAGCCCCCTCTTTAACCTAAGTTTTCTTACATTCTGCGCTAACATTTTAATTGACTTATTGTATAATTGTATTAGTATATATGTATAGGTATATTCATTCCTTACATTCTAAATTATACTACAAATCTATTCAAAAATCTATTAAAAATCTGCGTTAGAATGGGAATGATACCATAGATCGTTACCCCTCCCCTATGAAGGAAAGTTAACGAAGCTTCTTTGTATAAGTAAAGAGGTTTTTAAGAATTTAAATGCGGCCTTGGATGAATTCGGGCTGA
>PEYI01000010.1 GCA_002774445.1 Candidatus Omnitrophica bacterium CG08_land_8_20_14_0_20_41_16 | reverse complement strand
ATCTGTGTAATCTGCTTTTAGAATCTGTGTAATCATTAGTGAGTATTATAGGATGTCTTTTTGTATGGTATAAAACTTTCATAAAATTTTATTATATAACTAAAGTTAAATTAATACAATAATAAATTATTTAAGGGATGGCCCTACCTACATAAAGAAGAATACGGGCAGTAAGCGCATTTGTGTTCGGCGTCCTCATCTGCCACAAGTTCCACATCCGGATTGACAATTTCATCAAGTATAAAAGAAAGCGCCTTATGGCAGGCATCCAGATTTTCTTCTTTCTTCTCGGGGAGAGATTTATGTAGGTATTCTTTTATTTGAGAAGTGCGTAAGTAATAAAGCGCGGCGTTTACCCTGTTAGAAACTGTTGTTTTAACATTTATCTGCTTGGTGTTTCTAACAGGGTTTACCCCGTTAGAAACTGTTGTGTTAACACTTATTTGCGTGGTGTTTCTAACGGGGTTTACATCTTGCGCCTTTAAATGCTCTCTACAAGCCCAGATATAAATAGGCAGCTGGAATGATTTAACCGCATCTTTGATTGCTTGACGGCTTAATTTAAGCTCATCCAGATTCACATTAGGAGTTTCCCCGCTTCCGGTTTTATAATCAATTACCAAAAACGAGCCATTAGAAAGCTTATCCACCCGGTCAACGCGGGCAGTAAAATTGAATTCGCCGGATTTAGTTTTTATCTTCCACGGAATCTCCTTCTCTAACATAACCACCGCGTTTATATCCGTTCGCTCTTTTTCATTCTCCAGGAATTTCTTCATCCGATCTAGGAGAATCATTTCCAGAATAAATGAATCTGTCTTCATCTTGCGGCTAAATTCTTGTTTAAAAAGCTCATTGAATTTAGCAAAAAATAATTTTTCAAACCTTTCATTAATTAAGGGTTTTTTATTTAAGAACCCTGCGTAGGTTTCTTTAAGCAGCCCGTGCACAAAAGTCCCCACATCCTTGCCTTCAGGCTCGCCAAACAAATCCTCTTTCTCCTCAAGGCCAAGGCAGTAACGAAAATAAAACGCGAGCGGGCAAGACACATACATATTCACGCTGGATGCGGAAAATACTCGTTTCTTAAGAGACTCAACTATATCCTTATTCTTTTTGGCAACGCCTTTCTTGGGAAACGCCTTAATGTTAAAACTGTAAAGCGGAATTTTAACCACCCCGACTTTGCCCTGCCTGCGCTCTTCTTCCCAGATAAGCCCCTCTAAGAACCTACTGCGGATAGCTTCCCGGTCTTCGCGATATATAAGATGCACGTTTTCTGCCGCGCTAATCAGGCGGCTAAATTGGTAACGCTGGATTTCCTCTTCTTTCTCTATCCGCTTGATACTTAAAGAAACCATCACATCGCGCGGAATAAGCGGCTCATAAATTCGCAGTTTCGGCAGGATAGACTCATTGACATCCATCACGATAACATTTTTAAAGGTAAGCGAGCGAGCCTCAAGGAGGCCTAAGACCTGCAGGCCTTTTAAGGGAGAGCCGGAGAAAGAAACCATTTCGCGGTCAAGCCGCTGGGTAAAAACCTTGAACATTTCTTCTCTAGAAAATTTTTCCCGGCAGAATATTGCACCGCGCAATTCTTCAACTAACTCCAGAATCTTTTGAGTTACCTTTAAGTTCGGCGCGTATTTTTCTAAAGGGCTTTTTTCAAGGAGGGCTTGGATAACATGCTCTGCCGCGACAGAGAATTCATAAAAATTGCCGATATCCGCCCAGGCATCAAACGCCAGCTCCCTAAGCTCTTTAAAAGTCTTGGCAATATCATCAAAACTTACTTTGATATCCATGCGCCTTAAGGTATCACGCGCCTCTTCATGCAAAACGCGCAGGCCGGCGATTTCATCCAAATTTATAAAAAGCTCTCCGCTAAGCTCGTTTTCAATAGCCCCGGTTAAGGCCTCTTCCGCCTTATGCACCACAACCCTCGTAACATTGGCGTTAATAATGTTTAAATTCTTTAAAAACGGATGGCTTAAGACATTAAGATAATCGCGGCTGTAATAAAAATCGCCTTTACGCGAAACCTGGGCGGAAAAAATATCCTGAAAAAGCGAATAAACTGAGCTTCTTTTAAGCGGATAACCGATAGAGACATTAAAATCAGCGCCCAGTGAGGAAATTTCCGAAAGCAGCGGCACCAAGGCATCGGGATTAACAAGCAAAATAAGCGTTTCCTCAGGATTTTTTATCTCTTTAAGTTTTTCCATTAATATACCTATCTGCGAATGCATATCAAAACCGCGATAAAAATTAATCTCTGGCTCTTTCTTTTGCGGCGACTCATCGGCTTTTATGGCTTGGGCTATGGCTTTGGCCATCGGAGGCCAAACCATCGCCTTCTGGCTTATCGGAAGCCCAACCACTGCCCTCTGGCTTGTGGGCTTTGAGAAAACTCCGGACAAATCCTTTAAAACATCCCATTCATTTTCATCCCCCTGAAAAACAAGCCTTGCCTTGCCGCGGTCCAAAAACCCCTTAATCAGTTTCTGTTCGGTTTTATGCAAATAAAAGAAACCACAGAATATAATTGCCTCAAAATCATCAAAATTAACATCTTTCGCGCATTGGGCAGCACTAATGTAGAGCATGCCACGGGTAAGACTGCCTTCTTTTTTTAAAGCTCCATGAAACTCTTGGCGCAGCTTTATAATATCTGCCAAGAGAAAGTTTACTTCTTTTAAAGTATCAAAACCTATCTTTGCGCTCTCCTCTACCTGTCGCAGTTTATCGTCATCAATCTCCTCTAAGTCTAACTGTTCAATAAAGGCGCTTATCTCCTCTGCCCAAGGCAGAAACGCGGCAAAGCTGTCTCTACCCCCCAGAAGGGCCGGATGCGCTGACTTTACCAATTCGTAAATACGGAATGCCAAGTCCATGCTACTCGTCATTTTAACCGGGCCATTTCGCCAAACCACTTCCCGCACAAACTCATCCATCGAAAAGAACGCAGGAGGAAAATAGGCGCTATTAAGCCGGCGGCTAAGTTCTCTTTTTAAGAACAAGGCCGGCCTTTTTCCGCCGAATACTACCGCAACCTTTTCCAAAGGAATACCCTGACGGATAAAATCTTCTTGTAGAATATCCGCAAGCTTATGGATAAAATTATCGTTTAAAGCTATTGAGTTAATCTGTTCCATTAGCTAACCTCTTTAATCTTTAGATCATCAACATACAAAAGACAGCCGCTTACCTTTTTCTTAGGATAAATTGCCGAAATTAAATCTATATATTCTTTTACCTGCTTTTCCTGATCCTCAACTTCCGTTCCGCTCTTAAAGTCAATAATAACTGCCTCATCATCTTTTAAAATCAACCGGTCAATGCGCTTGGTGTCTCCGAAACGATTGACTACTTCTTTTTCCGTAAATACCCTGCCGGCTTCGCAGAAAAATAAATCCTTAAAGCGGGCATCCTTTAAGAGCATCCTAATCTTTGCTTCTATTCCGGCAAAATCTTTGAACTCCGGAAAGCGCGATTGCGCTAGAAGCAAACACTTATTTAGTTCGGCATCCTGATCCTTGCCGGAAAGATTTCCTAAGAGCGAGAATATATAATGCATAACCTCGCCTTTTTTGAGCTGCTTGTGGAATTTTATCTGGCTGTAATCTTTAAATTCATCCTTAAGCAGAGCTATCCAGTCGCTGTAACGGCTGGGGCCTAAAACATGCTGCCCAGAAAGGGCGCCCTTGCCATCCGATAAGACAAGAGGCTGCCCTTCTTCTTGCTTCTCCGGCTCGCCTTTCTTGCCCAGCTTTATAAAATTATCGGGTATTAATAATTCTACAGGTTCTGTTACACCAGGCTTCTTGAGTATAAAAATATAAAGCTCCTGTTTGGCGCGAGTAAAGGAAACATAAATATTATTTAGCTCGTCAAGAAAGCTACGGAAATATTCTTCATTATAGCGAGCTTGTATTTCCGGGGAGAACTTACGGTAAACTTCTTTTAAGTGCAAAAGCCTAAGAGTGTTTTCATTACGATTGAGATCGAGAGTATAGGAGGTGCCGCGGTTATCCGAAATTGATTCTGCCCTGGGGCTTATTTTAAGAAACGGGATAATGACCACCGGAAATTCCAAGCCCTTCGCCTTATGCACGGTCATCACCTTGACCGCATTGCTAACCGGGAATTTTACATAAAGATCATCATTAGGAGCATCCTTAAAGTATTCAAGGAATGCCTTTACGCCGTTATGTTCATCCTCTTTTTCCATAACCCGCTCAAGAAAAGACATAAAGAAGCTTTGGTTTCCGGGAAACCTTTCCAATATGCCAAAATCCGCGTATATCGTTACTAACATCTCGTATAAAGGCAGGAAGCCGACGTTCCTAAAAAATTTATCAATATACTGCTGCCATGCCTGCGGGAACTCTCCCTGAAAGGCGCGGTAAAGATACGCCGCAAAAACATTTTCCTTTTTCTTTTGCATCCTGTTCCTAAAAATAAAATCCACAATTTTTTCCTTAGAAATCCCTGAAGCAGCGCAGAATATTTCACCGAGGATAAATGAAGCAAAGGCAAGGTCATCAATAGGAGAGTCAAGAAATTTCAGAAAAGAGATGATTTCCTTAATTAGACCGTTTTCCCTGATATTTAAGGTTTTCTCTGACTCTACCGGAATCCCCTCTTCTATCAACCAGCCGGATACCTCCTCAACCCTGGCGCCGCTGCGGGAAAGAACGGCAATATCCTTAAAATCAAAGGAACGGCTGCGCAGGTCTTTAATTAATCCCAATAGCTTCTCCCTGACGATATCCGGCCTTTCTTCTTGGCTTTGGCCAAAGGAGGCCAAACCACTGCCTTCTGGCTTGCCAGATGGAATATCAAAGCGTTCAACGCTGACATAGCCGGCGGGTTTATGGCTTTGGCTATGGCTTTGGCCATCGGAGGCCAAACCATCGCCTTCTGGCTTGTTCGAATAAGGTTCTTGTTCGGAATGCGAGAAAACCTGCAGTAATTTCTGTTCAAAGGCAAGGAAAAATCTAAAATGCGCCTCATTCTTTGGCTTTGCTTCAAAATACGCGTTATAAGTATTAATAAAACGCTTCAGGTTTTGAGGGGAGAAAATACGATTATTAAATTGAACAATTTCTTTGGATGAGCGGTAATTACGGCCAAGCACATCTTCTTTCTGGCCAAACTGGCTTAATTCCTTCCTCACCCCGTCAAACAGCTCCACCGCTCCCGCGCGAAAACGATAAATCGCCTGCTTTTTGTCTCCGACATAAAAAAGCGTGCCTCCGGTTGAAAGCGCCTCTTCTGCCAGAATAAAAATATTGTTCCACTGCAGGACGCTTGTATCCTGAAACTCATCAATTAAGAAATGACGGAAGCGGCTGCCGATGCGATAATAAATCTCAGGCACGGAAATCGTGCCTTTACCAAAGAGTTGGCGGGCGGATGAATTCAACTCTTCAAGGAAAAGGATGTCTTCTTTCCGGCTTTGCTTTAGAAAAAATCCGAGAACTCTATTAAAAATCTGTATATAAGGATTAAACAGGGAATACGCCTCCATCTCGCAAAGTTCTTTGATTTCTAACCGCAGCTTGCTCCACTCTTCATTAAGCTCTCCCGAAACCGATGCGCCCTTGTTACAAGGAATCTCTTCTTTTTGCCAGCTCGTTGATTTTAACCAGTCTAACCCGAAAGGGCCGGCCTTCCTATCCTTAATTCCCTTGATAAATCTTTTATCTACGCCATCGCATTCAATTTCCTTGCTTATTTTAACTATTCTCCGATAACATTCATTCTTTTTAGCAATAATCTCTTTATCCCCCGCAGGATGAATATAAAACGGCACGCCATAGCGGTTAAATTCGGAGAAAAGCGATTTTGTTATTGAAAGGATATCATTTTTAGCCAGCCAGCCTCCGCGGTTCTCAATGCTTAAATAATGCCACACAAAATCAAGAAACATCTTTTTTACTTCTTTGTCTTGAGCAGCCAAATCCAAAAGCTGGTCAAGGCTTGAGGCAATATATTTATTGTAATCTTCGCGGATTTTGAAATTCGCGGAGAGCCCCAAGCTGAAGGCGCAGCCTAAAAGCAGAGAATTGATAAAACTGTCAATGGTCTGCACCTGAAAATAATCATAGCGCCGGATAATCTCCTGCATCGCCCGAAAAGATGCGTCCCGGCAGGGTTTTTCCTCAAGGCCGATATATTCAAGCAAATCCTTCTTGTGGGATTCGTCTTTAAACGTATCCAGGGCAAGCTGCTTTAAAAGCTCTAATATCCGCTCCTTCATCTCTACGGCCGCCTTGTTCATAAAGGTAATAGCCAGAATCGAACGCAGCGCGCCTTCTTCCTGCCGGTGGCTTTGGCCAAAGGAGGCCAAACCACTGCCTTCTGGCTTGTGGCTGCGGCTATGGCTTTGGCCATCGGAGGCCAAACCACTGCCCTCTGGCTTGGCTAAGGCATTTAAGAGAAGTTTCAAGTAGCGCCGGGCAAGGGCATAGGTTTTGCCTGAGCCGGCAGAGGCCTCAACTATGAAGAGCTGCTTATCCGTATCCAAAAAATCTGGTTCTTTCATATTAAATTCCATATTAGAAAATGGGGGTTGTCTCTATGAGGTCGCTGAAAAATTACTAAAAACTACACCAGCGACCTCTGATCAGAGATTGCTGCCTATTTTTAGAATATTTCAGCAATCTCCTCTATTACCCCTTGACAACATTCCTTTTTCAAGTATACTTAAATAAAATTAAGGAGCGGTTAAAGATGATTAGAAAATGTGTTTTATGTGGAAAAGGCGCACTTAAAGGTAAAACCGTAACCCGCAAAGGCCAATATAAGGCCAAAGGCGGAACAGGTTCTAAGATTAGCCGCTGGACGATGCGTAAATTCTTTCCAAATCTGCAGAAGATACGCATCATTATTGACGGACATCCCAAAAGAGTTTATGTCTGCACCAAGTGCATCAAAAAAGGCAACCTTAAAAAAGCTTAGAAAAACCTACCTGAAGAATATATCCTTTGCCTCTAAAATCACCGAGGAATCACCTAACCAATTATCAATACGGGCGGCATAAACCAAGTCAAAGGTATTTGCTTCTTTAAGGCTCGTCTTTAAGTTACTCATTCCAAAACCTATTACTTCACGAGTATTCTTGCCGTCAGTAACCCAGAATTTTATGGTCTCACGCGCCAAATCTTTAGGCTCTCCTTTTAACTTAAGGCCCCGCGTATAAAACAAAGGCTCGGGATTACCCGCGCCAAAAGGCTCTAATTTTTCCAACTCTTTAACCGATTCCGCGTTTAAATCCGAAAGGCTTAACTCCATATCAATCTCTAAGCTAGGCAGCAAGTCCCCAAGTGATAACTTATCCTGCGCCAAGCGGTTTATGCTATCCCTAAAATTACCGATGTTATCACGGGTAATCATTAAGCCTACGGCATGGGTATGGCCGCCAAAGGAATGCAAAAATTCCTTGCACTCGCCAAGCGCGTGGAAAAGATGAAAATTCTTTATAGAGCGGCCCGAGCCCTTACACATTTTTTCATTAAGTGATATAACGATTGCCGGCCGATAAAATCTGTCTGCAAGTTTTGAGGCAACTATGCCCAAGACACCCTGATGCCAGCCCTCTTTAGCCACCACAATTACCTTATGCTCCTTAAAATTTACCTCCTTATTAATAATCACTTCGGCCTCTTCTAAAATCTTGCTTTCTACACGCTGACGCGTCCGATTGCACTCCTCTAAAACCCCTGCCAACTCTTCTGCTTCAACTTCATCATCGCTCATCAGCAGCCTTAAAGACACCTCGGCTGAACCCATGCGGCCTGAAGCATTCAACCTTGGCCCAAGTATAAAACTGACAAAGGCAGAGTTAAATTCTTTATTTTTTATTCCTGCTTTTTTAATAAGCGCCTTAAGCCCCGGCCGTTTTGTTTGTGGCAAAATTTTTAAGCCCTCTTTTACAATTACGCGGTTTTCTCCGGTAAGAGGAACTACATCGGCAATAGTTCCTAAAGTAACTAAATCCAGCTCCTCAGCCAACCTTGATCCCGAGAGCGCCTGGCATAACTTATAGGCAACTCCTACTCCCGCTAATTCCCGGTATTTATAGGTAGACTTTTTAATTTTAGGATTGATAATACCTATTGCCTCCGGCAATGCTTGGCCCAAAAATTCATGATGGTCGGTAATAATAGTATCAATATTATGCCTCTTTAAATCCTCTACTTCACGGATATTGCTTGTCCCGCAGTCAACGGTAATAAGAAGATTAATCATCCTTTCTCCGGCGAGTTTCAGGATATTCTTGGCTAAACCATAACCTTCTTTGATACGATGAGGTATATAATGTTGAGTATCTATACCCATCTTCTTCAAGCTATGCTCTAAAATTGCTATGCCGGCTATCCCATCAACGTCATAATCCCCGAAAATCATAACTTTTTCTTTTTTTCTTAAGGCCTGCTTAATCCTTAAAACTACCTTAGCCATATCAGAAAATGAAAAAGGGTCAAGCAAATCTGCGAGTTTTACATTAATGAATTTTTCGGCCTGCCTTAAATCAGTTATGCCGCGATTAATTAGAATCTGGGCAAGCATCTTAGGTATCTCTAACTCTCTGGTTAATTTTTCTTGAAGGCGGGAATTTAGCGGAGCGAAATTGAGTATCTTGTGACTATGATACATAGGTTACATCTTCTCCGGCTTTGAGACTCCCAATAAATCCAAGCCCACGGCAATGACAATCTTAACACCTTCAATAAGAGAAAGCCTGGCAGAAGTAAGCGGCTCGTTATCGCTTAAGACGCGGTGGCTGTCATAAAACTTGTGGAATGCCTCTGAGAGCTCCTGAAGGTAAACTGTAAGCATGTAAGGATCTTGAGTATTAAGGCAGACTGTTAGGATATAAGAAAATTGGAGCAGCTTTTTAATCAACGCTAACTCCTCTTTTTCTTTTAACAATGAGAGCCCCGCATTTTTATTCAGTTTTACAGCGCTATTGCGCAGAATACTATAAATCCGGGCGTGGGCATACTGGATGTAATAGACCGGATTCTCCGAGGTCTGTTTCTTGGCGATATCCAAATCAAAATCCAGGTGGCTTGAGATGCGCCGAGCCATAAAAAAGAAGCGGGCCGCGTCTTTACCTACCTCATCTAAAACTTCTCTCAAAGTTATATATTCTCCGTGGCGGGTAGACATCTGCACCGACCTTCCATCCCTGAATATCGTAGCCAACTGCACGATCAATATGGAGAGCGAAGCCGGATCCCTGCCGAATGCCGCAATGGACGCCTTAAGCCTGTTGATATAACCATGATGGTCGGGGCCCCAAAGGTTAATCAGCCACTTAAACCCGCGTTTATATTTATCATCATGATAGGCGATATCCGGGGCAAGATACGTATAAGCCCCATCGCTTTTTACGACTACCCTATCCTTATCATCGCCAAAGACAGTGGATTTAAACCACAATGCGCCTTCCTGGGTATATAAAAATCCTTTTTTCTTTAATAGCTCAAAGGCATGCTCAATCTTGCCGCTTTTGCCTAACTCCTTCTGCGAATACCAATAATCAAATTTTACTCCAAAGTCATCTAATTCCTGCCTTATGATCGCTAAAATGTAATCTGCGGCAAAATCCCCTAAATTATCTGCCTCTATTCCTTTTTGTTTAGCTTCTTTGGCTATATCATAGATATATTCGCCCTGATAATAATTCTGCGGAAAATCGACTTTCTCGCCCCCTAATTCCCTTATCCTCAATCCCACGGATTTTCCTAGGATATTAATCTGATTTCCCTCGTCGTTTAAATAATATTCCCTCTTTACCTTAAAGCCTAAGAAATCAAGGATATTTGCGAAGGCATCGCCCACCGCTGCCTGCCGGCCGTGAGCAACTGAAAGAGAACCCGTAGGATTTGCGCTGACAAATTCAATTAATACAGGCTTACCCTGCCCCTTGTCCAAACGCAATGCCTCTTTCCCCCCTTTTAATATTGCCTGCAACTCTCTATAGAGATATTTATCGCTAAAGTAAAAGTTTATAAAACCCGCGCCTTCAACCTTCACTTCTTTAATATAGTCTTTTAAACAAGACTCCTTCAATCCGGAATTAATGAGAGCTGTAAGATTAAGCGCTGCCTCACGCGGAGGTTTCTTGAGCAGCTTGCTTGAACGCATGGCGATATTTGTAGAGAGGTCTCCGAATCGGGAGTCTTGGGGAAAATCTAAGCGTAAATCTTCGGGTAAGGTATTATCTATCCCCAGCCCTTTTAATGACTCTCTTATCAACTGAATTATCTTTTCTTGGATGTTTTCTTGCATATAACTTAAAGGATTTTCGGGGAGGGATATAAAAGAGAGCTACTTTAGTTTCTTGCTGGTTACTCTTATCCTCTTTGCGTCAGACCAGAGCCGCTCAAGTTCATAAAATTCGCGTATCGGCTTATAGAATATATGCGCAATCACTGAAACAAAATCAAGGGCTACCCAGCCTGAGGCGTCATTTGAGGGAAGTTTAAAAAGAGGCTTTATCTTATTCTTAATCAAACCCTCTTCAATACCAGAAGCGATAGCATTTACATGGCGCAAGGAAGTCGCGCTCGCTATAACAAAATAATCGCAGAAAGTGGCAACATTACGCATATCTAAAATTACCACCTTCTGCGCTTTTTTCGACTTAGCAGCTATTGCAATCGTTTGAGCTAAATTTTTTGTTTCTATTTTGAACCTGCCTCTTTTTTATTGAGGTCGCTGAAAAATTACTAAAAACTACACCAGCGACCTCTGATTACACAGATTTTAGAAAGATTACACAGATTGTCTCGTTGGAGATTTAATCTGTGTAATCTGGTTTTAATCTTTTAATCAGAGATTGCTGTTTATTTTGGGATTTTTTTCAGCAATCTCATTTATTCCCTAAAATCTTATACATGCCTGTCCCGCAAGAAACGCACTTTCCCTTTACGGCCGAACGGCCATTCTTCATAGTTACCTTCTGCTCATCCTTCATCTCTTTTTTACTTTTGCATTTCACGCAATAACCTATTTCTGCCATTTCTCTTCCTCCTTTAATGAGCCCGCCAGCTGCAAGAAAATTTGGAACAAATTTTCCAAGCGTTTTGCTGCCGGGATAGTTCGGTCTGACTTCACTTATTATATATTAAAAAAAACAAAGGTCAATTTTTATTTATACCCCGCCCCTGATGCAGGGGCGGGGTACTCTTCTTCTATCTCACCGACAATCTCCTCAATCAAATCTTCAAGAGTCAATAGGCCCAACGTCTTCTGATGCGCATCCACTACTATAGCAATTTGAATCCTATCTGCCTGAAATTTACGCAATAGCTCATTTACACGCGTAGCCTCCGGGACATAATAGATTTTATGTATAAGATCCTGAAGTAAAAATAATCCCTTATCCCTTAATATATAAAGCAGGTCGCGGGCATAAATCACCCCGGCAATATTATCAATAGTCCCGTTATATACCGGAATCCGGGAATGCCCCTCCTCTACAAACATATTTAGAAGGTCCTCGGAATTAGAGTTTATATTGACCACAGTCATCTTATCTATAGGAACCATTACATCTTTAACCTTGGTATCTCCAAACTCAAAGATGCGGTGAAGCATCTTTCTCTCTTCGTCGCTTAATACGCCTTCTTCTTTACCCACCTCAATCATAAGCTTAAGCTCTTCCTCGGTTATCAAAGGCGAGCGTTTAATCGGGCCAATCTTGAATATCTTAAGCAAAAAATTACTAATCCCGATAAAAAAACGAGAGAGAGGATTAAATGCCTTTACAAATTTCTCCATAACAGGGGCGATTAAAAGCGCAATCTTCTCGGTATGCTTTGTAGCAAGCATCTTAGGAGTAATTTCGCAGAAGACAAGAACAAAGAATGCTGTGATAAAAGTCGCTATAATGGCGCCCCAATTAAATCCGAATGCAGGTATGCATAATGCGGTTACAATCGCAGACATAGCAATATTTACAAAATTGTTGCCTATCAATATGGCGGCAATAAACTTATCCATTTTTGTTAATAGGTTTTGGACACTCTGCGCCCTTTTAACCCCTTGGGAAACCATATGACGCAACCGTATCTTACTTAGGGCGATAACCGATGTTTCGGACGCGGATAAGAAAAATGAAACTACCGCCAAAATTATGAATAATATTACTACTAATATATTCTCCATCGTTAACATTACTGAGCCACCAATAAAACAAGCTGTTTGCGTATCTTAGCCTCAGCACCTTTGAGGGGGCCGATCAAACTTAGATTAAGATTGCTTTCCTTAAAAAGATACCGGGCAACCTGACGGATATCATCTCTTTTCACAGAATTAACTTCAGTAATGATTTCATTTAAAGAATAGGTCCTGTCTAAGGTAGCAGTAGTCTCCCCTATCCAAAGCATGTGCTCCATAGTATCTTCAAGCCCTAATTTCAATTGCCCTATATAAAATTCTTTTGCCCTTTTGAACTCATCATTACTAACCAAATTATCCTTAGTTTTATTAAGCTCTTTTAAGATTAAAGGTATGGCATTATACACCTTGCGGTTATCAATGCCGACGTGCACTAAGAAAGCGCCGGTGTCATAAAAACGCCTAACCATTGTCCCGATTTCATAAGCTAATCCTCTTTTCTCCCTTAGCTCATTAAAAAGCCGGCTAGACATATTTGCGCCCAATATAATATGCAATAACTCCAAGGCATGCCTTAGGGGATGATCACGTTTAAAACCCCTAAAACCTAAAGCCATATGCGTCTGCTCGGTATCCTTATAGAATACCTTAAGCCTAATGCCATCCTGCGCCTCTTTTACTTTAAGAAAAATATTATCGCCCTTCTTCGGCAGACGGGAAAAGATTTTAGCTACCGCATCTTCCAATTTTCTAACGTCCAACTCTCCGGCTGCGCTAATCACCATATTGGATGCGGTATAATACTCCTCTTTAAATAAGGCGAGGCCTTTCCTACCAATCCGGTTGATTGAATCAATCGTACCTATAATAGGCAAACCTAAGGGCTGCTTAGGCCATAAAAGTTCATCCAAAAGTTCATATACATAACTTTGCGGGAGATCCTGGTACATCTTAAGCTCTTCCAAGATTACGGCCTTCTCTTTCTTTATTTCAAGCGGGGGCAAAGTAGGATTAATTACCATATCCGAGAGGAGATTAAGCGCCCTAGCTGAATAAATAGCGGGTATCTTGACCAGATAGCAGGTCAGCTCTTCCGAGGTAAAGCCGTTAAGCGAACCCCCTATGCCCTCAATAGATTCTTTAAGCTGCCGGCAGGAATATTTTTTAGTCCCCTTAAAAAGAAGATGCTCTAAGAAATGCGCTGCGCCTTTATTTGCGCTATTCTCATACCTGCCCCCCGCCTTAATCCAAATACCTAAAGATAATGACTGCATCCGAGGCATGCGATGCGCGATAATCTTCAATCCGTTATCTAATATAATTTTATTATATACGGGGCTCATCTTCTTTTTAATCCTTGGACAAATCTACCTACCCTTTTAATTAAGCAGGGATTATTAATATTTTCTTTTATCTTGCCTACGATAGCGCTGCCTACAATAACGCCGTCAGCTATTTTTCCAACCTCTTTTACCTGAATCCGGTTAGATACGCCAAAACCAACGCATACGGGCTTATCCGTATATCGCTTAATTGTTTTGATATTCTGCCTCAGATTAGAGGCGAGGGTTTTACGCATCCCGGTAACCCCGGTTAAAGAGACATAATAAATAAAACCCTTTGCTGCCAAAGAGATAAACTTTATCCGCTTAATATTAGTAGTAGGAGAAACAAAACATATATTCGTTAAACCGGATTTATTAGCCTTGCGGATAAAATCCCTTCCTTCATCAGGGGGGAGATCAGGTATAATCACCCCATCCACGCCGGATTGCACCGCCCTTTTAATAAATTTATCATCGCCAAAACAGAATATAGGATTGTAATAAGTCATAAGAAGTATCGGGCAGGTTATATTTTTTCGCAATTTTTTTACTAAATTCAGTACATCAATAAGACGGGTATTCTTCTTTAACGCCCACTGGGAAGCTTCCTGAATTACCGGCCCATCAGCCATAGGATCAGAAAAGGGCACGCCTAATTCTATGATATCTACCCCGGATTTATCAAATTTCCTAATTAACTTCTCAGTAATACTTAAATTAGGATAACCGGCAGTAATAAAGGCAATAAACGCCTTCTGCCTAACTTTCTTTAACTCCTTAAACTTCTTTTCTATACGGTTCATCCCGTTACAAACCTCCAAATTTTTCCCCGTTACACAATAGTTTGTAACAGGATTCACCCCGCACCTTCTTTGTTATTCATTCGTTTTAATCCTCTACGCCTTTTAATATCTGAATATTCCATACTCCTAACATATTGAATTTTTAGAAGGTGCGGGGTTCATATTTTTAGTTTCTGGGTAACAATACCTAAATCTTTATCTCCCCTGCCGGATAAACAAACAACAACAATAGAGTCTTTATTTATCTTATTAGCCATTTTCTTTAAGTAGGCGACTGCATGAGCAGGCTCTAACGCCGGAATTATACCTTCTAATTTAGAGAGTAATTCAAATCCTGCCAGGGCCTCTTTATCGCTAACCGCAAAATATTTGGCGCGGCCTATTTTTTTATAATAGGCGTGCTCCGGCCCTACTCCGGGATAATCTAACCCCGCGGAAATAGAATGCGTGAGATTAACCTGCCCAAATTTGTCTTCTAACAATCCTGACTTTGAACCATGCAATACTCCGATATCGCCTTTTACAAGAGTTGCGGCATGCTCACCCGAAGACAAACCCCTCCCTGCTGCCTCAACTCCGATAAATTTTACTTTTCTGTCCTTAAAAAATGGATGAAATAAACCCATAGAGTTGCTTCCGCCTCCAACGCAGGCAACTAAATAATCAGGCAGGATGATTCCCTTAGCCTTAAGTTGAAGTTTAGTTTCTTTCCCGATTACAGACTGAAAATCCCTTACCATCATAGGATAGGGATGCGGCCCTACAACAGACCCGATGATATAGTAGGTATCAGATACATTAGTAACCCAATCACGCAAGGCCTCTGTCACGGCCTCTTTTAATGTCCGAGAGCCGGTTTTAACCGGAATTACCCTAGCGCCTAAAAGCCTCATCCGGAAAACATTGGGCTCCTGCCTTTTCATGTCCTCTTCGCCCATATAGATATCGCATTTTAATCCGAAAAGCGCGGCGACGGTAGCAGTGGCAACCCCATGCTGGCCCGCGCCGGTCTCAGCGATTACACGCGGCTTTTTCATCCTTAAGGCCAAGAGGGCCTGGCCTAAAGTATTATTTATCTTGTGCGCGCCTGTATGCAAAAGGTCTTCTCTTTTTAAATATACCTTCCTTAGGCCTAAATATTTGCTTAAGTTTTTGGCAAGGTAAAGAGGCGTAGGCCTACCGGCGTAATTCTTAAGATAATAATCTAGCTCAGCGGTAAATTTCTTATCCCGCATTGCCTTTTTATATTCCGCCTCTAACTCATCCAAGGCGAATATAAGCGTCTCCGGCACAAACCTCCCGCCAAACTCCGCAAAGTGCCCTGTTTTATCCGGTAAGACATTCTCCATCTAAAGTATAAACCTCCCTAAGAATAACCTGATTCCTTCAACGATGTCTCGGTATATGCCTTCAACCCCATATCCGGAAATAATCGGAGAGTAGTAATGCTCCGGTTGATAGAAAAATCTGTAAACGAACGCCCTAAAGACAATAAAAATAAAGAACACAAAAAGGTTAATCAGAACAATAAAAACCACTACGCTAATCAAGCACCCTAAGAGACAATTGAGCCATTTTTTCTTCTTCTTTAAGAATTCGCCGCAAAACCTACACTTTATAGCATCTTCCTGTATTTCTTCCGCGCAATACGGACATTTTTTCACTTCTTGAGCTCCTGGTATAATCTTCAGGTATAATTATGGATTATACCTGATTACACAGATTAATTTTAGATTACACAGATTAAAACATAAAGCGTTTAATCTGAC
>PEYI01000033.1 GCA_002774445.1 Candidatus Omnitrophica bacterium CG08_land_8_20_14_0_20_41_16 | reverse complement strand
CGTTAGGAAATTTGGTATTTCTAACAGGGTTTACCCCGTTAGAAATTTTGCTTCCCCCCTTAGGAAATTTGGTATTTCTAACAGGGTTTAATTCTTTGGTCAGGTCTTTAATTCGAACTTCTTTTTGTTCTCCGGAAATCATATCTTTTAAGGTTACCGCATCTTTTTTTATTTCGTTATCTCCGATAATGAGCGCAAAGCGAGCGTTCATATCGTTTGCTTTACGCAGGGCTCCTTTAATTGATTTTCCTTCGTAGTCAGTGTCAGCAGGTACTCCTTTATAACGTAATTCATTCAATATTCCTAATCCGGCTGATTTTGCCTTATCCCCGAGTGTAATTATATATACCAAATTTTTACTTGGCACCTGGCACCTGACATTTGACACCAATAAAAGTCTTTCAACTCCGAACGCGAAACCAATGGCTCCTAAACTTGGGCCGCCGAGTTCTTTGACCAGATTATTGTATCTGCCTCCCGCGCCAATTGCATCCTGAGCGCCCAAATCTTTATGAGTAATCTCAAAGACTGTTCCAGTGTAATAATCTAAGCCGCGCACAAGATAAGGGGCGAGTTCATATTTTATATTTAAGGAGTCTAACCCTGTCCTTACTTTATCAAAATGCGCCTTGCAATCATCGCAAAGATATGCTGTCTTAAGGTTTAAGTTTTTGACTATCTGCCTGCAGGAATCGTTTTTGCAATCTAATACCCTTAAGGGATTATTCTTAATCCGTTCCTTGCAATCATCGCAAAGCTCAGTTGCCTTGGCTTCAAGATTTCTACGTAAACTTTCGGTAAGTTCATTTTTATCTTTAAGGCAGCCCAAACTATTAAGTTTTATTTTATATCCGGTTATAGAGAGGCTATCTAGTAAACTATCCGCGAGGGATATTATTTCTATATCTAATTCAGGTTCATAAGAGCCGATGGCTTCGCAGCCGATATGATTAAATTGCCGCAGCCGGCCTTTTTGCGGGCGTTCTAATCTAAACATAGGGCCTATATAATAAAATTTGGAGAAAGGCGAGGTTTTATCAAAATTATTTTCTATATAAGCGCGGACAATTGAAGCTGTTCCTTCCGGCCTTAAGGCATAAAGCTCATTTTTATTCTGCATAAGGAACATCTGTTTCTGGACTATTTCCGTGCCTTCGCCTAAAGAACGGTTGAATAACGCCGCCTCTTCAATTAGGGGAGAACGAATCTCTTTAAAATTATAAAGAGAGAATACCCTGCGGCTAATCTCTTCTATCTCCTGCCAAATACCCGACTCCTTAGGCAGGATATCTTTTGTGCCTGATACTTTCTTGAACATAAATTAGCTAACCAAACTTACCCAGCACTTATTTAGATATTAACAAGCTATTAGCAAATAAATGCTGGGTAAAATTTAGCCGCATTCAGTATCGTTAATTGAAATTGCGGCTTCATTTTATCTTTTGTTTCATCTCTAATCCGGATTTAAAGATTACTACTTTCTTCGGCGGGATAGGAATGACCTGATTAGTGCGCGGATTTCTTCCTGTGCGGTTCTTCCTCTGTTTAACTTTAAAAATCCCAAAATTACGTAATTCTATTTTTTCGCCTCTGACTAAGGCCTCAATAATACAATCAAGGACCTTTTGGACCACGAGTTTAACAGTGATTTGTTTTAGGTCAGTCTTATCACTAACCTTTAAGATTAAATCTTTTTTGGTCATTTATCCCCCCCCATTCCTAAAAGTTATTTATTGGAAGTATAATACCAGCAAAAAGTTACGGTGTCAAGAAATTTCATGAGGTCCGACCTCTGGCCTCTCATATTACCAGCGAAAGACTCTCTTCACCAAGTAAATCAACTATGCCCTGAATTAACTTCTCAGATGGTGTAACGTAAAGTTCCTCTCCCACTACTAATTGCACCCGGGATTTTGCCAGGTTATCTAACTTAAGGTATATAGGAATGTTTCCGGGCGAGGCTGCCAATATTTCTTTAAGGGTTATCAAGACATTTTCTCTTAAACCGGAGAGATTTATGCTCATCGCTGTAATAAACCGGTATATTTCATCAAAAGGAAACAAGTCATTGACAATTATCTTAGGGGTATCTTCTTTTAAATTGAGGCTGCCTCTTACCAAAACCACGGTGCCAGGATGAATATAGCGCGATACCTTTTGGTATGCCCTTGGAAAAACCAAGAGTTCTATTGATCCTTCAAGGTCTTCAAGCTTTAATATGGCCATTTTTTCTTGCTTAGCGCGAGTAGTAGTATTTTTGATCTTTGAGATCAAGCCGACTATTTTGACTTCGTCCTCATCTCTATGCTGGCGTAGATTACTTATAGAAGACGAAACAAAGCGTTTAAGCTGCCGGGCATAGCGCGCCAAAGGGTGGCCGGATATATAAAATCCCAGCATATCTTTTTCAAATGCCAATAATTGCGATTCAGGCCACTCCTTAATATGCAAAATATTATTTGCTGATTGTTTAAAGACATCACAAGCGAATCCCGAATCAAAAAAGGAGAACTGTCCCTTGGCTTTTTCTTTTTGCATGCGGGAAGCAGATTCTAAAATTGTATCCAAAGCGCTAACCATCTGGGCGCGCGGCATATTAAAAGAATCCATTGTGCCGCATTTAATCATGCTCTCTAAAACTTTCCTATTGGCCATGCGTAAATCAATGCGCTGGCAGAGGTCTTCTAAAGAAACAAAGCTGGTATTTTTTCTCGCTTCAACTATTGAATCCACAGCCCCACGCCCTACATTCTTAACCGCTAAAAGTCCGAACCTTATGGTTTTGTTATCTATAACCTTAAATAAAGCCTCGCTTTCATTGATATCCGGAGGCAAGATTGTGAGGCCCATCCGTTGGGCCTCATTAACATACTCAACTATCTTATCCGTATTATCACGCTCAGAAGTTAAGAGCGCAGTCATAAACTCAACCGGATAATTAGCCTTTAGGTATGCAGTCCGATATGATATAAGCGCATAGGCGGTGCTATGACTTCGATTAAAGCCATAGCCTGAAAAATACTCTATTAAATCAAAAATCTTCGTCGCTGTTGACTCCTTAATCCCGTTTTTAATGCAGCCGTGGATAAAATCGCTTCTTTGTTTTTCCATAACTTCGGGGATTTTTTTCCCCATAGCCTTGCGTAAAATATCCGCTTGCGCAAGGCTAAAACCGGCTAAAATCGAAGCGGCCTGCATAATTTGTTCCTGATAAACCATGATCCCGTAAGTTTCTTTTAAAATTGTCTCTAATTTCGGATGTTCATATTTAATAGGTATTAGGTTATGCCTGCGTTTGATAAAATCGTCAAGCATCCCTGAGCCAATCGGGCCCGGCCGGTATAAAGCCAAAAGCGCGATTATATCTTCAAAGCGTTCGGGGTCAAGTTTTTTTAATAGGTCGCGCATCCCTGAGCTCTCAACTTGGAAGATTCCGATTGTCTGAGCAGAAGCTAAAAGCTTATAGGTATTAGGGTCGTCTATCGGGAGTTTCTCTATAGCGACATCTTTACCGCGGGTTTTCTTAATGAGCTTTACGGTTTGGTCAATTACCGTCAGCGTCCTTAATCCTAAGAAGTCTACCTTCAATAACCCGATTTTTTCCAATATCCCCATACTAAAACCGGTGGTAATTTGATCGTCGCTGGTTTTAAATAATGGGCTATAATTCATTAAAGGCCTATCTGAGATAACTACTCCCGCCGCATGCACCGAAGCATGGCGATTTAGGCCCTCAAGCGATAAAGCGGCAGTAATAAGCTTATTTATTTGCGGGTCATTCTTATAAAGATTGCTTAGTTCTGGCTCGCTCTCTAACGCCTTCTTTAAGGTGATATCAGGTTCATTTGGGATCATTTTGGCAATGCGGTCAACATCGGCGTAGCTTATTCCCATTACCCTTCCTACATCGCGTAATACCGCGCGCGCCTGCATAGTCCCAAAGGTAATAATCTGGGCGACATTCTCCTGCCCGTATTTTTGAGTAACGTAATTAATAACCTCTTGCCTTCTCTCGTAGCAAAAGTCTATATCTATATCCGGGAGGCCCATACGCTCAGGGTTTAAAAACCTTTCAAATAGCAATCCGTATTTAATAGGATCTAAATCAGTGATGCCTAAAAGATAGCTAACTAAGCTTCCGGCTGCGCTCCCCCTTCCCGGCCCAACCGGAATTCCTTGGGCTTTGGCGTAATGAATAAAATCCCAGACAATGAGGAAATAACTGACAAAACCCATCTTTATGATGGTTTTTAATTCGTGATTAAGACGCTCGGTTATTTCCGGAGTGATTTTATCAAAGCGTTTTTTTAGGCCTTCTTCGCAAAGTTTTTCTAAGAATTCTTCTTTTGTTTCTCCCACCGGCGGATCGTATTTAGGAAGATGGATTTGTTTAAAATCTAACTCTAAGTTACAACGCGAGGCAATTTCTAAGGTGTTGGCAATAGCCTCGGGCACCTCCTTAAAGAGAGTTTTCATCTCGGCAGGTGATTTAAAATAAAATTCATCTGTCTGAAAGCGCATCCGGTTAGGGTCGTCTAGGGTTGTCTGGGTTTGAATGCACAGGAGCACTTCGTGGGTTGAGGCATTGTCGCGGGTCAGGTAATGCACATCATTTGTAGCTACGAGAGGAATATTCAATTCCTTTCCTACCTTGATTAATCCGGCATTGACAATTTTTTGTTCGGGAATAGAGTTTTCCTGAAGCTCAAGATAAAAATTATTTTTTCCTAATATATTTAGATAGGTATCCGCGGCCTTTAGGGCGTCGTTGAAACGTTTCTCTTTAAGCATTACCGGGATTTCGCCTTTTAAGCAAGCGCTTAAGCCAATAAGCCCCTTGGAATACTCTAGGAGTATATCTTTGTCAATACGCGGACGATAGTAAAATCCTTCCAGGTATCCTAAAGAAACTAACTTGATTAAATTTTGATACCCTATTTCATCCTGGGATAATAATATTAAGTGGTCGGAGGTGCCTTCTCTGCCTGACGCGGTTTTATCTAATCGGCTTCTCCGCGCGACATATACTTCGCAGCCGATAATAGGCTTGATTCCTGCTTTTTGCGCCTCTAAATAGAAATCAATTGCCCCAAACATATTGCCATGGTCGGTAATCGCCAGAGAATCCATCTTGTATTGATTAGCGAGATTTAGAATCTCGGGGATGCGGCAGGCGCCATCTAAGAGGCTGAATTGGGTATGCAGATGCAGGTGGACAAAGTCACTTCTAGACATTGCAAATTCTTATGTTCTCAGGTTCTCTGGTTCGTTAGTTCTTCAGTTCGTTAGTTTCAATAACTAGAGAACTTACGAACATTAGAACCCACGAACTCAAGAACTAATCTATTCCCACTCTATGGTCGCGGGAGGCTTGGAAGAGATATCGTAAACAACGCGGTTAACACCCTTTACTTCATTAATAATGCGGTTGGATATCTTCTCCATTATTTCGTAAGGAAGCTTGACCCAGTCCGCGGTCATGCCGTCCATACTGGAGACACAGCGTAAGGCCGCGACGTTTTCGTATGTGCGTTCGTCTCCCATTATGCCCACACTTTTTATAGGAAGTAATATAGCGAAAGACTGCCAGATAGATTCATAAAGATTAGCGGCGCGGATTTCATCAATAACTCTTTTGTCAACTTCGCGCAATATATTAAGGCGTTCTTCGGTTATCTCTCCGATTATTCTTATCGCTAATCCCGGGCCGGGAAAAGGCTGCCTCTGGACTATTGCCTCAGGAAGCCCGAGTTCTCTGCCGATTGAGCGCACTTCATCTTTAAATATTTCGCGCAGCGGTTCGATAAGCTTTAATTTCATATGCGCGGGTAAACCTCCGACATTATGGTGGCTCTTAATTTTTCTGCTAGGGGCGCCCGTTGGAGATATGGACTCAATTACGTCCGGATAAAGCGTACCTTGGGCCAAAAACTTTACACCACTAATTTTATCCGCTTCCTCTTCAAACGTTTTTATAAACTCACCGCCTATAATCTTTCTTTTTTCTTCCGGATCAGTAATTCCTTTAAGCCGGGCCAGGAATTTTTTGCTCCTGTCAACATAACCAAGATTTAAGTGGTAGATGCCGCGGAAAACCCCTCTTATCTGTTCTGGTTCATCCTTTCTTAATAAACCGTTATTAATAAAGATGCAGCGTAAATTCCTGCCTATTGCTTTATGTAGTAATAATGCCGTAACCGAAGAATCTACTCCGCCGCTTAAACCTAATACTACTTTATCTTTTCCCACGGTTTTCTTGATATTATCAATTGTTTCTTTAATGAACGACTGCATAGTCCAGCGGTTTGAGGCGCCGCATATCTTAAATAAGAAATTACCTAAGATTTGGCTGCCTTTTTCGGTGTGCGTTACTTCAGGATGGAACTGGACCGCGAATATTTTTCTCTTAGTGTTAGAGATTGCCGCTATCGGCGTATTCATGGTATGGGCGCTGGTATGAAATCCTTGCGGCATCTTAGTGACAAAATCTCCGTGGCTTGCCCAACAAGTAAAATTACCCGGGATATGAGAGAACAAATTCTGGGTATCATCAATAAATAATTCTACTTTACCGTATTCGCGCTCCTTAGTATGTTTGACTCTGCCTGCGAACATTTCCGCTATGGCTTGCATGCCGTAGCAGATACCTAATATCGGGATTCCTAATTTGAATATTCCCTTATCCGGATAGGGGCTTTTCTTATTCACGACCGAAGCAGGGCCTCCGGAAAGTATTAAACCCTTAGGAGCCATCGCGGCTATTTCACTTGCCGGGGTATTATAGGGAATAATCCTTGAAAATACTTTATTTTCCCTTACCCTGCGGGCGATTAACTGCGTATATTGAGAACCGAAATCCAAAATTAATATAGTCTGCCTAATCATAATTTTATTTTTGCCTTTGATTTTACGCCCCCATTCCTACTCTTTGTCCAACCTGGAATATTTTACCTTCAGTCTGTATGGAAGGAGCAATGATAATTTCAACATCATGCATTTCTTTTAGGTTTGAGGCGCCCAGTGAACCCATGGAGGTTTTTAATGCGCCGACTAAATTTTGCGAACCGTCATCAACTTTGGCTGGCCCAAAGAGTATTTCTTTTAAAGTGCCGGTTGTCCCTACCTGAATACGCGTGCCACGCGGGAGATTAATATGGGATGTAGCCATGCCCCAGTGGAAACCTCTTCCCGGAGCTTCTTTCGCCCTGGCAAAGCTGGAACCGATCATTACCGCGTCCGCGCCGCAGGCAAAGGCCTTGCAGATATCTCCTCCGCGGTTCATCCCGCCATCAGTAATTATAGATACGTATCTCCCGGATCTTTTATAATAAAAATCGCGTGCGCCGGCAGCATCAACCGTAGCAGTTACTTGAGGTACACCTATACCTAATACGCCGCGGGTTGTGCAGGCTGCGCCCGGACCGACTCCGATTAATAAAGCTGCAGCACCCGTATCCATAAGTTCCAAGGTTGTTTCATAGGTTACGCAATTCCCTAAGATTACCGGTATTTCGGTAGATTTACAGAATTTATAAAGGTCTAATGTCTTGTATTCTTTTGAGATATGCCTGGTGGTAGTAACAGTTGATTGCACTACAAACATATCCGCGCCGGCGGCAATGGCAAGCTTGGAGAATTTATTGGCATTGGCCGGTATACAGCTTACTACCGCTGTCCCCTTGTTTTTCTTAATTTCAGAGACCCTCTTAGAAATTAACTTTTCTTTGATCGGGGTTGAATATACTGACTGAATTAATTCTGTGGCTTTTTGAGGGGAAGCTTTGGTAATTTTTTCCAGGACTGAATTCGGGTTTTCATAGCGGGTCTGTATACCATCTAAATTTAAGACCGCAATTCCGCCCAGATTAGACATCTCTTCGACAAATTTGACATCAACTACGCCGTCCATAGCTGCAGCGAGTATAGGAACCTTAAATTTCCTGCCTGCTATTTCAAAGAAAACATCTACCTCATTAGGATTAACTGTTTGTGCGCCGGGCACAAGCGCAATTTCATCAAAACCATAACATCTGCGGCTGCGCCTGCCTATACCTATCCACTCTGCCATTTTATAAACCTCTCTTGTTGTATAACCTGTTATTTAACAATAAGTTACGTATTTTTGCTTCTGGTATTGAGACTTGCTGTGAAAGGATAAAAAATTTTACACCAAGTAACCTATTTTGTCAAGGATAAAAAATAGAAAAGTAGTATCAAGATAATTGTTAAGCTAGAGTCAGTTCATATAAAAACCCCGGGTTTTCTAATCCCGGGGCTTTTAATAACTGCTTAATTATCTCTTATACTAAGGAATCCGCCAGAACCAACGCTTCCTTATATCCCTGGCTGGCCTCCTGCAGACAGCACTGGGTCTCTTCCAATATCCCCATTTTTACCAGTAATGCCATCAATTGTTCCCTGCGGCCCTCAAACTCACCCTTTTGCGAACAAGCTGCTAAGAGTTCTTTGATTCTCTCGCCGGAAGGAACTATTTGGCTATCCACCAGTTTCTCTATTCCGGAAAGCTCTTTATCAATATCAAAAACAGCCAATTCCGCCTTGCTTAAGACCGGGAGCTTCGGGTTTAGGCTGGCGAAATTACCCATCGGCTGGTAAATGATAGGCATAGCAGCGGGACGGAAATCGATTCCACCCACCTCTTTGTTCGGAATCGATGCTGAGCTTTTCGAAGCATCAATACCACTCGGAGCTTTTACCGCCGAGCTGGCGGCAAGCCTTTCCCTGGCATCAATTGCTGCCAAACGGTCTTCTTTAACCGCGCGTATTGCCTGTACATGATCTCCGGATTTTAAGCCATAGGCATTCGTGCCTGCAGCAACCTCAGCTATAGAAACTTCATTCTCTTCCGGCTCTGCTTCCTTAGAGCGATGCGATACTATCCACTCTATTCCATGCTCTTTAGCGATCCGAATGACTTCTAAAGTTCCCTGGTAGCCTTGCGCAGGATCATCTATACCTGTGGTCAAAAATCCATTCTGATTTAGTTTGATGAGAATCCCTATCCTTTTTGTTACTTTGCCATCTTTTCCAATAAATCCTCTTTTTTTAAGTAAGTTAATGAATTTCAAAAGAAGGCTGGCCTGAGAAACAGTATTATCGTCCACAACAACCATAACCTTATCTCCAACTGCCTCAACAAGATCCAGTAACCCATCCCAATCATTCTCAGCTACACCATCTTCAATTGAATCTATCGGATATTTTTTAGCCCAGGACGCGTATATTCCTGCTAGCTCTTTAGAAGTAATCTGGCGACCTTCATAGTTATAAAGGTTCTCATGTCCCTCTACGAGCATAGAAGTAGCTGCTGGATCCAAAGCCAATGCTACAGTCCCGACTTTTCCGGCAGTGGACGGCTCATACCCGGAATTCTTAATAGCGGCTATCTTGCAATTTAAGACAAACTCATGCACCCCTATTCCCTGATCCCTTAAAGCAGGAATATCTAAATTAGGAATATTATATGAATTTGCCTTTTGATAAATTTCCTTTAGTCTACCCATAGTCAAGTCTTCTATTTTATATCCGCCTTCTTTACCTCTCAATTTACCAACGCCTTTATCATTCGGGTCAGCTTTTAAGCCTAAGGCTTGGTAGATCAGGCCGAGTTGCCTATCTATATTATCGTTCATCATATTGCCTTCAGCTGTAGTTTTACCGATTGGCACTACCATAAACTCTTGCATGTCTAAACTATTTTCAGCGTGTTGTCCGCCATTAGTTATATTATATTGTATCTTCGTCTTAGGAACGCCTTTAGAAGCAAGATCAGGAGCGAGAAGGCGGATAAACTCATAAGGCTCCAAGCCCATTTGACTAGCAGCTGCCCAAGCAGAAGGCATTTGATAACCTAATGTTGTCTCTGCGCCTAATTTGTCTTTACCCATACTTAACATTAGTTTGGCAATTTCAACTACTTGATCCGCGCCTAAACCCAGACGCGCAGCTTCTTCGTTAACCAATCTTACATTTTTAGCAACTTGTTCAAAACCAACATCCTGCATAATAGTCTTTGCTTCACCTTCACCTGTAGAAGTGCCCGCAGGAATCACAAAATGCCCCTTTGCTCCGCCTTTTAATTGTATATCCACTCTCAATGTAGGTGCGCCTAAAGTAGTAGTTTGCGAAGGAACAACATCTACCACAGTAAACTCAATCGCCGAGCTGACTGCGATGGCAGTATTTGCTAAAGGAGCTGCCTGCATTAAAGCGCCGATACTCTTCTGGCGGCTTAAGACTAACAAAAGCTGCTCTTTCATCTCATTCATCTTAAAGGAATAACTCATCTCATTATCATAACCAACAGGCATCCTGTAAATATTACCTAACACCTGCTCAATGAAATCCTCATAAAGAATAGAACCGGTGCGCAGACCTGTAATAGTGTCCTTCCAGCGATAGCGGTCATTAACCTTATCACTGGGGTTAAATACCCTTAAGATTTCCGGATATTCCAGTCCAACCCTGATAAGATAATTACGCACTAATTCTTGGGAGACATTATCGGGAAGCTGAATCAAAAGGTCAAAAATTGACCCGCCCACAATATCGGTAGCGCCGTCAACATAGGCTGTAGGCGTACGCAAGGCTGTAAAAAGAGTAGTTAATGCAAGGTGTTGTTTTACTCCTTTAGCCGCGCCGGTTGACTTAGGGTTAAAATCGCCGTAAATACCTTTTTTATCTCCGGTAGTATACATATGTAAAGTCAAGCCCAATATAGCGAGTTGCCGCCTTCCAAACCCTCCAAACAGCGTTGATAGAGCAAGAGCCTCATAAAATCCACCATTAGTAGAACACGACGTAGGATTAATGTATACAGCGCCGCTCGGCTTAATCATAGGCAACTTTTGCAGATACTTGCCGGCTACATTAATACTGCCTCCTAAAGGAAGAAGCAGCTTTTTGGGGATCTGGGCTTTTAGATAAATAAAAAGCTCATCTTTCTGGCCTTTAGGCAAGCGCGAATTCTCAATCTGGCCCAATATCTCTTTTAAACGGATTAATTCTTCCGGCGCATCCCCTAATTTTTCGCTGGAAAATCCTAAATTATCTTTAGCTACCATGCTCCAGAGAGTGGGCCCGTCAAGCTTTACCAGCTTATCATTGTAAGCTTTGTTCAACGCCTGATCGCCTATTTCTACTCCGCCGGGTATAGCATCAATTGATATACCAAAATAATACGACTTACCTTCTTCTTGGATTATAGCCGGACGGGGAATATTATCCAGACTAGCACCTTCTTTTTGCAGTTCGGCCTTAAGCCTGGAATTGAAGCTGGCTATATCGGCAAAATAAACCCTGCCTACTTTTTTATTATCCAGAAGTATATCCACCGGATATACGCTAGATATCTGGGCCTGGGTTTGAAAATCCAACTGGGCTGTCAAAACTTTAGTACCGGCCTCAAAACTAAGCCGCTTATTAGCAATAAGTTCAGCGATTGGAATTAAAACTCCGCCTTGAGTCCTGATTCCTAAACCAGAATCTTTAATTACTGCGTCGCTAAACATTGCTATGGTTGAAGCTAAAGCAGCGGCAAATTTCTCCTCTTGGGTAGCGCCCTTAATTTCGCGAGTCCTGACTAAATAGCGGCCCAAATAACCTGGTTCCTGGGCATTGATATCGCTAGCCAGACGGAAGGCTAAAGCCAGCCTACCGATGCGGCCTGTTCCATCATCAACCTCATAGGGTTTCTGAGAAGGCAGGACTATCTTTGGGTTTTCAACCTTAAGATTACGGAAGATAGAGATAAAATTAGCTTCACTTAATATGCCTGCAAACTGTAGTATATCATAGGCAAAATTACTGCCTAAGCTGGCATAAACCCGGTTGATATTATCTTTCTCCGCTTGAGAAAGATTGACCCCTTTTTTACTGAGGTAATTAATCAATGCCTCTGGATTGGCCCCGTTAATTTCCAGGGCGCCTTGAGCACGTATAGCTTTATTTAACTTCTGGGCGTAATTCCCGATTTCAGCCCTAAGCGGCTCAAAGACCATCGGATCATTAAAACTTTCCTGCGCTAAACTAAGCAGGTGCCGGTAAGAACGGCCATAAAATCCGATGACAGCATCCTGCAATTCCCGGTTATCCACTGCGACTCCGGCCTGGGCATTAACATCAACCGTAGGAGTAACTAAAAGATACAAAAGCCAAGATAGCTGCTGCATATTATTAATACTACCCAGAAAACTCTCTAAGTTCTTGCCAAAACCGGGTATCTTTCCTTCCTGATCCTTACTAGAAACGAAAGAATTTAACAGGCTATCATATTTAATGCCCTCGGCTTGAACAATAGCCTGCGGCTCAATATTCCTGACTATGTTGCTTAAAAGGCTGACATGTGTAAGAACGCCCTTAGATAATTCATCAAAAAATAAAGGAGCGTATTTGGACAAGGCATTAAGCGAAGCTTCGGGCGTAGAAATATCTATACTTTCTTTTGGCCAAGAAAGTTCCTCTTTTATAAGGTTAACTAACGAAGGCTTTAAAGCTTCGAAATCAGAATTAATCTTTTCATTCAAAGACTCAACTGCCCGGTAATCCTTCTTCGCCCAAATTGGAATCTGGATAAGCAGGTCGTTCGTATCGGTCTTGATCGCGATCAAAGAAGGTATATCCACCGCTGCCGCGCCTAGTTTTCCGGCATCTAAAAGACTGGAACGCATTTGTTTATCCGCTATATTTATACCCTGCTCTGTTAAACGGCTCTTAAGATATTCCTGGACCGCGAGAGTAGCTGCTTTTTCATCTTTAGCCGCAGCTAATTTTTCCTTAAGCTCTGCCGGGACATTTTCAGCCAAAATAGCTATAGGCATAACCATGTAACCATACATCAACTTAGCCTGATCGGCAAAGGTACCATCTGGAACCGCCACATAAATACCGTTTTTCCTAAATAGATCCAAAGCAGCCTGCCTATAAGCGCCGCTGGCATCTATTGAAGTATCTTCGGAAAGAGTGCTGATAGTAGGCAAAACCATTGCGCCGGGAAAAGCGTTTTTAATTACACTATGAATCCCAAAAAGCGACTCTGCCGTATCCATTTTAAGCATGGCCCGCACCGCAGCCAGATTAGCTACTCCTTGAGTCAAAGCCTCAAGCAAAGCCCCGCCGGCCGTAGAGGTCCTAACGCTTTCATCTAACTTAAAACCGGGCGTGGCTTTTTCTACCACATTAAGGGCATTATTCATATCTCCGCCGGCAAAGAAAACAGCTACGCCTATTTTTGCCGCTTCATTTGCAGCTAAAACTATTTCAATTGTTCCTTTACTAGAGCCGCCTTTTTCTTTGGCTTTATCAAAAACTCCGGCTCCTCCGTTTAAGATCAGACCGTCGCCTGCTTTCAGAGATTTGATATAAGCAACAATCTCTTGGGCTGACTCATCCCCAATATCAATCTGAGAATCTTCTAAAGTAATATCCTCTAATTTCACTGACGAGTCTTTCCCTAACACCACAAAATCTTTAGGCAAAAGGACATTTACTTTGGAGGCTTTTATTTTTTCAATACCTCCGGATACGCTCTTTATATCTGCTTCCTTAGAAGGCATAATTGATTTACCTATCTCGTTGCCCTGATCCTTAAGATAAGGATTGGCTTGAGCTCCGACTATCATCAGGGTTCCTGCAGAAGCTTGTATAGCCTTAGACAAATTACCAAAAGAAGCGTATTTATCAAATTTTTTACCACCAAACATAGCGCTTAAGCGCCCTAAAACCTTAGCTTGAAAATCAAGCACTGCCTGGCTATCTTTGGCGAATTTAAACCCGGCTGCCCTGTTCTCCTCAGGAAAAAGCCAGGCCATCCGAATAGACGAATCTTCGCCTCTATGGGCCTTGTCAAAAGCCTCATTAACATAAACTAAATTATTTACAGTCCTTCCGGTTAAACTTACGAGCTGTTCTTCAAAGGCTTTTTTCTCAGCCATAAGTTGGGCGTTATCTTTTTCTTTGGCTTTTTTATCCGCCTTAAGCTGCTCGGCACGGTAAAAACGGATATTTTCCAGCACAAACATTATCCTTTTATCGCTGAATTTAGCCTTAGATTCCTGGATTGTTTTTTCAGCTTGGGCTAAATCAAAAGGCAATAATACGATTTCTACGTCCTTAAGGCCTTTCTTTGCCAGAAAATCCCTGGCTGATTCTACCATTGGTTCAAGCGAAGATTCCTTTTCGTATCCTTTTTTAGGATCAGGCCTGCCGGCATGAGTCATAGCATAAATGTATTTAAGACCGACATTATCAAAAAGGTTGATTATCGCTTCAGTAGAAGCCTCGATCTTTTCGGGATCATCAATCCTTCCTTCTTTTAACGGTACATTCCAGTCAGCGGCTAACATCCCCGAATCAATGCCTTTAGCTTTTACCACTGTGACAAGGTCATTGATTACTCTTACCTTAATAGATACGGGACTGCTTACTTGTCCTGGCATATCCATCCCGGGAGGCGTGGTTAATCCCGCTAATACCAGCGAACCGGCTATAGAACTGGCTGCTCTATCTAAAAAGCTTACGCCCTGAGTTGCCGCATCTAATTCCTGACCTGTAAGGACTTGGCCGCCGCTAAAATATGAGCGGATTACCTGGCCCGTAGGAGTACGGACTGTTTCCTTAATATTATATTCGCCTTGAGCGAAGGATTTCTTATAAGCCTCAAAATAAGTAGACTTAGACCAAACTGCAACAGAAGTAAGCCCGGTAAGGTCTTTTCTATCAATACGCGAGGCGTATTTTCCGGCCTGACCGGTAAAATGAGACTTAAACCAGCGGGAGAGGATAATGGAATAATAGACCTGCCTTAAGGAGGCGTAACGTTTAGAGAGATTAACTTCTTTGGTCAGTTTAGGGATTATGAGTTCGCGGATTAACTGGGAAGAATATTCGTTTAGAGTCTTGGCGCGCTCATCCTTAAAGTTATAAACGCTGGAATCCTTAAGGAAATCCTGCTCGAGCATTACCTTTAATGTAGCCTTATAGATATAAGCGCTGTCTTTGGTTTGGCGGACAATGATTTCATTGGGGACTATCCAAGGACGGGTCAAAGTAGGAATAGTTACTTCCTGGTAGCCGTAGAGCTCTTCGGCCTTCTGGTAAAGCCTGTTCCAGTATTCCTTACCTTCAGGGGTTTCGGGTGAGGTAAATTGGGCGGTATCTTTCTTAAGCTGCAGGTCTGTCTCAAGCATGATTTTGCCTACATCAGTCCTGGCTAAGTAGTCATCTATGATGTTATCTTGGGAATCTGGGCGCAGATTTACCCAAAACTTATCGCTAGGAAGATTTATACCTACTAAGAAGTAATTTAATAATTCCTTGGTTGAGGCGTTGAACTGGTCTCCTTTAAGCTCCTTGACATCGCCCTTATCCAGCATAACCTTAATATTATCATTAAGCGCGTCATAAGAGAAAAACCTGATATGCACCGGCCTAAACCTGTCCTGGACAAAGCCACCGGACATTCTGCTCAAATGCCCGGCCAGGTTAAGTTCCGTAGCAATGCTGGCGAAACCTAACTGTTGAAAGACTAAGCACAAGGAAACTAAAATGGAAGAAATTTTACGCCACATTCTTACAACCTCCTTCTTTTTAGGACAAGGTTATTAAATACTTTTTAAAATACTTTAAAACCAGGAAAAAAGAAAACCGATCTGACCCTTATCAGTTCGGCTTGATTATTTTATTTCGTGGCAGATTTCGGTCGTCCTCCGATAACCGAAAATATAATCAATTTCACTTAATTTTGGAAAGTATAACATGGCGGGCTGAATTTGTCAAGTTTTTTTTATGGTAGTGCTATAGCAAGATAAGAATGTCCTATTTTTGGTTTTTAAAGAGCGCCGGCCAAAACTTCTTCGCTTATCTTTGTTTGATGTGAACCTGGCAACCGAAATGCCCTCCAAGGATTATCCATAGCTGCGGGATTATACACTCTTGGTTTGGATGGCTTGCGTGGCTGTTGGATCTTCTTAGGCCGTTGAGTAATTTCCCGATACCGTGGAAAATAAAGGGGACGGTTCTATTTTCAACCGTCCCCCTTTATTTAACGCCTAAAACCTAATTCCTATGACCTAAATTAATACATCCCTCCGCCACCCATACCACCCATTCCTCCCGGTGGCATTCCGCCTGGCATTCCGCTTTCTTTTTCCGGCTTATCTACGATTAAAGCTTCAGTGGTTAAGAGTAGCGATGCGATACTAGCTGCATTCTGTAAGGCTGAACGCGTAACCTTAGTCGGGTCAATTACCCCGGCATCAATCATATCCACATAGGCATCCTGAGATACATCATAACCTACGTTGGTTTTTTCCTGCTTGACTCGCATTAGTACTACTGAACCCTCTAATCCCGCGTTTTGGGTAATCTGCCTGATCGGCTCTTCAAGGGCGCGGCGCACGATATCCACGCCTATTTTTTCATCACCTTCAAGCTTTAGTTTATCCAAGACAGGGATGCAGCGGATTAATGCAACACCTCCGCCGGGTATAATACCCTCTTCAACTGCCGCGCGGGTCGCGTGTAATGCGTCTTCAACACGGGCCTTCTTTTCTTTCATTTCAGTCTCGGTTGCGGCGCCGACATTGATTACCGCTACGCCTCCGGCAAGCTTTGCCAAGCGCTCCTGCAGTTTTTCTTTGTCATAATCAGAATCAGTATCGTCAATCTGTTTCTTTAATTGGGCAATGCGGGCATTAACCCCTGCCTGTTTGCCTGCGCCTTCAACTATCGTAGTGTTTTCTTTATTAATCTTTACTTTTTTTGCCTTACCTAAATCATTAAGGTCAACGTTTTCTAACTTTATTCCTAAATCTTCAGTCAGGGCTTTACCGCTGGTTAATATTGCTATATCTTCAAGCATAGCCTTGCGTCTGTCGCCATAACCGGGAGCCTTTACTGCGCAGGAAACAAATGTTCCCTTTAGTTTATTTACAACCAGAGTCGCCAATGCCTCGCCGTCAACCTCTTCAGCAATAACTAAAAGCGGCTTGCCGGTGTGGGCAATCTTTTCCAAAAGCGGAAGAAGGTCTTTTAAGGAAGATATCTTTTTCTCATGGATTAAGATATAAACATCCTCTAAGACGCATTCCATTCTTTCGGCATCAGTAACAAAATAGGGCGATAAATAACCCTGATCAAACTGCATACCTTCAACTAATTCCAGGGTAGTGGCAGTAGTTTTTGCTTCTTCAACGGTAATGACGCCGTCTTTGCCGACCTTTTCCATAGCTTCAGCAATTTGGTCACCTATGCTGACATCGCCATTAGCAGCGATTGAGGCTACCTGAGCCACCTCTTTTTTCTCTCTGGCATTAATCGGTTTGGAAAGCTTGGCTAATTCTTCCACAACTTTTTCAACAGCCTTTTCAATCCCGCGTTTTAAAGCCATAGGATTGGCTCCGGCAGTAACATTCTTTAAGCCTTCGCGATAAATTGCTTCAGCTAAGATTGTAGCGGTAGTGGTCCCATCACCGGCAATATCTGAAGTCTTCTCGGCTACTTCTTTAACCATCTGAGCGCCCATATTTTCATAGGGATCTTCTAAATCAATCTCTTTGGCTACGGTAACGCCATCCTTAGTAATGGTCGGAGAACCGAATTTCTTATCAATAACTACATTGCGGCCTTTGGGCCCTAAGGTTACCTTGACCGCGCGGGCTAACTGCTCAACACCGCTTAAAAGTTTCCTGCGGCCTTCATCCTGATACAATAACTGCTTTGCCATTTCATTTACCTCCTTAAAATTGACATTTCGTTTACCGTTAACCGCTTACCGTTAATCGTGAAAACGGTAAACAGTACACGAAACTTGTCATTTTATTATAGCGAGGATGTCCTCTTCGCGCATAATCAATAATTCTTCGCCGTCCTTGGTGGTAATCTCATTGCCGGAATATTTTCCGTATAAGACCTTATCCCCAGCCTTTACTTCCGGAGCCTGAATACTTCCGCTATCTAAAACTTTACCTTTGCCCACAGCTACAACTTTACCTTCTTGAGGTTTTTCTTTAGCTGTATCCGGTATTACTATCCCGCCCTTAGATTTAGCCTCTGCCTCTAAAGGTTTGACTACAACTCTGTCTCCCAATGGCTTAATCTCCATCTTTAAACACCTCCCTTTAATCTGTACTTTCGCGGCCTAGAAGATGAAATATAACCGCTCAAGTATTTCATTTGATAAACTCCGCGAGAAGCTTCATTTCTATTTTAGCACTTAATCTCTAAGAGTGCTAATTATAAATTAAAAATTTTTTTTGTCAAGTATTTTTTTTGAGATTGCTGAAATATTCTAAAAATAGACAGCAATCTCTGATTAAAAGATTAAAAGCAGATTACACAGATTAAATCTCCGACGGAGAAATCTGTGTAATCTCTGGTAATCTGTATAATCAGAGGTCTCTGATGTCATTTTGGGGAGTTTTTCAGAGACCTCTTTTTATATCCGTTAAGCTGCCCTGTAACTTCTGCTTGTACTCTGTTAATAACTTTAATACTCAGTCCAGGAAAGAACTTTTTTGGTTGGTGGATGAATAATTATACTATAATGCATCCCCTCTTGGCCACCAGGGGTAGTAATAACATTAAAACGCGAATATTCTGATTTGACCTCAAATACCGGAAGAAGCATCAAGAGATCCTGTTCCTGACGTAAACCCAAGTCATCATATTTCCTTAAATCATTCAATAAACCACCCAAATTGGAAATACCATAGGTGGGAGTTACTGGTGGATCGGTAATTGGTTCCGTATCCAAAGGGGTAATCTTATTTTCCCGGCGAAAACGGATCAGTAAATCCGCTACTTCTGCATCTAAACCTAAAGCCACTAATACGGGCTTGCTGACCGTATTAATATTTACCTTGCCCAATCCATAAACCGTAACTAAATCTTTAAATTGCAAAAAAATCTCCTTAGTAATCCCCTCAACCAATAACACTTCATTAATTGTGCTAAACGGCCGCAAATTAGAAGTAATTATAGCTTCCGCTAAATCTTCATCCATCCCCGGCAGGCGCGCCAAAACCTCAACCGAAGCCAGGTTCAGATTAATCAAAGAACTTTCATCAATAATCTCCGGATTATCTTTAGATCCGTTTTTATCGACAAAAAAATACCGATAAGAATTATTAGCACATAAACTTACTTTTTCTTCTTTACTCAATTCATCCCAGGTATCATATGTAGGAGTAGCATCCTTTTCTCTAAGATAAAAAACTGTTTTTAATGCGCCCTGGGCCAAGGGTAAAGAAGTAATTAAACGGGAATAGGCTTTACTAAACCTGATCTCCTGAAAAACTAGGCCGGTAATTCCTAGGCCTAAAATACCCAGAATCATAATCGTCCAAAGGCAAACTACTAAGATACTGCCTTGCTTAGGCTGTCGGTAAATAGACGGTTGATTCATAGTTTTGTTTTTCCGTAGAAATAATAAATTTTACCGCTAACGGTAAATAATCAAACTCCCACTTATCCGCCCAAACATAATCATTTTTGGCCAAATCTAAATAAAGATAGCTAAATTTTACTTCTTTGACTTTGGCCAGAAAAATAACCGGATCAGTGCGTAGCTCCGGGTCGAGGTTACCATCTTCTTTAATAATTTTATCTAATCTATCCGCCACCCGCTTAAAGGCAAAGGTTGAACTATCAAAATAATAGGTTAGCCGGGAAGGAAAATTATCAACATTAGAACAAAAACTTAATTTTGTTTTATCACCCTGGAATAATTTTTTACGGCAGGCAGGCTGCTGGCGCAACTCACGGGCAAGCCTTTCAGTTTTAAGCAGGAATTTTTGCTGGGTAAAATCAGTATTTTTGACCCGCCGTAAAACTGACATACCCGAGGCAAAAGTTGAATAAATAGCGATACTGACTACTGAAAAAATAGCTACCGTGATCAATAGCTCGATTAAGGTAAACCCCGTTAGAGACAAGAAACCGAAGGCGTCTGACGGCTGCCTGCGGCAGCCTGTCTCTAACGGGGTAAAAGCGCGCCGGGTATAAGGAATTTTATTTTTTTCTGAGTAAATAAGTCGCGAGAGTAACATTTTTTGAGGAATTTTTCTCCGGCCAGGTAAGTGTCGAACAAGCCGAAACTAAAAATTTAGCCAGATAATCAGATTCAACAGTCGCCGGTTCCGGGCTTATTGCTTCAACGCTTACTGGTTCAGCATCGGCCAGCTCACCACCGGCAAATTCCGGCAATTTCAAAATTGTTTGTTGGTATTTATAATCTTTAATCGGCCCTTTGATGGTTTCCTCAGCAGCGATAGCCGGCTTAACCCCTTTAAGGCTGACAAACTCTAAATTATCAAATTTTTCTTTGGCTAATATTAATGCGGAGATATTATTTTGTGCAGAATTTGCTCCGCGCAGAGCCAGGATATAAGAATTAGCTACTGAAGTTAGGCCGATACCCAGAATCAACACACTAATCATTAATTCAACTAAAGTAAACCCCGTTAGAAACAGGTTGCCGGAGGCAACCGTGGGGCTTCCTTTGTATCTTGTTTCTAACGGGGTAAAGGCGCGCAAGTTACTCACTCCAGTTTACCACATCATCGGCTGTACCCGGCTTTTTATCATTGCCCATAGAGGAAAGATCATAACTATCAGAATTATGCTCACCCGGAGCTTTATAAATATATATATTACCCCAAGGATCCAGGGGTTTTTTCTTTAGATACGGTCCGCGCCAACTTTCGGCATTAGCTCCTCCCGGGGTTCTTAAATAATCCAATAACTCCGGATAATGGCCTGAATCCATTTCATAAAGATCCAAGGCTAAAGGAATACTGGAATTGATATCGGTTTTAGCCGCCTGAATACGCGCTTGTTCAGATCGGCCAGCCAGACGCGGGACAACCATCGCCGATAAAACTCCGATAATAATTACCACCAACATTAATTCAATTAAAGTAAACCCTTTTTTCATACTAACCTCCCTAAATCTAGCGCCTATAACCTAACACCCCTAACCTAAAACAATCTCTAATGATTAAGTAAAAGCGACTCCTAAAATAACCAGATCAATTTTTAATAATCCGATATTTTCATCTTTAACTGATAAATTAATCTTCTCTACCTGCAGCAGGATATTTGCTCCTTCAATCCCGGAAATAAAATCTAAAAAATTTTTTAACTGGCCCTCAGAGCTCAAATTAATCCGATAAAGAGTTACTCCGCCTTTAACCTTGGTTACCCCGGCAGAGTTCATATCCGATATCTGTAATTTAGATCTTCTGGCCTCAGCTTCAATCTTGCTCATCACCATCGCGGATTTATCTTCGTCCGTTCCTTTAAGGCTTGAGTATCCTTCAATCTGTTTTTGGGCTTTGAGAATTTCCGTGCGGTTATGTTCTAAAGCCATATATTTGCGCATCGTTAATTTAGCCTGTTCAATCTCTTGAGCATAGGTACTCGTCTTATCATAGATCGGACCTAAAACAAAAATCTTAAGCACAAACAAAATCAACAAGACCCCGATCGAAATTACTAATGTTTTTTCTTTACTGTTTAATTTTCTCATTTTAGGAAAATCTCAAAATCTATTACATCTTTATCTTTTAATTTCCTTCGACGCGTGTAACGATTCTGGGCGCCTTTAAAAATTTCCGAACTGCCCAAGGTATTGGTAAAATCCAAAATATCAGGGATTGTTTGAGCATAGCCTCTGATGGTAAACGCCTTGCCTAATTCCCAATTGTAATTGGTAATAACAATATTATCCGGACACAAGCGGTTCAAACCATTAAGATAAGTTAATGCTGAAGATTTAGCATCCACGTATTGCCGGGCAATCTTTAATTTACTTGTAATATCCTCCAACTCTTTAGCCTCCTTGCCCGAAGAGATAACCCTATTTTTTAAATCCGCGGCATAAGATTGCTGTTGAACTAACCTGACTAAAGCAATCCCCCCCAACATAATTAAAATATAAATTAAACCTACCCCCAAAATCATTAATTGCTGTAACTTAAATTTCATCTCCTTCTTGATCTGGATTTCCGGAAGCATAAATTTAAGATCATCCTTGGCCACATGCGTGCTAAAACCCAATACCGCAGACAAAGAAACATCTTTAAAACCAGAAGCCAGAAAATTATCATACTCCTTAGAAGAAAGATACTGGGCCTTCAAATTAAAATCCCTGCCTAAGATAATTTCCATAAACACCAATTGAGAACTCGCTGCGCCGGTTAAAAATAGTTTCTCACAACGGGCATCGGGTATCTCATTATTTAAAGCCACCAGGGCCTGCTTAAACTCCACAGCAAATTTATCCTTTTCCAAAGAATCCTTCAGTTGCTCAGCCCCTTGGGGGATAACGACGCTTGAGCCTAATTTTTGATTATGTACCAAAACCAAGTCGCTGTAATTTGTATCTATATCTAAAATCATATATGAATTTGGTAAAGCAACTTTATTTTTTGCCGCATCAACTACATAATGCACCAACCCCTGAGAGCTCATCAGAATAGATTCAGGAAGAATGCTCACCGGAACAAAAGAGCTAACAATATTTTTAAAAACACTCTTTAAGGCAACGGCCAAGATTAAATGACTATTACTAACGCCATCAAATCCCAGGTTTTGATAAGCCCAGATCACCTCTTCTTTATGATACGGAATCTGGCGAATCAGATAAAGCCCGAGCATCTGTTCAATCTCTTTGGGGTCTTGCGAAGGAAGATCCACCCGGCGAACTGTAATTTTATTCCGGCTAAGCACTACCGAAACATCCAAATCTTTACCGCATTTATATTGCTTTAATATTGAATTTAATGCCGCAGAGATACTCCCTGGCTCAACATTAACCAGAGGCTCAACGGCAACTTTATGGCCAACGCTCACCTTCAACCAGTGTTCCAAGACCTCAATAACTATTTTTGTACGCATTTTTATCTTTTAACCGCCAACAATACTATTCATATTAAATATTGGTAGCAGCATAGCAATCACCATTGCTCCGATCACTAAACCTAAAACTAAAATTATTGCCGGCTCAATTAAAGAACTCAAAGTTTTCAAATCTGATTCAATCTCTTTTTCATAAGCTTCCGCGATATCCGCTAAGACACTTTCTAATCTGCCGCCTTCCTCACCTACCCGGACCATCTGCACAAAGAAAACCGGAAAAATCTTAAATTTTGCCAGGGCATCGGAAAAAGGAACCCCTTCAGCAATATCTTTGCGCGCCTGTTCTAACTGAGAAATATAAATTGGATTGCCAATTACCGGCCCGGCATCCGCGAGCGCGGAAAGTAAATTTACTCCGCTTTGTAAAAGCAACGATAAACTTCTGGAAAAACTAGCCACTGACTGTTTATAAACAATATCCTTAACCAGCGGAATATGGTATTTTAAACGGCTAAAAATGCTTTCTTTACCCGCACGCTTAATCTTTAAGGTAAAAACAACCAGCGCAATTAGAATAATGATTACCCACCAATAGCTTTGCAGAAAACTAGAGATTTTAAGCAAAATTAACGTGGGCATGGGAAGCTGAGCCTGAAAATCATCAAACATCCCCGCTAAACGTGGAAGCACAAAAGTAAGCATTACAAAAATTGTGCCTACGCCGACTAAGCTCATAAATATCGGATAAGCCAGGGCTTGCTTAACTTTTAACCTTAAATCCTGGAGCCGGCGTAAATAATCTAGAAGCTGAATTAAGGCCTCTTTGAGTTTTCCGGTTAACTCACCGGTATGCACAATATTTACATAAAGCCGGGGAAAATATTTCGGATAACGGCTTAAACATGTCGAAAATGGAACACCTTCTTTAATATCTCGAATAATCTCGGCAAGCAATGTTTTCTCCAGTTGATTATCCGAGTTCTTTTCTAGGAGCCTTAAAGCACTTAATAACTCTACGCGAGAATTAATTAAATTATAAAGTTTTTGCGTAAATAAAACTAACTGCTTTAAACCATATTTACCGGTTCTTAATTTTACGTTACTTTTTAAATTTAACGCCGCGGCAGCCGCCGCCGGTGAGACAGCTAAAGGTTCAACACAGATCGGCACCAGGCCTTTACTCTGAAGATCCTCGAGCACCGCTTCGACATTCGCTCCCTGAATCTTGCCCTCAACAATCTCATTAAGGTTCTTTTTAGCTTTATATTTAAATTCCATCTTACTCCAATTCCACCACGCGCAAAATTTCTTCTTTGGTAGTTAATCCCTGCTCAACCAAGAGCATCCCATTTTCCATAAGCGTACGCATACCCTTTTCGCGCGCCTTAGCTTTAATCTCTTGCGCGCTTTTATGTTCAACAATCAAATTTCGGATATCCGCATCAATTACCATAATCTCATAAATCGGCCGGCGGCCCTTAAATCCTGTTTCACTGCAAGCTTCGCATCCTTCCCCTTTGCATTGCAAGCAAACCAAACGCACTAAACGCTGAGCAATAATTACCTCCACCGAAGAAGCTAATAAATAAGGTTGGATCCCCATATCCATCAGCCGGGCAACTCCGGTGGCCGAATCATTGGTATGCAGAGTAGAAAAAACTAAATGACCGGTTAATGAAGAACGAATTGCTAGATCCGCGGTTTCTGAATCACGGATCTCCCCGATCATCATAATATCCGGATCATGGCGCAAAACACTTCTTAAGGCATTGGCAAAAGTCAGGCCAACTTTAGGATTAACCTGAATCTGGGTTATTCCTTCAATAGCATACTCAATCGGGTCTTCGATACTGATAATCTTTACCTCTTTACGGTTTAAGCGGCTCAAACAGGTGTAAAGCGTAGTTGTTTTTCCACTTCCGGTCGGACCAGTAATTAAAATAATCCCGTGCGGTTTCTGAATCAGCTTATTAATTATCTCTAAATCTTGAGGCAGGAATCCGATTTTATCTAAATCTAGGAGTACTTCGGAAGGTAAAATCCGGATAACAACATTCTCTCCGAAATACCCCTGGAGAATAGAAACCCTTAAGTCTACTTCTTCTCCGTCAAGAAGTCTAACCTTAGCCCGGCCATCCTGCGGGATACGATGCTCCACTACATCTAAATGACACATAATTTTTATCCGCGAAACAATCGCCGGCTCAATATAATAAGCATCTGGGGGCATCTTCATTTCCCGCAAAACTCCGTCAATCCGGTAACGCAGAACCACCTTATTCACATAAATCTCAATATGGATATCCGTTGCACGCATCTTAATTGCTTCAGTAATAATCTGATTAACTAACTTTATTACTGATGCTTCGTCGGCATTTTTTTCGATATCCTCAACGCTCTCATCCTTAGTTAATTTAGTCCCCGCGCTGGCCTTACCTTCCATAATCTTATCCACTGTCCCAGCCACTGCCCCATAATATTTATGAATCGCCGTCTCAACTTCATGCCGGCTAGTTAAAACCCGGGCGACTTGAAATCCTAAATCTATTTTTATATTTTCCGCCAACCAAACATCCATAGGATTAGAGACCGCTACTGTAAGCACTTGATCCTCTAAATTAATCGGCATAAATCCGTAGTACTGAACAAATTTTGCCGGTACCGCCTTAACCGCTTCAGTTGATATATGCACTCCTTTTAAATGCGGGAGGAAAGGCAAATTAAACTGCTCGGCAAGTACATTTAAAAGGTCGATTTCTTTAACTAATCCCCGATTAACTAAAATCTTGCCCAGCATATCCCCATTAACCGGAGACTCTTTCAATGCCTCATTAATCTGTTGCTGCGTAACCAAACCCTTTTTAACCAATATCTCTCCGAGTAATTTTGTCAGCATCATGCGATCTCCAGTTTCCCGATAGAATACAGACGGGATTCATCCAGTTTATCCGCTTGGCCCTGCACAATTTTTTCACAACCGCTAATCGTATCTTCTATCCCGACATAAACTCCGGGTTTACCGGTATAAACCTCAGCCATAAAAAATGGCTGGGCTAAAAAATTCTGCAGCTTCCCGGCCCTATCAAAAATAATTCTTTCCTCCGGAGAAAGTTCCTCTTTTCCGATAATCGAAACGATGCGTTCTAATTCATCGTAACGTCGAAAGTGCCTAATTACCTCCTGAGCAACATCAAAATGCCGCCGGCCAACTATTGCCGGACTCAAAGAGTTCGCCGAAGACAATAACGGATCAATTGCCGGATAAAGGCCGCGCTGCACCAGGCTGCGTGAAAGCACAATCAAATTATCCATATGCGCAAAAATAGCCACAACTGCCGGATCAGTTAAATCATCCGCCGGCACGTAAACTGCTTCAATAGCCGTAATACTTGCTCCTTTATCCGAACGAATTCTTTCATGCAACTGGCTGATCTCGCTGGCTAAAGTCGACTGATACCCGCCTTCCGAAGGAATTCTCCCTAAAAGTGTCGACAGCTCGCTTCCGGCCTGGACAAAACGAAAAACATTATCCATAAAAAATAAAACGTCTTTGCGCTGCTCCAATAAATATTCCGCCAAAGCCACTGCCGAATTAGCTGCTTCAAAACGCATACCCGGCGATTCATTCATCTGCCCAAAAATTAAAATTGAACGCTTCAATAAATCTGCGCGTTCAAATTCATAATAAAGTTCATTTCCTTCGCGGATACGTTCACCGACGCCGGCAAAAATACAAGTTCCGCTTTGATAAGTAATAATATTATGGATAATCTCTAAGATTAAAATTGTTTTCCCGAGGGCAGCCCCTCCGAGAAGCCCGCTTTTAGAACCTTTAATCAGGGGAAACAAAAGATCAATCATCTTAATACCGGTTTGAATAATTTCGGTTTTGCTTTCCCCTTCAGGCTTAACCTCAAGCTTAGAATGCGCGACCCTGTTTGTAATCGGAATGCCATTAGCTAAATCAACCCCCCCCCTATGATCCACCGGCTTAATCATCGCGTTTAAAACGCGGCCGTAAAGGACTTCAATATCGCGCGGAATCACCAACCCCTGCTTCTCCTGCCTAACCGGCATATTTCTGCCCACGCCATAAGTAAACCCCAAAACAATACACCGGCAAACATTATTCATCCGGTGCTCGACGACATGCAAAAACACATCTTTCTCCAAATTGCCCAAAACTTTGAGCAAGGCCTTAATCTCCGGCAATTCAGCATCCAAAGGAAATTGCACATCGACTACTGAGCCGTAAACGGCAATTACTTTCCCTAATTTTTCTTCTGTCGTCATTGTTCTTTCCTCTTCTCGCATCGAAGACACTTAATTATTTCTTCTCACCACCCGCGCCGCGTAAAGTTCGCGGATTAATTTATCCGAAAGCCCATGTAAATATTTAAAATACTCCATACGCAAATGCTGATTAATCTTGGTCAACTCTTGAACGCTTCCTTCCAGATGCATAGTCCGGGCAGCATACTCTGCCAACTTACTTGACCAGAAAATATGATAAAAACGAAAATCTAACCATAATTTAATCCAGCCCTCTAGGACTGATTTAATATTCGGCTCAATTAGAATCTCCTTACCTTTACGCACAACATCTTCTTTGCGCTCTAAAGGCAAAAGATTTTCTACCTCCGTCTGCTGGGCAGTAATATTGATAAACCGGGAATAAATTACGGTTACCCGGCTAATCTCCTGTTTAAAATAACGCTTGGCCAGATAATCCCTAAGCAGGCCAATTCTTTGAGTATCCAACTTATCTCCCGGCGATTCAAAACTAATAAAACTAATTTTAGCTTCATTAAGATAGTTAATCCCCTGTTGGCCTAAAACGACAATTTCATCTTGTTTGCGCTTAGTATCCAAAAGGCGATTGATCAGAAAAATAGTCAGTTCCCCTAAGAACCCTCCGTCGGAACTAACCAAAACAATCAAACCCGGTAAATTTTCCGGTGGATTAAAAAAACTATTTGTCGAGACATCTAATGGTAATGAGCTATAAGCGGAATTCAGTAAAGTATAAAAGTTTTCTGCAGGCTCCTGATGCACGCGGAACTGATTAAACTGCAAGGTAGCCGCCATCTTCATCACCTCAATTAAATCCCCGAGATTCATATTAAAGAACAGGTTCTGCTTTAACTTACCGATTGGGATCATACTGAGTCTAAAATTAGCCTAGCATAAGAGTTCTAAAGAACTCCTTAATCACTTTATCTAACTGCAATTTAACCTCTTCGGTTAACTCCCCCCGTTTATTTAAATCATCAATCAGACTCTGATTATATTTTTCTAAATGTTTAAAAAATTCATTTTTAAATATTTTCACTTGGGCGATATTCAATGCCTCTAAAATCCTTTTCTGAAAAGCATAAAATAGGGCAATTTCTTCGGCCTGAGAAACCGGGGCATTATTTTCCTGCGTTAAAATCTCATAAAGCGTGCGGCCACGCTGTAGTTGAGCAGCAGCCTCCGGAGAAAGTTTGGTCCTCAAGCGCGTTAAACGCAATAAAGATCGAAACTGTACATACTCATACCGCAGGCCCTTGCTCAATTCTTTAATCGCTGGGCATTGCACCTTGCTGCCAATACGTGAAACCGATAACTCTAAATCAATCCCCGGTTTAAACCCTTCCTGAAAAAGATTGGTGCTTAAATAAATCTGTCCGTCGGTCATCGAAACAAGATTTGAACAAATATAGCCGGTAATATCCCCTTGTAAGGTTTCCGCTAGGGGGAGAAAAGTCATTGATCCACCGCCAAATTTAGTTTTTAACCTGCCCGCCCGCTCCATAAGCTGGGAATGCAGAAAGAAAATATCTCCCGGATACGCTTCGCGCCCGGGTGCGCGTTCTAACAGGAGTGACATCTGCCGGTAAACCCAGCTGTGTTTGGTCAGGTCATCAAAAACTATTAAAACATCTTTACCTTTATACATAAAATATTCACCTAAAGAAGCTGCGGTATAAGGACAAAGATACTGCTCGGCAGTAGAGCTTCCGGCAGAAGCTGAAACCGCCAAAACATAATCCATTAAACCTTTTTGTTTTAACTGTTGGATAATTTTATTAAAAGCAGCGTTATTACCCCCAATCCAACAATAGATACAAATAACATTTTTCTCCTTTTGATTAATAATCGTATCCAAGCCAACGCTGGTCTTACCGATCTGCCGGTCACCGACGACTAACTCACGCTGCCCCTTGCCTAAAGGAATTAAAAGATCAATAATCTTAATTCCCGTATGCAGCGCCTGATTAATCGGTTCACGTTCCATAACCCCGGCTGCTTCCCGAAATGCCGGGTTAAAACCTGCCGGTTCAATCTCTTCTTTGCCATCCAAAGGCCTGCCTAAGGCATCAACTACCCGGCCGATAAAATTTTCTCCCACCGGAACGTTTAATAATTCGCCTTTACTAGAAACCGAGTCCCCAACGTTGACCCCCTGCTCATCACCAAAGACAATTCCGTAGGCTCCGCTAGGATTAAATTCAATAATCATCCCTTTATAGCCATTAGCCAGCTCAATAACCTCGCCATAAGAACAACTGGGCAGGCCGCTTATTTTGATAATCCCCTGCCTGACCTCTTCGATCTTACCGACTTCTTTAATATCTAAAGCTTGAATTTGCATAAATAGGGACAGCAACCATTTTTTAAATAGGGCAGCGATAAGTTAAAAATGGTTGCTGTCCCTATTTAATTTTTTTTAAAATAAGGAAGAATTCTTTGCAGTTTATTTTTTAAAGTTCCGTCAATTACTAAGCCGCCGATTTCAACAATTAATCCGCCGATGAGATCCTTTCTCAAAATCTCCTCAAAAATCATCTCCCTGCCGGTCTTTTCTTTTAAGACCTGCTGCAAATTTTCTTTCTGATCTTTCCTAAGTAATTGACTAGAAATAACCTTGACCCGATCCGAAACTACACTGAATTGATTTTTAGAGAGTTTAGCGATCTCAAAGATTATCTCAGAGATAAACTCTTGCTGCAAATTTTCTTTATCTTTTTCACTTAAGAGCTGCTCGACCAGTTTCATGGCTAAATCCAAACTGTGGACCTCGGTCTCTTTCAAATATTTTTCTTTAAATCTCTCTGCCTCATTATTGCCATCGGCAATAATTTTAGTTACTTGAGTTTTGGCCTGCTCCTCCAGATTCGCGCGTAACTTGATACCTTCATTGCGCGCCTCTTCAATAATTAAGCCGGCTTCATCTTTAGCCCGCTTAATCTGCGCATCACCCTCTTCTTTGGCGCGTTTAAGTTCATCTGTGAGCTGTTGCTCCTTAATTAAATTCTCTTCATGCAGGGTATTTAATCTGGCCAGAGCAGCATTCAAATGGCGGGAAAAAAGAAAACGTAAAAGGAAAAATATTCCAATAAAGGTAACCGTCTGAATAATTAATAAATTTAAAAGCATGTTCTCCCTTCTCCCCGCTATTTTCGTTATTCTAACACCTAGAACCTATAACCTAAAACCTAATTCTATTTAGCAAATAAATTATAAATAATCAATAATGCTAAAACCGCTATGGCTTCGGAAAAAATAAATGATAAAATCATGACGATAAAAATCTTGGCTGATGCCGAAGGGTTGCGCGCCACTGCCTTAACTGCCGCCGAGCCGACCAGGGCAATAACTGCCGCCGGACCGGCAGTACTCAGAAACATAACAAAAATCAGGGCTAAAGTTGACATATTAAGTGATTAAATCTCCACAAATAAAATTAACTTATTACTACGTAAAAAAGCAATTCCGTCTTTAATTGCCGTACGCTCTTTATCACTTCTTACCACACCTTGGCGTAAACGAATCAAAAAAGGTTGGTGAAAATCTAAAACGCAAATATCGCCGTCTTCAGCCGGTAAGCGCACCTCTTTTGCCCGGCCTTCCCAGACTACTTTTTTCGGCTCTAATATAGAAACCTGCATTTTAACCCCGCACCTTCTGTTTATTTATTCTAACCCTCACGTCTTTCTATATTTAAATATTAAGAAGGTGCGGGGTTAAGCTGCGCACCACTTGTTTTTGCCGGTCTTTTTCGCCTGATATAAAGCGTTATCCGCCTTTTCGATCAGCACGCTAATCTCCTGCGCGTCTTCGGGGATACCGGCAATACCTATGCTTACGGTTGTCGGCAGGTACAACCCGACTTGAACCCGCAGGCGCTCGGCAACAATTTTGGCAGCCATTTTATTCGTCTGCGGCAGGATAATCATAAACTCTTCTCCGCCGTAGCGGCAAACTAGATCTGAGGGGCGCACAGAATTCTTAAAAACTTTGGCCGCATCCTTAAGCAAAACATCCCCTGCCGGATGGCCTTGGCTATCATTATAATTTTTAAAATTATCGATGTCAAGCATTAGTAAGGAGAGCGCCGCCGGAGAGCGCTTCAGGTGGTTGACTTCTACCGTAATCAACTCATTAAAATACCTGCGGTTAAATAACCCGGTTAAGCCGTCGCGCACGGCAAGATCAACAAGAAATTCTTTTTCTTCGTTACCGTAAAGCAGAAAATACCTTTCTACCGCCCGCTCTATGACAATCCTGACCTCCGAGCTGTTTAAAGGCTTGGTAATATAGCCGTAAGCGCCTGCCTCCATCGCTTCAATCGCCGAGCTGATAAAAGAATACGGAGTAATTACAATGACATTGGTCTGTTCCGAAATCTTATGCACTGCCTGAATAACCTGCGCCCCGTTCATCTTGGCTGAACGCATTTCGGTTATTACCACACTAAAGGCGCTGCTGTGCAGGAGGTTTATTCCTTCTTTGGGGTTCGTCACTACCCACGTATGGTAACCAACGGCCTTAAGCGTATTATCCAGCTGCGCAGCCAGAGCCGCATCCTCATCGATAATCAAAACATTTACCTCTTTTGCCATATTTTCTCCTTCTCGTCCATGTTTAGATCCCTGCAAGTATCTTTTCCATAAGCGCGCAATACTCCTGGAGTTTTTCATAAATTCCCTGCGCGACGTTTTCTTTATAGGTGTGCGAGGTATCGTTTCTTTTATCAGTCATTTCCTGCAGCGCCACAGTTTCATCCTCGCTGGCAAGCCCGAGGGAAAAAACCTCCTTAAAACAGGACTTGGGGGAATTCGCGATAATCCCCTCTTTTTCCTTTAGGTATTCCCGGATAAACTTCCAGAAGGCCTCAAACGTATATTCAAACCGCTGTATGGCCGCGTCCCGCACAATCACGGAAAACGGCTCTCTTAAAATATCCTTAAGAGTACTTAAGGCTTTCAACGCGTCGCGATGTTTTAATTCCAGTCTTTCCATATTACCGCTCCCTTCATCGTTTCCTTTTTAAAATCCGAAGAGGCCTGCGAAAAATCCACAATCTCCACCTTATAAGGAATATTCAACTCCTCTACCTTGTCCTTCAACAAAACCAGCTTTTTTTTATTAAGCGCGCCGGAAGGTATCAGACCTATGTCAACATCCGAAGTCCTGCGGTGCTCCTGCCGGGCTCGAGAGCCAAAAAGCACCACCTTTACCTTCTCTCCATCTAATGAAGCCAATGTCAACTGTTTTAATTTTTCTATATATTTATTTTCCATCTTCTCTCCTGCTTCTCTTGTCATTCCCGCGCAGGCGGGAATCTGATCCCCGCTTTCGTGGGGATGATGCTCTAAAAAATAGTCGCTGTCCCTATTTATATTTACCTATTTATCCTAGAGAACCGAGAACCGAGAACCTAACACCTATCTATGTAAAATATAACTCTTCCAGGCCCGCTCCATCTCCTCAGAATTAAAAAAATGATATGTCTCCAACAACGCCTGTTTCCAAGGCTCTGCGTCCCGTAATTTTCGGCAAAAATCTAGGAACTTTTCACTGCCATACTCTTCCATTAAAAAAATAATGATTGAGGCGCTTTCGGAATAAAACGTATACGGCACAATTAAGGCAAAATCCCGAATCTCAAAAAGCTTATCAAATTTAAGATAGTTGTTTTGATTAATAATATTTTTAGTTATGGCCATGCGGCTAACCAAACTGCTCTTTTCCTGAGAACAGGCAATTCCTTCATCCAACCAAAGCGGCAGCTCTTTATCTGATCCGACGAATTCGCGGAAGATAATATGCGTCATCTCATGCGGAAGAATAGAATCAAAAAAAACATCCTGCCCAAGATAGGTCTTAATCGTACGGTTTTTTACGGAAACCATCGCTCCGCTCTGGGTTGCCTGCCGGGTTTCTTTGCTATAACCAGCATTATCATTAAATAAATAAATTTTCGCGCGGTTATCCCAACTCCAAAAATCAAACCGGCGGAACCCCATATTCTCCACAATGCTATTATAATATTTCTCCGCCTGGTTGATCAACTCCTTGACAAAACCGGTAGTATCCTCCTGGTAATAAATAATGAAGTGCTGGGATTTTTCCGTTTGCCAAAGAGAGCTGTCAACTTCCGCGCAAATCCCCCGGGAAAAGGAAAATAGAATAAAGAGGGAAAGAAGTAGTTTTTTCATATTTATTAATTAGGGACAGCGACTATTTATTGGATAAAACATAATATGAAAAATAGTCGCTGTCCCTATTAATCCTGAGGTTTTTGCTCAGCTTCAATTTTGGTTTGCCGCTGCCAAATAAAAAAGAAACCCAAACCCAAAACGCCCAAGAAAATAATAATAAACAGGATGATCTTCCAGGTAAATTTCGCCATCCCCTTTGGCGCTACTTCCGCCAAAAGTGTTTTCGCCGCCAGCAAGTCCGCCTTAGCCGAATTCAACAAACCGATACTACTGCGATAATTAGAGATATGATATCCAGGGCTAATTGTCGCAGCCTTCTGCATCTCACTAACTTCCTGAAGCTTCTTATCAATACCTTGATAAATCAATGCCGCCTTTTCTGCGAAATTGGTTTTCTTAAAATCATCCGTAGTACTCTTAGCCTCTTGACGCAATAAAGAGATTTGGGTTTCATCGATCACCCAGATATCTTTAAGCTCAATCTCCTTCTCCAAGACTTCCTTGGGCTTAAGCGTATACTCGCCATGAACATAATAAGAACCCTGCTGCGTATCATAACCAACCTCCAGGTCTTCTTTATAAAGAATATCCTCGGGTTTAGTTTCCATCGGCAGATAAACCTTCACCGGAACAGTTTGCTCAATATCCGCCGGGTTCACTGCCACCAAGCGCAGAGTTATTCCCGCTTCAGCTTTAGGAATAAAAATAACAGAATTGAAAAGAATTATAACGCTAATTAGCGCTAATATTCGCGTAAATTCGCGTTTGTCGCTAATTCTCGCTAATTTATTCGCGTAAATTCGCTTCGCTAATTCGCGTAAATTCGCGTTTCGTATCATACACTCTCCTGGTATAATCTTCAGGTATAATTATGGATTATACCTGATTAGTAGAGTAGAGCAGTGGCGCACAGCCGAATTGTGTTTCCACCGCCTCCTCATCAAACCGTGCGTGAGGTTTTCCCTCACACGGCTTTCCGATAACCACTCGTCTAAAGGTACTTGGGTTCAAGCAAC
>PEYI01000095.1 GCA_002774445.1 Candidatus Omnitrophica bacterium CG08_land_8_20_14_0_20_41_16 | reverse complement strand
GCTTAACTTGGCACGCATCTGTGTAATCTTTTAAAAATCTGTGTAATCAACAGCCCTGAACGATTTTTGTGAAGGGCTGCTGTTTTTTGATAAATGTTACTTAAAAACTTACGGAGAATGTCCCTTTGGGGAGCGTCCCCGAAATCTATTTGGGGAGCGACCCCGAAATTTAGAATCCTCCGCCGCCTCCACCCCCACCTCCGCCTCCGCCTCCAAAACCACCTCCGCCAAATCCTCCGCCTCCAAATCCTCCGCCTCCGAAACCACCGCCGTAATTACCGCCACTACTTCGGTTATAATCTATTGGGCCAAATAAAAACGGAAAGACTAATCCGCTTAAGATAAAAAACAGAATTAAAATAAATATTATATAGTTTTCCGGCCCGGATGTACTAGGCGCATTAGCTGAACCTGATATTGTTTCTAACTTAACTCCGGTTTCTTTCGCAATTATGCCGGCTATTTTATCTACGCCATAATATATCCCTTCGCTGTATTTGCCTGTCTTAAAGTACGGAGCCATATAATTACGGCCGATTTCTCCGCATATCCCGTCGGGGAGTATTCCTTCAACGCCGTATCCGGTTTCAATGCGCCAGCGCCTCTCTTTTACCGCTAAAAGTACTAATACGCCGTTATCCTTTCCTTTCTTTCCCGGCTTCCACTTGTCAAAGAGCATGCGCGCGTATTGCGTTTCATCGTACGGCGCAATAGAAGTTACTGTTACAACTACTATCTCGGAGCTTGTCTTGGCTTCTAATTCTAAAATAAGAGCGTTGATCTTTTCTTTATATTCAGGGTTGATAACTCCGGCAAAGTCATTTACCCAGCCTTCCGGCTGCGGAATATTCTCAGCGTAAACTGAAAAAGGCCATGCCAGCAGGAAAAACAGAAGCCATAATTTACGCATAAGATTAAAGCCTGTCCACTATATCGGATATTTTTCCTACTTCCCGGATAAAACTTACGAATAAAAGTTCTACTTCCTTATTTCTTATCTTCTCTTCCCTATTCCTTAGAGCCAGTATCCTCCGCCATATAGTTATATCTAAGGGGAATTCTTTAGCTAAATCTTCGAGGATAACCTCTTTTTTATAAGCCGGAGTTTTTCCCTTTAAGCGCAAGACATTGCGGGCAATATGGAGGATTGAGGTAAATGACTTCAAGAGAATCGTTTTCAATGCGGACTTATTACCGTTTAGTTTCAAATATAGCTGACGTAAATTAAGCATTTTTGCCTTCAACTCCTGCTCGCACTGAAAACGTAAGTTCTTTAAATCAATCTTAATATCTTTTATGATATCCAAGCCAAAAAGGATATAATAATTCTCTTTCATATCTAAAAATTCTATGGGGAATACATCCGTAGAGCGCTCAATATACCCGGGATTCAAGAATAACGCCTGGAATAAGGGAAATTTACGGATTAGTTTAGACGCCTTCTTTAAGATGTTGGGGTCGGTATCTTTTAAAACTATTAAGATATTGAGATTAGAGTGGTTATCTACAAACTCTCCGCTGGCGGCACTCCCATAGAGGATAACCGAAATTAGGCCATCAAGAAATATACCCTGTAAACTTTTTATAAAACTTCCCAGTTTCTTTTTCATCCTTGGCGCAATCTTAAGCTCTTGCATATGTACACCTCAAAATTTTTATTAAGCTCTCTGCCATATTTTTTTTGCTTCGCATGGGCCCCCGAATTTTATCGGGGCTGACTAGATAAGCAAGATAATGGTTGTTCTTTAAGGTGTTTGCTGCTATCAAATCCGAATGCGTATTTTTAATCAATCTCCGTGCTTCTTTAATTAAGTTGATCTTCGAAGCTTTAGGCTCAAATTTGAAACCCACTAAAAATATATCAGGTTGGGCCTCCTTAAAAACATTGATAATTTTAGGCGTTGGCCTAAGTTTAATACTCAACGCCTTTAAGCCCGACCTTATCTTCCCTTGGCAAATTAGCGCAGGTTTATAATCAGATACTGCCGCGGTATGGATAACAACGGCATATCTTTTGAGAGCCAGCTCTCTTTTTAAGATGAGCCTAAGTTCATCAAAGAATCGAAAACGAATCAATCGTATTTTATTGTTTAAACAACAAGTATCAACAGCCAAAGCCACCGGCCCCAGCAATAAAGTTACTTTTGCGCCAAGGCGGTTAAGTTTTTCTGCTAATAAAATTCCGGTTAAGCCGCTTGCGGTATTGTTGATTACCCGAACACTATCTATTTTAACCCAAGTCGGCCCGGCAGTGATTAAGATTCGTTTATTTTTAAGATTCATCTAGGTCTATGGCCTATAGTCAATAGTCTATGGTTTTACTATCGGCTATAGACTATGGACTATCGACCCGTTAATAGCCAATCTCTTTTAATATTGCCTTTAGTTCTGCTTTTACTACCTTAGGCTCCCGGACACTCTTTATTGCCCTATCCGGATCCTTAAGGCCATGGCCGGTCAGTATACAGGTTATCCGGTTTGTCGGTTTACCGGTTGGCCGGTTGACATTTTTAAAATATCCATTTCTAGATAGCTTTAAAAGCCCGGCAATAGAAGCCGCAGATGCCGGCTCGACAAATATTCCGTCACGGTTAGCTAATATTTTATAAGCCTCCAATATTTCTGCATCCGAAACCATATCAATAAGCCCGCCGGATTCATCACGCGCCTCTTCTGCCTGTTTCCAGCTCGCTGGGTTTCCGATGCGTATGGCGGTAGCGATAGTTGAGGGATTTTTTATTGGGTGCCCCCTAACAATAGGGGCCGCGCCTTCTGCTTGAAAACCTAGCATCTTGGGTAGTTTTTTAGATTGCCCCTCTTTGAGGTATTCTTTATAACCTTTCCAGTACGCGGTGATATTACCGGCATTGCCTACGGGCATAACTTGAAAATCAGGGGCATCCCCTAAATAATCGCAGATTTCAAAGCTTGCTGTCTTCTGGCCTTCAATACGATAAGGATTTAAAGAATTTACCAAAGTTATGGGGTATTTGGCGGTAATTTCTCTGACTAATCCTAAGGCATCATCAAAATTGCCGTCTACTGCCAAAACAGTTGCTCCATGTATAAGCGCCTGGCTTAATTTACCCAAGGCGATAGCGCCTTTAGGGATAAGGACAATGCATTTAATTCCCGCGGCCGCAGCATATGCCGCGGCAGAAGCCGAGGTGTTTCCGGTTGAAGCGCAGATCACTACGTTTGAACCTTCTTCGCGGGCTTTAGATATAGCCATAGTCATGCCTCTGTCCTTAAACGATCCCGTGGGATTAAGGCCCTCGTATTTTAAATAAACCTCGAAATTTTTCCCCAAGGTTTTACTCAAATATGGACTGTAAATAAGCGGGGTATTTCCTTCAAGCAAGGTAACAATTGGCGTTTTATCTGATACGGGAAGGTATTTTTTATATCTTTCAATTACCCCTTTATACTGACAATTGGCAGCTGGCAACTGACGGCTTAAACTCACACTTCCTCCATTCTAATGGCAACTGATTTTTCTTTTATCGCGTCAAGGCGATCAATCATACTCAAGGCAGCGCGTAAGTCTTTTTCTTTTGCTTCATGGATAAGCATAACAATAGGGACAAATTCAGTCCTATTTTTTTCTTTTTGCGTAACTGAAGCTATACTGATACAGAATTTAGCTAAGATTCCCGATATCCTTGCCAAGACCCCCGGTTTATCTAAAGCTGTAAAACGTATGTAGTATCGGCTAAAAGATTCATCAATCTTACGCAATCTTTTTACGGTTTTATCCCGCACAATATTCATCATTGGCCTAAAAAGCCCGGCCTTTATATCTTGGGTCAACTCAACAATGTCAGAGACCACCGCAGAGGCAGCAGAAAGCTGCCCTGCGCCGGGGCCGTAAAAAAGTAAATCGCCGGCTAAGTCGCTTTCAACGTATATCGCGTTAAATATCCCATCTACTGAAGCCAAGAGATGGCTTTTAGGTATGAGCGTTGGGTGAACCCTTACCTCTAAATCTTCTCCTTCTTTTTGGGCGATAGCCAGCAATTTTATTTCAAAGCCTAATTCTTTGGCATAATCCACGTCTGCTAGTGAAATTCGGGAGATACCTTCTACAAAGACGTCTTTCATATTAACTAATCTTCCGAAACATAAATAGGTAAGTAATATAAGCTTATGCGCTGAATCCATACCCTCAATATCTAAAGCAGGGTTTTTTTCAGCGAATCCCTTTTTTTTAGCTTCTTTAAGCGCCTCATTAAATGTGCGCCCATTCTTTGACATTGAAGAAAGGATATAATTTGAAGTTCCGTTTACAATACCAAGGATGCTCTTAAATTTATTAGCCACTAACCCTTCACGCAGAGACTTTATAATAGGTATCCCCGCCCCCACAGAGGCTTCAAAGTATATATTCTTGCCCTTATCAATTGCCTCAGTAAAGAGTTCTTGCCCATGCAAGGCAAGGAGCGCTTTATTGGCAGTAACAACGTTTTTACCATTTTTTAAAGCCTCACTAATAAATTCTTTAGCCGGATGGATTCCCCCGATTAGCTCAACCAAAATATCTATTTGGGGGTCTTCAAGGATTTCTTTAGGGTCGCGAGTAAGTAATCTTTTATCAACGCCTACATTGCGTTTAGATATGATGTCTTGATCGCATATCTTTTTAATGTTGATATTAAGGCCTGTTTTTTTGGTTAAAAACGATTTCTTATTCCGCAGTATCTTTATTACTCCCGAGCCTATATTGCCAAAACCTATTAAGCCTATATTAATTTTCTTCACCCCGCACCTTCTTTCTCATTTACCCCTTTATTAACCTATTCGCACCCCCGCGGCCCGATTGCGGTAACGCTATTTAACTATCCTTTTTCTTTTTTAACAGCCCTTCACAAAAATCGTTCAGGGCTGTTGATTACACAGATTTTCTCGTCGAGCTTTAGTAGAGTAGAGCAGTGGCGCACAGCCGAATTGTGTTTCCACCGCCCCCTCATCAAACC
>PEYI01000093.1 GCA_002774445.1 Candidatus Omnitrophica bacterium CG08_land_8_20_14_0_20_41_16 | reverse complement strand
GAATTATTAAAATTTCTCCCGACGAGAAAAAATTTGGTCTTGCTGAAAAATATCGGTTTGGACGAATTCTCGGACAGCCCCACGTCCCCTATTTTTACTATTTTTAATAAAAAGAGGCGCCTCTATTTTAATAATAAAACAGAAACGCCTCCTCCTCAACAAAAAATTCCGCTTTTCAGCGGGGCTTTTACTTAACGGCTTTGCCCCTTACTCTTTAAATAACATTCCCTGCATAATATCGGCTTGCCGCCCTCCCTGGGTTTAAAAGGCACTTCGCATTCTTTTTTGCACTCCGCGCAGACCGCCTTGTACATCTCCCGGGGCCCACCGAATCCACCACCTTGCTGATACGCCATGTTACCTCCTTGTCTACCTACGACAACACCCGCGCAATTTGACCACAAGGTCACACCAACGCAATACCTCTTAAGCGTTGAGTGCCAGCTCGCACCCCGCGCTGATTTGTATTGCGCGGGTGCGCGCTTTGTAGCGCGGGGTGTCTTTAAATTCTTAAAGTAATTATAAGGCTTTTTAAAATAATTTCAAGCATTTCTTTGGCTTTTTAATCTCCGTTTTCCCGCAGCTTAGCCCGAAGAAGCTTCTTTGCGCCATGAAGCCGTTTTGATTCCAGGATCTTTAATTTTGCCCGGCGGGACCTTTTTCTTTTCTGCCGGCGAATCTTAGCAATGCGCTTTTGTTCTTCAGAAAGCTTTCCCAGGATCACACTCTCAATCTTCTTAAGCAGAATCTTCCGGGCGCGATAACGATTTTGAGCCTGAGAGCGCTCCTCCTGGCATTTGACTTCAATACCCGTAGGTATATGGCGCAGCTGCACGCAGGTGGAAACCTTATTAACATTCTGTCCCCCCGGGCCCTGCGAGCGGATAAACCTCTCCACAATATCCTCTTCGCGCACGCCCAGACGCTCCATCATCTCCTCAAGCGACTTTTCTTTTTCTATCCCGACCATTCTATTAAATCCTAATTACTTATTAATCAAAGACCTGGCACCATGGGGAACGTCCCCCGTACCTTCTTTATAAATTGAGAAATTAATATAAAAGCTGCGCCAAACCCGAATAATACTGTCGGAACTAAAAAGAAAACCCAAATTTTTGATTGTTTCTTTGCATATTCACTGAAAACCCGCTGCTAAACGATTAACCTTTCTTGCGGAGCGATATTTTCTTCTATAACTTTATTAATTCTTCTTATGAATATTGCCTCCGCAATCATTTTCCACACCTCATATCCTACAAAAATTACTAGTGAGCTAGAAGTCAATAAAGCAACCCATACCGTTATTTGCTTGCTCAATATTTCACGAGTATGCTACCATATCCCAAAAATACCAACATATCCTGCAAGAATTATTAAGTTAGTATAAGAACTTGCTTTTTGATAAATATGGGATAGAATTTCTTTTTGCTGCTCAATTAACGAAACTTGGCCAGTTAAATTTTGTTGTTTTATTATCTCATTGATATGTTCAACAAGTTTTTGGTCTTGCTTTAGCCACTCATTACGAAAACCTTGAATCAATCGTTCGATACTCATATCTTGACCTAATGAAAAAGAGGCAACATTTTATTATCTTTATCGCAAGTAATTATTCCGGTCATTTCCCACATAAAAAAGCAACCCCCTATCTTTTAAAGAGTTGCCTTAGAAATTTATTTATTTTGACCCCATAAAGGATTCCTAGTAGAATTTGGCTACATCTAAATTCCCAATATCTTTTTTATAAATATCGGCCGCGCATAGAACGCGCGAGTCTCTGATCCGTGCCCCAATCCTTTTGTCCGCGCCTGTATCCACTTGCCATCTTCGCCGGTTAAACTCTTAAATCCTTGGGTAATGAGTTTGTGCCGAATAAAATCATAGTCAGCTTTAACTTCTAGGATAAGTTCATCTGCTTTGGAAAAATCCAGGCTCGTAACCTCCAGTAATTCAGCTTTTTCCGAATTCTCCCCATACCACATTACAGCGCAGAAAATAATTGATTTGAGTTTCGACCAACAATGACTTTCAAAAAATGAGTTCGCTTTTAATTCTCCAGGATTAATCATAGTAATAGCCATCGTCTCTTTAGGCACAAGTTTATCTTTCACATAATGAAAACTGACGGATTTTAATTCATAGGTAAGGCCATTAGGAGCTTTGGAAACATTTGTTTCCAATCCAGCCAAACGCTCTAAGATTAGGCCTTTCCAACCCTTGTTTTGTTTTCCGGTTTCATAAGTGGTAACGCCGTATTTTAAAGCTAACCTTCTTAAATCTTGCCTGATATACTTTTTTAAATTACTTATTGCTGTTGCGCGCGTGATAATCTTCATAGTGTTATTTCATCCCAATAGCCAAAACTTCTTTGTCGTCAATTTTATAATCGTAACCTAATAATTGCTTCTGTTCCTCGTTTAATATAGTGGTATCTAAGAGGATATCCGATGGAACAAACTCTTGTTCAATTATTTTGCCTCCATCGCTGATATAACTTTCAGCAGCTTTCTTATCATAAGTCCAGCTTACGATTAACTTGTTTTTTTCATTATATTTATTAATCCCGCGGTAAAGTTTAATACGCTCTTTTTTCTTAAATTGAGACAGGAAGTCAATTACCTTTTTCTTTGGATATTTGATTGGAGCTTCAAAAGCTGATTTATGGAAGAATTCGTCTGTCCAAGAAGAAACATAAACTGGAATCTCTGCTATGTGGGCTAGGTTTTTCACGTTTTCTCTATGTCCTTAAGCCTCTTTATTGAAGTCCTTAGATATTCCTCTTCTAATTCTATTCCAATAAACTGCCTCTTCTCCTTTACCGCTGCAACGCCCGTAGTAGAGCTACCGGTAAAAGGATCCAAGATAATATCTCCATGCTTAGTGGAGGCTAAAACAATCCTATTTAATAATTCTATTGGCTTTTGAGTAGGATGTTTGCCATAAATTTTCTCTAAAAAGCCGGGAGCCTTAATTGACCAAAGGCTAAGCATTTGTTTATTGTTATTCATCTTTCTCATTAAATCATAGTTAAAATAATGTTTACTATACTTATTTTTTGCAGCCCAAAGAATAGTTTCGGTTGAGTGCGTAAAGTAACGACAGCTTAAATTTGGCGGAGGATTTACCTTAAACCAAGCAATATCATTCAATATCTTATAGCCGAGGCCTTGCATAGCTGAGCCTATGGTATAAATTATATGTGAAGTACCGGAAACCCAAATTGCGCCATTAGGAGTTAAGATCCTCTGGCATTCCCTGAGCCATCTTTGAGTAAATATAAAATTCTCTTCAACTCCTTTAGAGATGTCCCATTTCCCCTTATTTACGGAAACCATCTTTCCTGCATGGCAGGTAAAACCGCCATTTGATAGAAAATATGGCGGATCAGCAAAAATCATATCAATGGAATTACCTGGAAGCTTAGGAAGGATATCAAAGCAATCGCTTTTAAACAGAATAACGCTGTGCTTCTTATCCTCAAAATAAGGAGACTGCGGAATGTTTTTAGCTAAACTAAAAATGTCCTTTTTGTGAGTTATTTTTTCTTGTGTAAGAGTAGGCATTATTGTATTTGGCTGAATATCGTTTGTTTCATTTAACATATTTTACCACCTCCTTATTTAATCGTCAATTTATCTCTCTACCTTAATAGACGTAGGAAGCGGCTAAATCTAACTAAGAAATTTTATCAAACATATCCATCCCCGCAATCTGTTGTGCTTTTTAATTAAGTGATGTGTCCCCGGAATTACACAGACGCTCCATCATCTCCTCAAGCGACTTTTCTTTCTCTATCCCGGCCATTAAATTGAACTCCTGGTAATATTAGTAGTAATTGTTATTTTATACTTCAATTTCTTTTAAGGCTTTTCGGTAGGTACAAAAGTCGCAGTCCACGCCATAATCAGGAATTACAGGGCTCATCAAACACTTACGCATCTCAAAAATCTTAGGTTCAATCCAGGCGTCGTTTCCTTTATAAGGAATAATCTTTATGTTGAACTCAATCCTCGCATCAAAAGCTTCTTTTTCGGTATCACCGTTGCAGTAGACAAAATAACCGGTAGACGAGACGCTAAAACCATTCCGCCTGAATAGCCACTGGTATATCTCCATTTGCCTCTTATAAGAGATCTGCCAATCTGCCTCTATCGTAACTTCTTCTTTCTTTGCTGTGCTCTTGTAATCAACGATAAACAGCTGGCCATCCGGCGCAACCCAAATATCATCTATGCTTCCTGAAAGCAGGAGGTTTGTCGGGCCATGCAAATACTGTATGCCGCCATGAAGAGCGTCTCGCCAATAATTCAGCTTTTCATGCTTAAAAGGGACTGCTTCAATTCCATACGTTTTCATAAGAGGATGACTTATTTGCCTATCCCTATAAAGATCAAATTCTTTCTTCAGCAGCTTATCTACCGCGGAGTTCAGGGTGAATGGATATCCCGGAGGCTGGCCTACGCCTAATCTTCTATCAAGATAAAAACAACGCGGACAGTTAATAAAAAGCTCGATTTTGGAACGGCTTAATTTAAACGAAGTTTTACTTTGCGGATCAAATAAATTCTTGGTTTTTCTTCCGATGTAATATTTTGACATACCTTCTTAAACCGGGAATACTTTCCCGGATGCCTGAGTAAGTTTGGAATTAGAGAGCGCAACAAACTCCTCCGTAGTTTGTCTTATACGTTCAAAATTATCCATTATCGTCTTTATGCGGTCTCTTACCGTATCCGGAGCATGGCTTTCTACTATATAAGATTCTAAGAGCCGAAGATTGCCTCTTATGGCAAGCAATGGATTATTAATTTCATGCCCGACAGCCAGGGCAATCTCAATAATAGTGGCCTTTTTATCTTTTTCAATTATTTCGAATACAAAAGAAGAAAGTATCCTTTTACCTACAAATATGAGCCTGTTGCGAAATAGCCCAAAATATCGGTGTCAAGCAATTTAATCCCTCGTCGGTGATTTGAGTAAAAAATAAATATTATCGACGCT
>PEYI01000075.1 GCA_002774445.1 Candidatus Omnitrophica bacterium CG08_land_8_20_14_0_20_41_16 | reverse complement strand
TTAAACGATAGACCGCGGAAAACACTTTGTTTTTATACACCTCATGAAAAATTCTGTGAAGTGTTGCGTTAGCAATTTGAATCTACCCACCTCACAATTGCCCTTACATCCATCAATACAACGGGAACAGATACCTGAACCCGGAACTACGTTTTTGGAACGGTTAAACGTCCCGGTTGCATCATTTGCGTTTGGTCTTTGTAAATTCATCGCAATCTTCCTCTATTTTTTCGCTCATATCTTCAGCCTCGGACGCCGAGGCTGAAGGACCTTGGCCTAATGAGCATATGTTTTCTTTATCTCTGTTACCTTTTTCATATCCGAAGCTAAAATAATTGCCTCAGCAACTTCGCGCATGGTCTTACGGCTATCCATGCTGTATTTACGTATCTTCAAATATGCCTCTTCTTCCGTAATGCGATTTTCGCTCATCAGTATTCCTTTAGCGCGCTCAATTATCTTACGTGTTTCTAATTCTTCTTGTATTACTTTACTCTTTACCATCAACTCGGCATTTTCGATAGCTACAGCTGCCTGATTGGCTACAGAGGTCAAAATATTAACCTGGGTTTCCGTAAAATCATGCGGCTTAGAAGTATAGCAATTAATCACTCCTATAACATGGCCTTTCACTGTCAAAGGGACGCAAAGAAGCGAACATAAGCCTTCTTTCTTGGCAATATCTTTATGTTTATATTCTTTCTCCTTAGTGACATCTTTGACAACTATGGGTTTATTTTCTTTTACTGCCTTTCCGGCAACGCCTTCACCGATCTTTAAGGGTGGTTTCTTGTTATACTCTTCGCTGATACTTTGTGTGGCCCGAATCAGGAGCTCATTTTTTTTCTCATCAATAAGCATTAACGAGCAAATATTCGAATCCATAATCTCTGCGGTGACGGTAACTATCAGGCGAAGTATATCTTCTAAATAAACATCGGAAGCTATAGCTTTGCTTATTTTGGTTAAGGCTTTTATCTGTTCTTCATAAGGCATATTTTGCGTAACCAATCCCTCGCTTTTTGCCTATTTAATAGGCAGGGAGTAAAAATAAAAAAAGCGTTCTCCGTCCGTATATGGACATTTGGAGAACGCCATCGTTCTAAAAATAAAAACGTCCTAATTAGCAACCGCTGCTGGAAAGGACGTCATTGTCTGATTTTTCTAACTTTGAAAGGAAAGTACCGTAAAATAAAAAAGCGTTCTTTTCAGAATGCTACATTGTTCTTTCCTTGAGCACAAACGCTGTACTCTATTTCTTATTACAAACAAAAGTTAACATATTATTACAAATCTGTCAAGTTTTATTTAGAGGTCTCTGAAAAACTCCCCAAAATGACATCAGAGACCTCTGATTACACAGATTAAATTAGATTACACAGATTTTTATCATCGAGCTCTAATCTGTGTAATCTGCTTTTACAATCTGTGTAATCATAAATAAAGACTTTTTCAGAGCTCTCATTTATTCTATCAGCATGTGTTTTTAAGTTTCTATACCTATAACAGCGGTATCTCCGTTCAGGACGGACAGTAATATTCGACAAGGAGACCCCCGGGGGGCGGTGAGGTTTTAAATCGCTTCCATTGTAGAAGGCGGTTTGGTGGCAATAGGCCTCCCCTCTTTTTCTCTTAACATCTCATGATATTCCTGTAAAGATTTTGGCTCACCCTGGCCCTTTTTCACAGACTCAATCCCATCCACAGTGGCCCTTGCTGCAGCCATCGTGGTCACGTAGGGAATTTTATACTGGATGGCAAGCATACGGATGTAGCTGTCGTCATAAACACTCATCCGGCCGATGGGAGTATTCACAATCAAGTTTATCTCCCTATTTTTTATCGCATCGGCAATATTCGGCCTTCCTTCGTGCAGTTTTTTGATCAGAGCCGACTCAATACCCTTTTCTTTCAAGAAACGGTACGTGTTTTCTGTGGCAAGGATTTTAAATCCCATCTGCGATAATTTATCCGCGATAGGAAAGAGTTCCGGCTTATCCTTATCCGTCACCGTCACTAAAACATTCCCTTCCAGCGGCAGCCTTCCTCCGGCTGATTCCTCGGCCTTGAAAAAAGCCAATCCAAAATCCTGGTCGATTCCCATGACCTCGCCTGTCGCGCGCATCTCCGGCCCCAGCACAGGGTCGACTTCGGGGAACATATTAAAAGGAAATACCGCCTCCTTAACCGTTACATAAGGGAGCCTGCGGTGCACAAGCTCGGGAAAATCGCTCAATTTTTTGCCAAGCATCAGCAGCGTGGCAATACGCGCCAGCGGCAATCCTACGGTCTTAGAGACCACAGGTACAGTGCGCGAAGCGCGCGGATTTGCCTCCAGTATATAAACTCCCCCACCCCACAAATAGCAAACTGGATATTGATCAAACCTGTGACCTTTAATTCCCTGGCAATTTTCTTCGTCCATTCGTCAATAGTCTTTAGGTGTTCCGGCTTTAAGGTGCGCGCGGGAATAGTACAGGCAGAATCTCCGGAGTGGATGCCGGCATGCTCGATATGCTCCATTACCGCCGCTATAAAGGTTTCATTGCCGTCAGAAAGCGCGTCCACCTCGCATTCAATGGCATTTTCCAGGAACCGGTCGATCAACATCGGGTATTCCGGGCTTACCTGTATCGCCTCTTTCGCGTATTTAACCAGCATTTCTTCATCATAAATTACCTCCATGCCGCGGCCGCCCAAAACAAATGAGGGCCTGACCATCACCGGATAACCCAGCCGCCTGGCAATATTGACTGCATCCCCCAGCGAAAATACAGTAGCGCCTTCAGTCTGACGGATTCCCAATTCGATCATTTTTTGCCTGAACAACTCCCGGTCTTCGGCAAAGGCAATACTGCGCGTGCTTGTCCCGAGTATCTTTACCCCGTTTTGCTCAAGCTCTGCTGCAATATTAAGCGGTGTCTGTCCGCCAAACTGCACAATCGCGCCGATCGGCTTCTCTTTCTCCCAAATCGTCAAAACATCCTCAACAGTCAACGGCTCAAAATAAAGCTTATCGGATGTATCATAATCAGTAGAGACTGTCTCAGGATTACAGTTAATCATGATTGACTCAAGGCCCTCATCACGCAAAGCGAATGCCGCGTGCACGCAGGTATAATCAAACTCAATGCCTTGGCCGATACGGTTAGGCCCGCTGCCTAAAATAAGGATCTTCTTCTTATTTGATACCGGCACTAAATCTTTTCCCGCAGTATAAGTAGAATAATAATACGCCGCGTCTTTTGCCCCGCTTACTGGCACAGGCTCAAAACGGGCATTACCCACAACCTTTTTCCTGCGAGAACGCACTTCCTGCTCTTTTATCTTAAATATCTTAGCCAGATATTTATCGCTAAATCCCCAAACTTTCGCTTTGCGTAGGATATCATCGGAGAGCTTCTTCCACCCGCACTTTAGCATCTCCTCTTCAAACTCTACCATCTCTTTCATCTCTTTGATAAACCACCTACCTATATAGGTAAGGCCATAGAGCTCCTCTGGGCTCGCGCCTTTACGCAGTGCCTCATACATCAGAAACACGCGCTCGCTGGATGGATGGGCAAGACGAGATTTCAGCTCTTCCAGAGGCAGATTGTTAAAATCTTTAGCAAATCCTAAACCGTGCCTTCCTATTTCAAGGGAGCGTATGGATTTCTGGAATGCCTCTTTAAAGGTCTTGGCAATGCTCATCACCTCACCCACTGCTTTCATCTGTGTGCCGAGTATATCCTTCGCCTGCCGGAATTTCTCAAATGCCCAGCGGGCAAATTTAATAACCACATATTCACCCCAGGGCTCATATTTTTCCAGCGTCCCCTTTCTCCAATAAGGAATTTCATCAAGGGTAAGCCCGGCTGCTAATTTTGTGGAAACGCGCGCGATAGGAAAACCGGTTGCTTTTGAGGCAAGGGCTGATGAACGCGATGTGCGCGGATTAATCTCAATTGCAACCAGCCGGCCGTCTTTAAGATTATGGGCGAACTGAATATTTGTTCCGCCTACGACTCCGATTGCCTCTACAATATTATATGAGAGCTCCTGCATCTTTTTCTGCAGTTCTTGCCCAATGGTGACCATAGGGGCAACACAAAAACTGTCTCCGGTGTGCACGCCCATGGCATCAATATTCTCAATAAAGCAAACCGTGATCTTCTGATTTTTTTCATCGCGCACAACTTCCAATTCCAATTCTTCCCAGCCAATAACCGCTTCCTCTATCAGAACCTGATGGATCAGGCTTGCATTTAAACCACGGTTAGCCAGGAAGTTTAAATCTTCATTATTGTAAGCGATACCACCGCCTGTTCCGCCGAGTGTATATGCCGGACGGATTACTACCGGATAACTTAATCCTTGCGCAACTTTTAATGCCTGCTCAACTGAAATACAGATTTCTGAACGCAGCACAGGTATATCAAGCTTTTTCATCGTATCCTTGAATGCCGCGCGGTCCTCGCCACGCTCGATTGCGTCTGCTTTGACACCGATTATCTTTACTTTGTATTTACCCAATATTCCTGCCTTATATAAGGCAGACGCCAGATTCAAGCCTGTCTGTCCTCCTAAATTCGGCAGAAGCGCATCCGGCCTCTCTTTAGCGATGATTTTAGACACGCTTTCAACAGTCAAAGGCTCAATATACGTATGGTCCGCCATACCCGGGTCAGTCATAATCGTTGCTGGGTTTGAATTTACCAAAACTATTTCATAACCTTCTTCGCGCAGCGCCTTGCAAGCTTGGGTCCCTGAATAATCAAATTCGCAGGCCTGACCGATGATTATAGGGCCAGAACCGATGATTAAAACTTTTTTAATATCTTTTCTCCTTGGCATGATAAATTCTCCTAACTAACGGCTGTCTTTAAGGTTTCTTTCTGCTGCAATTGGCCTGTTTCCGAACGATGCGATTTTGGGCATTCGCCCGTCCAGCAATACAGACAGAGCTTCTCCTTCGGTAAACCGATTGCCTTTACCATATCACCTATGGTCTGGTATCTTAAGGTGGTCAAAGTCAGGTCTTTAGTGATCCATTCCACCATCTTTTTATATTTATCAGTAGTATGGTCGAGGTATTCCGATATGTCTTCGATGTCACTTCCTTCTAAAGCCTTTATTGCGCGGCGTGCCGCAAGCTCATGAATGCTGCGCGTTGAAAGACAAAACTTACACGGGTACATAAGCGGAGGGCAGGCAGGGCGCACATGCACCTCTTTTGCCCCACAGTCCCATAATTTCTTAACCGTAAAATTCTTCAATTGGGTGCCTCTGACTATCGAATCTTCGCAAACAATAATCCTGTTGCCTTCAATTATTTCTCTGATGGGGATTAATTTCATAGTAGCGATTAAATCGCGTATCTCCTGCGAAGGCGGAGTATAACTTCTGCCGTAACCAGGCGTGTATTTGACTAAGGGGCGTTTATACGGCTTTTTAGATTCTATGGCGTATCCGATGGCATGGGCAATCCCTGAATCAGGCACGCCCGAAACCACATCTACTTCAATATCTTTATCGCGTTTAGCCAGGAACCTGCCGCATCTTTCTCTTACTGCCTCTACATTTATCCCTTCATAACTTGAGGCCGGAAAACCGGTATAAATCCACAAGAATGCGCAGATCTGGCTCCTTGAGCTGCCTGGCTTACGCTGCACTAATCCATCCTCATTAAGTAAAATAATTTCCCCCGGCAAAAGATACTTTTCAATGGAGAAACCGATATTCAAGAAGGCGCTTGTCTCTTGAGTCACTGCCCAGGAATCATCCCTTCTTCCCAGGACCAACGGCGTGTATCCCCATCTATCCCGCGCTGCGTAAAGGCCATCCTTATTAAGCAGTAATAGCGAACAGGATCCTTCTATGGCTTCAAACATCCTTTCGATTCCGTCGACAATACTCTGTCCCTGATTTATCAACTTTACGATAAGCTCGGTAGAGTTAACAATCCCCTTGGTCATCTCGCTGAAAGATACCCCCTTATCTAATAAATCCCGCAGCAGTTCTTCTTTATTATCGATTAAACCCACCGTAACGATACAAAACGGGCCGAATTTGGAATTCAGATATATCGGCTGCTCATCCGAATCGCTTATGGCCCCGATGCCTTTGTTGCCCGACATATGTTTATAGTCTTCATAAAACTTTGACTTAAACTGGCTCTGAGAAATATTATGTATATAGCGGCTAAATTCATCCCCCAGTAAAGCCAAACCGCCGTACTCTGTTCCCATGTGCGTATGATAATCCGTACCGTAAAATAACGTTTGCGCACAATCGCTTCTGGAACTAACCCCGAATATCCCGCTCATGATAAAACCTCCTCGTATAATATGTACTACTGTTAATAAGATAACTTTCTATATAAAGAGCGATAAAA
>PEYI01000030.1 GCA_002774445.1 Candidatus Omnitrophica bacterium CG08_land_8_20_14_0_20_41_16 | reverse complement strand
CATCTGTGTAATCTGCTTTTAGAATCTGTGTAATCATTAGTGAGTATTATAGGATGTCTTCAATGAGCACGTAACTTATGCCTACTTGCCCTGACTGCCGGCCGGCAGGCGTCAAGCAGGCGCCATAAGTCATGGCCTCACTTGAATCCGCGCTCAAAGTTAAGCCTGACCTATGGCCTTTCTTAAATAATTGATAACCCAATCCCGCGACCATTGCCGCATTATCCATACAAATTGATTTAGGCGGAAAATAACATTTCAGACTATGGTCTTTAGCTGCTTGACGGAACCTTTTTCTTAAACAATTATTTGCCACTACTCCTCCGCCGATAACAAGGCTCTTGGTCCTTTTTAACTTACACGCTAATAAAGCCTTCTTTACCAAAACATCAATTACCGCACTTTGAAAAGAAGCGGCAATATCAGCAATCATCTGTTTGCTGCACGCCACATGCTGCACGCCACATGCCTTTCTCTTTTGGCCTAAACCGCTTTTTTTTACATAATATAACACCGCGGTTTTAATCCCGCTAAAACTAAAATCTAAAGCCTGCTTTGTCCCCGAACAGTTGAATCTTATTTTTTTTGCGTCGCCGGCTTTAGCCAATTTCTCAATCAAAGGGCCTCCAGGATAACCAAGCTTTAAGATTTTGGCTACCTTATCAAATGCCTCGCCACAGGCATCATCTTGGGTCGCTCCCAGAAGTTCTATTTTATCAAAATCCCGGACATAGAATAAATTAGTATGGCCTCCGGAAACAACTAAGGCCGCAAATGGCAGGCCAATCTTTTCCTTACCTAATAAATTAGCGTAGAAATGGCTATGCACGTGGTTAACCCCAATCAAGGGGACATTTAAACTAACGCTGAGTGATTTAGCGAATGATACACCTACCAAGAGAGACCCCAATAATCCCGGGCCGCTCGTTACACTGATTAAGTCAATATCCTTTAATTTAATTCGCGCTTCTCTTATAGCGCTTTCAGTAACTTCAGTTATTGTCTCAAGCTGCAGGCGCGAGGCAATCTCAGGTATAATCCCTCCGTATTTCTTATGAAATTTAAGGCTTGATGCTACCTCATTAGAAAGAAGCTTCCTGCCGTCTTTTACCACTGCCGCAGAAGTCTCATCACAGGACGTCTCTATGCCTAAAACATACATTTGTTTATTGCGTTAACGCTGCAAACTATTTTATTAAATCAGATACAAATACAAACTTATACCCTTCTTTTTCCAATTCAGGGATAACTTTTTTTAAGACTTGCAGGGTACTTTTACGGTCATGGCCAATCCCTATGGCAAACCCACGCGACTTCGCCTTAGCCTTTAATTTGTATACCTGCTGTTTTATGTAGCCGGGGTTATCGCTATTGTCTAAAAATACGTCTCTTTTGGCAAAACTTAAACCCATCCTATAAGCAAGCAGCGGACAGCTGGATCTGGCTGTAACAAAACTATCCAGAAAATAAAGATGCCTCTTTTTAAACTCTGCAAATACAATCTTCATGGTCTTTGTATCGCTGGTAGACATTGAACCCATATGGTTTGATACACCCTTAGCATACCTGATATTTGCCAGATCCTTGGCAATGATATTTATTATCTCCGCTTCACTCATAGAAGTCAAAATTGTATTCTTCTCTAGCCGGTATTTTTCCTTGGGCTCCATCGGTAAATGAAGAATTATCTCAAAGCCCCGCTGGTATAATTCCTGTGAAACTCTTTTAGAATAACTAAGGTTAGGCAAGACAGCTAAAGTTAAGGGATACCTTATCTCTTCGATGATATGCAGATTATTTAAGTTATACCCCCAGTCATCCAAAACAATAGCTATCCTTGGCTTTGCGGCCGGACGCGGCTTAATTTCTTTCCCGGGTTTCCTTACGTAAATTAACAAAATAACTATGACAATAACCGCCAGGAATGCAACTAAAATTGAGCTGTATTTATGTTTGCCTTTCATTTTTAGCCCGGGTGGGCTCCATAAAATTTAAGCGCCTTTAACACGTCTACTGCGCGCATGATCTGATTATCAGCCTTATAATCAAATTCCTTAACTTCTTCTGATTCGCTGCTCTTATTCTTCACTTCTTCAAATACCTCCTGCGCCCTCTTTGATTTTATTACATCAGATTTAGATATCTCAATCCTAACTTCCTCAACGACAATATCCGGTATAACCCCTTTGTCGTGTATTTCTTTGCCCGCAGGGGTAAAATATTTACTAGTGGTTAACTTTAGCGCTGAGCCGTCACTTAACGGTATAACCGTCTGAACCGATCCCTTGCCAAAAGATTTTGTCCCCATAATTATAGCCCGTTTATAATCTTTAAGCGCTCCGGCAACAATTTCACTCCCCGAGGCCGAACCTTCATTAATCAATATTACCATAGGCAAATTAAGTATGGGGCGGCTGGATTCTGAAACAAATTCCAAAGCCTGCTCAACCTTTCTGCCTTTGGTATAAACAACCAATTTTCCTTTAGGTATAAATTTACCTGCTACCTGTGCCGCCGCCTCAAGCAATCCTCCGGGGTTATTGCGTAAATCCAGAATCAAGGCGTTTAAGCCCTGCTTAGACAAATTATTCAAAACAAGATTTATATCCTTAAGGGTATCCTCCCTGAATTCCACCAGTCGGATATAACCTATCCCATCCTCTAAAATTCGCGCCTCCTTAATATCTTTAATCTTAATGATTGCCCGCACAATTTTAAATTCCAGGATCTTATTTTCAGCTTCTCTTAATATCGTAAGATTAACTACTTCCCCAGGTTTTCCGCGCATTCTTTTCACTGCCTCACTCAAAGTCATGTCCCGGGTAATATCGTTGTTTATCTTCACAATCCTGTCTAAAGGCTTTAACCCCGCTCTCCACGCGGGCGTATCCTCAATAGGAGTAATAATAGTAAGAAGCCCATCCTTAATAGTGACTTCAATGCCTAAGCCGCCAAATTTACCCTCGGTCTCTACTCTTAACTCATTGTAGGTATCCGGATCCATAAATTGGCTATGGGGATCAAGTGAGGCGAGCATGCCCTTTAACGCGCCATAGATTAAATCCTTAGGCTTGGTTTCATCAACATAATCAGACTGTATAATGGCCAAGGTGTCTGAGAAGATTCCGACCTGACGGTATAAATCATCTTTTTTCTTTTTATCAGCGCCAGAGGAGACAATGGAAGCAAAAACAAATAATCCTATCACAAGAAAAACTAAAGCTATGATAAATCTTCTACGCATCTTGAGCACCTCCAGTTTTTGTCTAGCGAAATTTCGACGAGTGCCTTAAAATTATGCCCTTGAGAATTTTAAGGCGTTTTCGAGTCGAAGTCAAGAGCACCTCCAGTTTTTGTCTAGCGAAATTTCGACGAGTGCCTTAAAATTATGCCCTTGAGAATTTTAAGGCGTTTTCGAGTCGAAGTAAAGCGCTCTCTTTAATAACGCCCGCGCTGTCTTAGGGTTTGCCTTGCCTCGAGACTTACGCATTAATTGGCCGACTAAAAACATAAGCGCGTTCTCTTTTCCTGACTTATAATCTGTTATGGATTTAGGATTTTCATTTATAACCTCTTCCATTATTTTCTTTAATGTGTTAGTATCGGATATCTGCATAAGGTTTTTTTCTTTAATAATTACTCCGGGCGTTTTGCCGCTATTAATCATTTCAGTCAACACTGCCTTAGCAGATAAGTAGGATATCTCATTCTTCTCTACAAAATCCAATAGCCCAAGCAAGTTAGCGGGAGATATATTCAAATCTGATATATTCTTTGCCTGGCTATTCGCCTCAGAGAGTATTGGCCCGATAAGCCAATTAACCACTCCCTTCTTATCCTTATCAAGGCATGCCTTAAAACACTCTTCAGCAAAAAAAGCATCTTTTTTAGAGGCAGCTAAAATCTTAGCATTATATTCTGATAAACCATATTCTTTAATAAAACGCTCAGCCTTTGCGTGAGGAAGTTCAGGAATGCTATTTTTGATTTCCGCGATTTTTTCTTCCTTTATAATAAAAGGCGGCAGATCCGGCTCGGGGAAATAACGGTAATCTTTAGCTTCCTCTTTAGCGCGCATAGGAAAAGTCTTTGATTCTTTGGCATCCCAAAGCCGGGTCTCCTGAACAATCTCTAAGCCTGAATTTAACATTTCTGATTGACGCCCTATTTCAAAGCTCAACGCGTCTTTTACCCCTTTAAATGAATTCATATTTTTTAATTCTGCCTTAACCCCCAAAGCTTTATTTCCTTTAGGGCGCAGGGATATGTTTGCATCACAACGTAAAGACCCCTTTTCCATATCGCAATCAGAGACATCGAGGTACTCAATAAGGCTCTTCAGGGCGCTTAAGTATTCATGGGCTTCTTCAGGAGAATTAATATCCGGCTCACTTACAATCTCAAGCAGAGGTATCCCGGTGCGGTTAAAATCTATGAGACTTACCCCATCCTCATGGATCAGTTTGCCCGCATCCTCCTCCATATGCACGCGGGTAATGCCGATACGTTTAATTTTGCCTTGCGTATCAATATCCAAGAAGCCATCGCGCGATAAAGGCAAATCATATTGCGAAATCTGGTAATCTTTCGGAAGATCAGGATAAAAATAATTCTTTCGGTCAAAATTGGTATATTCCTGTATTTTACAGTTTAAGGCCAAAGCAACTTTAATAGCATAATCAAGCGCGGCCCGGTTAAATACAGGCAATGCCCCGGGGAAACCTAAACAAACCGGACAAACCTGAGTGTTGGGCTCTTTGCCAAATTCCGTTGCGCAGCCGCAGAAAGCCTTAGTCCTCGTGTTTAAGTGAAGGTGGACTTCTAACCCAATAACTGCTTCGTAAATCATATTGTTATAGAGGTCGCTGAAAAATTACTAAAAACTACACCAGCGACCTCTGATTACACAGATTACCAGAGATTACACAGATTTCTCCGTCGGAGATTTAGTAGAGTAGAGCAGTGGCGCACAGCCGAATTGTGTTTCCACCGCCCCCTCATCA
>PEYI01000019.1 GCA_002774445.1 Candidatus Omnitrophica bacterium CG08_land_8_20_14_0_20_41_16 | reverse complement strand
ACGGAATCGCTAGTAATGGCGGATCAGCTACGCCGCCGTGAATACGTTCCCGGGCCTTGTACACACCGCCCGTCAAGCGATGGGAGCTGGTGGTACCTAAAGTGCCTATTTATAGGCCCTAGGGTAAAACCGGTGACTGGCGCTAAGTCGTAACAAGGCAGCCGTACCGGAAGGTGTGGCTGGATCACCTCCTTTCTAAAATTTTTTGCTCTGCAAAAAATTTTAGCGCATAGCTCATAGCTGATAGCTCATAGGTTTACCTAAGGGCTAAGAGCCAAGAGCTATGAACTGCGGCGATAGCCGCAGCGCTTGGCTATTCAATTTTTCGCCGTAGGCGAATCTGCCTGCAGCAGAATTTTTTTTGGAAGCAGCTCTTCCTTATATAATCAATTCGAGCGAGAGGCTTCTAATTTATTGTGTAAATATAAAGTGTAATGAATCAGGGCATTACGCATAGCGTTAGAGCGTTACACTTATAAATTCGGGCCCATAGCTCAGCCTCGACGTTCGCATTTCATGCTCAGTCGGGGTCCCGACACCGAGCAAAAGCGAGGTCGTCGGGATTGGTTAAAAGGTAGGAGCTATGGGGTAGCGATTAAAATTTGGGCCCATAGCTCAGTTGGTTAGAGCACAGCCCTGATAAGACTGGGGTCGAAGGTTCGAGTCCTTCTGGGCCCATTAGCTTATCTAATTGGGTCAGTGGTTCTGCCGACGTTCACAAAAAGTGTGAAGTCGGCATCCCGACCGAGCCGAAAGGCGAGCGTCGGGAGAATCCACTTGGGCCCATTAATTTTTTACGACAAGTAAAATTTTGGTGGCACTAAAGCGAGCGTAATTTTGCGGCAAGCAAAATAGCGAGCGTAGTGCCTTCGTGATTCGGTCTTGTCATAATTTACTGTAGCAAAGTTTTAAGGTCCTTCGCCCTAGATAAAAACTTATTGTGGGCTCACGACCCAAAAAATTTTTGCTACACAAAAATTTTTTGGGGGCGTAGCTCAGCGGCACCGACCTGACGGTCGGTGTTCCGAGTGACTTGGAAATAAGAGTCGGAAGAGAGCACTTGCTTTGTTGAGCACAACAATACGCGCGAAGCGCGCATATAGCGAAATCCCGCGAAGCGGGACAAGCAGGGAGCTACGAGCCATGAAAATAGAGGGGCTGTAGCTCAGCTGGGAGAGCGCGTGCTTTGCAAGCATGAGGTCAGGAGTTCGATCCTCCTCAGCTCCAACAAAAATTTACGACAAGTAGGTCCTGCGCGTAGCGCAGGATTTCGCTAGATTAAAGCTTGTTGAGCTCAAATTTTTTGTGGCACTAAAGCGAGCGTGGCGAGGCGACAAGTGACCGCAGGGAATCCCTTTAGGGACCGGCAGCGAGCGTAGTGCCTAACCGTTCTTTAAAATAGAACATAGCTCCTCTACTGATTTGCGCAGCAAATCAGTAGAGGATTAATTCGCGCATTAACTTACTCATACTGCGTATTCGTAAGTTAAGTGCTCATTAAATTTGTTTGACGATTCGTTCGTCAATCTATGTTCTTTGACAACTATATATCAAGTAACAAGGTCGATTTGGCGCACAGTACCTTTGGTGCTGGCGCACAATCCCAAGCTTCGTAAGAGGCAAGGGATTGATCTTGTAAGGTAAAAACTATCCCGACGTTCACTAAACGTGAAGTCGGGATCCCGACCGCGAACGAAAGTGAGCGCGTCGGGACAAAATAAACCGAGAGAATCAAAATTTTGGTCAAGCTACAAAGAGTCTATGCACGGATGACTTGGTTAGGTGAGGCGATGAAGGACGGGATAAGCACCGATATGTCCCGGGGAGCCGCAAATAGGCTTTGATCCGGGAAATTCCGAATGAGGCAACTCAGCGCAGGTTATACTGCGTTATTCCCACGATGAATTCATAGTTGTGGGGAAGCGATACCGGGAGAACTGAAACATCTAAGTACCCTGAGGAAAAGAAATCACAGAGATTCCCTTAGTAGTGGCGAGCGAAGAGGGAAAAGTCTAAACTCCGCCAAAGTAATTTGGCGGAGGGTTGCGGGACCTCGATGTGGGATTGTTTTGGGATAATAGAAGTATCTGGAAAGATGCGCCATAGAGAGTGAAAGCCTCGTATATGAAATCCTTAAAACACCCTAGAGGTATCCCAAGTAACACGGGACACGGGAAATCCTGTGTGAATCTGGGCCGACCACGGTCTAAGACTAAAAACTACACCTAAACCGATAGTGTACAAGTACCGTGAGGGAAAGTTGAAAAGAACGCTGGTGAAGCGAGTGAAATAGAACCTAAAATCATAGACTTACAAGCGGTGGGAGGGCTATGCTATCTGCGCAAGCGGATAGAATGCCTGACCGCGTACCTTTTGCATAATGGTCCGACGAGTTACTGTGCGGTGCAAGCTTAATCCCCTACGGGGAGCAGGCGTAGCGAAAGCGAGTCCTAATTGGGCGATCATAAGTACCGTATAGTAGACCCGAAGCTGAGTGATCTACCCATGGTTAGCGCGAAGCTCTCCGAAAGGAGAGCGGAGGTGCGAACCCGTCAGTGTTGAAAAACTGTGGGATAAACTGTGGGTTGGAGCGAAAGACTAAACAAACTCAGAAATTGCTGGTTCTCCCCGAAATATTTCTAGGGATAGCCTCGGATAAATTGAATAGTAGGGGTAGAGTGCTGAATGGGTTACAGATCCATACTAGGATGCTGGGCCCAACCAAACTCCGAATACTACTATTTTTACTCCGGGAGTAAGACAATGGGGGCTAAGCTCCATTGTCAAAAGGGTAACAGCCCAGACTGTCAGCTAAGGTCCCTAAGGATAGGCTAAGTGGTAAAGGATGTGGACTCACTAAAACAACCAGGATGTTGGCTCAGAGGCAGCCATCATTTAAAGAGTGCGTAACAGCTCACTGGTCGAGTGATTTCGCGCCAAAGATGAACGGGGCTTAAGCCTATCCCGACGTTCCGACTGAGCGAAAGCGAGCGTCGGAAGTCGGGATCTCGACCGAGCGCAAGCGAGCGTCGGGATTACCGAAGCTGCAGGTTTTTTTGTCGCAAGACAAGAAAGCGGTAGGGGAGCATTGTCTAGTTGGTTGAAGCTGTACCGTAAGGAGCAGTGGACACTAGACAAGGGATTATGTCGGAATAAGTAGCGAAAATGCCTGCGAGAAACAGGCACACCGAAAGTCTAAGGTTTCCTGGGGAAGGTTAATCCGCCCAGGGTTAGTCGAGCCTAAGCTGAGGCCGTATGGCGTAAGCGATGGATAGTCCGTTAATATTCGGACACTAGTTATGTGGCGTTATGACTCTTGCGTGACGCAGAGGGCATGGAGCTGCGCAGTGTTGGATGCCTGCGTTATTTTCTGAGCAATCAGGAGATGGGACCCTGAGGTTTCCGAGGGGGAAGTGAATCACTGCCGCACTGCCAAGAAAAGCGTGGAGGGGAGTTGTATAACTACTCGTACCGGAATCCGACACAGGTAGACCACCAGAATATGGTAAGGTGCTCGAGATAACTCTCGTTAAGGAACTCGGCAAACTAGCCCCGTACGTTAGCAATAAGGGGTGCCTTGGGCTCGCGAGGGCTTCAAGGTTTCAATAAAGTGGATTGGGTGACTGTTTAGCAAAAACACAACTCTATGCAAACTCGAAAGAGGAAGTATATGGAGTGACACCTGCCCGGTGCTAGAAGGTTAAGGGGATTTGTCAGCGAGTCGTAAGATTTGCGAAGCTTTGAACCGAAGCCCCAGTAAACGGCGGCCGTAACTATTGTTTGGACCACAGTAGTTGTAAAATCTGGCTATATGCTGGAAAATCCTGTTAAGCTAATAGTACATTCCGGCTTGTTCGGAATTGTGACAATCTATTAGATAGGGACTATCAGCAGGAAAGACCCGAAAGGAGGTCTCCATGAAAGCAGAAATCGGCTATTATTTAGCTGGTTTTGCTGACGGCGAAGGAAGTTTTAATCTTTCCTTCAGGCCGCGGCAAGATTATAAGTTACCGTGGAAAGTTTCCCTCTGTTTCAATATTTCCCAAAAAGACAAAGTTATACTTGCATTATACAAACGCTATTTAGGCTGTGGAACTTTAAGGGGTAGGCCTGATGGAGTTTGGTATTACGAAGTAAATAACTTTAATGCGATTTGGGATAATGTGATACCATTCTTCAAAAGATATGGTTTTCTTTCTGCAAAGAAGAAGCGCGATTTCGCAAAGTTCTGCGAGATTGCAGAAATAATAAAGAAAGGAGAACATATCAGAGAAGACGGGATCAAAAAAATTATTGAGATAAGAAGAGAAATGAATGACGGTGGAAAGCGAAAATATAGCGAAAAGGAGATTTTAAGTAAGTTTCAGGAATCCTCAGAGACTATACGCCAGACCCTTGACATCATTGATGTCAAGGGATGATATAGTCCGGTCTTCCGAGAAATCGGAAGTTAACATAGACGAACGGTCCTAAGGTTTTGATGGAATTTCAAAGCCCTTTATGCTGGTAACGGCATATCGAATCTAACTGTATCGGTGGAGCCCTTTGGTTGTTTGATAAAGGGTAATACCGAGGGAAGTCGTAAATGACCCCGTAGAGACTACACGTTGGCCCCTTGACATAAAGTGTCAAGGGTGAAGATATAGTCCATACCAATAGTAATATTGGACAAATATAAGCGAAATTCCTTGTGGGGTAAGTTCCCACGCGCACGAATGGTGTAACAACCTGATCGCTGTCTCAACGAGAGGCTCGGCGAAATTGTAGTGGCGGTGAAGATGCCGTCTACCCGCATCAAGACGAAAAGACCCCAGAACCTTTACTGCAACCTGCTATTGAAATTTGGTTCACTATGTGTAGTATAGGTGGGAGGCTTTGAAGCCTAGGCGCTAGCTTGGGCAGAGCCGCAATGTGAAATACCACCCTTATTGCATTAAGTTTCTAACTTCTTGCCGTGAATCCGGCGGGAGGACAGTGACAGGTGGGCAGTTTGACTGGGGCGGTTCCCTTCTAAAAAGTAACGAAGGGGCCCCAAGGTTGGCTCAGGGC
>PEYI01000094.1 GCA_002774445.1 Candidatus Omnitrophica bacterium CG08_land_8_20_14_0_20_41_16 | reverse complement strand
TGTGATTATTTTGAGGTTGAGCCTACCCCTTTTATTATTATAAGTGTGCTGGCTACAAATATTGGTTCAACCGGCACAGTCTTAGGGAATCCCATTGGTATTTTAATTGCCTCTAAATCTGGCCTTACCTTTGAGGATTTCATTTTTAAGGCATTTCCCCTAATGTGGATCTGCCTTTTTGCTGCTATAATTTTAGTAATAATCTTGTATCGCAAACAGATTAAAAAACTGGAGCAAAGGATAAAAGAATTAGGCGCCAATGAGATATTAATCAGGCTTATCTCGATTCCTCCGGAAAGACAGTTAAGGCTGGGCCTGGGTATTTTTGGCCTAACCCTTTTGTTTATCGCCTTACACCATCGCCTAGAGCTATTATGGAACTTAGAGGCTAATACTTTACTTTTAAGTATCCCTTTGATTTCTGCGGGAGCTGTGATGATCTGGAAATGGAAAAGCGCCCGCAGTTATGTTGAAAAGGATGTTGACTGGTGGTCGCTTTTATTCTTTCTGCTTTTATTCGCCAAAGCAGGAACCCTAAAATATACAGGAGCCACTGATGTTTTAGCGGCTAAGATAGTCTCTTGGGTGGGGGCTAATCCTATGAGATTAATTAGCACAGTCCTTTGGACCTCTTCAATTGGTTCCTCTATTTTAGACAACGTGGTTTTAACAGCCGCACTCATTCCTATCGTACACAGTTTTAAAGACCTCGGTTTTACGCTTCAGCCTCTCTGGTGGGCCCTTCTCTTTGGTGGTTGTTTAGGCGGCAATATTACCCTTGTAGGCTCAACCGCCAATATCGTGGCCTTAGGCATTTTAGAGAAAGAAAAGCATATCCACATGAATTTTTTTAGGTGGTTCTGGGTGGGATTAAGCGTAGGATTAGTTACTACCTGTATAGTCTGGGCCGCGTTGATATTCCTGCCCTTTTATAAATAGTTAGTGTTATTCTGAGCTATTCTCACCTCGGGGGTGTGTGAGGTTCACCAGACCCAGACCACCCGACGGGTGTCCGACAGGTATCTTTCCCCTCACCCCCGAGGTGTAGAAGGTGGCAAAGGCCAGATTTTTCTTGACAATATATCGCACGCATGCTATTTTATTTTCATAATTTTGTGGCATTCGCGGTATTTCGTCCGCCACTAAAATGTTGGCGGACGCCCGCCAAGCCATCAGTGGCAGGCGCTAGACAAAAACTTTAGGTGCTCAACACCCCGCGCTTATAAGGAATTGCGCGGGTGTGCACTTACTGTGCAAGGAGGTGCGGTATGAAAATATTCAAAGGTTTGTTTCTTGGCATTGTATCTTTATTTATAGGGATAGGCTTAGCCTTTGCTCAAGATGAGGCTAAACCCATAGCAGCAACTGAACCGCGATTAAATAATCCAGATGTGCAATGGGTTTGGGGGGAGGCAGTAAATATAGATACTCAGAATAAAGCAGTTGTTATCAAGTATCTTGATTATGAAGCCGATTCTGAGAAAGAAATTACTATAGGCGCTGATGACAAGACAACCTATGATAATATTAAATCTTTGGATGAAGTAAAGCCAAAAGATATCTTAAGTGTTGATTATATAAACACCCCAGACGGTAAAAGTATAGCCAGAACGATAAGTTTAGAGAAGCCGGAAGAAGCAATCTCGCCACAAGGTGAGGTTAAAAAGGAAGAGGTGGTTGAGAAATCGGGAGAGCAACCGGAGATAATCCCGGCTGCTGAGCCTAATGCAGGGGGGCCAATAAAAGAGGCAGGCGCAGAATTAAATAAAACTAATCAGTAGTTTGTAAAATTCTATGGAGTTAAGGGGTGAGGCAGGGTAATAGCCCTGCCTTATGCTTTTAGGCAGGTTTGTCTTGACATAGGCGGTAATCTTGTATATATTGAATTTTAGAAGGGATAAGTATGAAGCATAAGTTTCCGTTGATTTTCATTCTTGGGGTTTTGGTTTTCGGGCCTTTAGGCTGCGCAGTATTAAATAAGCCCGTAAAGTTCGTAAATGAATTTGTAAGCCACACATTTTTTCCTCCTTATTCCGGCCCCAAGGCTAAGGTAATAATTGCCGATTTTGAGATTATGACTGCGAAGGCTACGGCTGAGATGAGTTCAAACTTACGCGAGCTTTTGGCGTCTGGCCTTTTAAAGAGCCAGCATTTTCAGCTAGCAGCCCCGGGTAAAGATAATAATGAGAAGCCCTCTGGTTTAATTATTGCAACCGAACTTTTAGATTTTGAGCCTCGGGGTTCAGGCGGTAGCTCCGGTGTTGGAGGCGGAGGAAGCGCAGCTAGTGGAGCGTTGGGCAGCCTTTTGGGCGCAAACGTTAACAAATCGCATATAACTTTAAACATACGAATTGTTGATGCCGAAACATCCAAGGTATTATTTTCAAAGCGTGTCAGCGGCCAGGGTGTTGAAGGTCATAGCCTCGCAAAAGGCAAACATAAAGGCAGCAATCTAGGCTCGGGGCTTTCTATGTATGGGGGTACTCCCATGGAGGAGGCAGTAGATAAATGTATCCTGGAGGCGGTAAGGTATATTGTCCAGAATGTCCCGCCGCAATATTATAAAGGAGAAAATAAAAATGGGAAAACGCAAGCGCAGGGGAAAGCTTAACTGGCGTACCAAGAAGGCAAATCACGGAAGAAAGCCTAATTTAGGTTAGCTATATACCGCCACATCAGTTTTTATCCCGCCTATTCTTTGAGAAAAAAATGAAAGCAATTACCTTGATTTCAGGTGGTTTAGATAGCACTTTAGCCACAAGGTTAATGCAGGATTTAGGAGTAGAGCTTGTCTGCCTAAATACCGTAAGCCCTTTTTGCCTATGTAATCGTTCGTCTTCATCGGGGTGCATATATGGGGCTAGCAAAGTAGCGAGGGACCTGAATTTAAAGTTGATTAGCATAGACGTATCAAAAGAGATCTTAGTTATAGTAAAAAACCCTAAGTTTGGTTACGGTTCCAATATGAATCCTTGTTTAGATTGCCGTGTACTACAATTAGAAAAAGCAAAAGAAGCCATGCAAAACGAAGGGGCATCTTTTATAATTACCGGAGAGGTATTGGGCCAACGTCCGATGTCGCAGAGGTTGCATAATTTAAGGTTCATTGAAGCGCAGGTAGGATTATCCGGCTTAGTGGTGCGTCCTCTTTCGGCAAAAGTCCTTGCTCCCACTATCCCGGAGAAAGAAGGCTGGATACCCAGGGAAAAGTTGCTTGCTATTAATGGGAGGGGTAGGCGGGACCAGTTTGATTTGGCGCGTAAATTTGGTATTAATGATTTTCCCTGCCCCAGCGGCGGCTGTCTTTTAACAGACCCCGAGTTTAGCAAACGCTTAAGAGACCTTATGCGCTACGGAGAGTTCGGGTTAGGCGATATAGGGCTGCTTAAAATAGGAAGGCATTTTCGCCTTGATAAAAAATCAAAATTAGTTGTAGGGAGAAATCAAGCAGAAAATGAGCGCCTGATGAACTTCGTTAGAGAAGACGACTATATTTTTATGCCCTGCGAAAAAGTTGCGGGGCCGACTTCGCTAGGAAGGGGTATTTTTGATGATAAATTGATGCGGCTTTCCTGTGATATCACCGGTGCTTATTGCGATGCTAATGGGGATGCCGGCACAGATATATTATGTTTTAACAAAGGTGTGCTCCGAGAAAAAAGAAAAGTCCCTTTTCTTGAAAAAGATAAATTTGTAAACTTAAGGATATGAAAGAAGCATTACTCTACGAAAAATTAAATGCCAGGGTTGTCCATTGTTATCTCTGTGCGCATTATTGTAAAATCGCAAATAATAAATTCGGCTTATGCGGGGTAAGAGAAAATGTTGGCGGCGTATTATATACTCATACTTATGGGAATGTAGTTGCCAGCCATATTGATCCTATTGAGAAGAAACCGCTCTATCATTTTCTTCCCGGTTCAAACAGTTTTTCTATAGCAACCATAGGCTGCAATTTTCGCTGCGGGTTCTGCCAAAATTGGGAGATTTCCCAAGAGCCTGCTTATAATGAAGGAGCCCGTTTGTCAGAGGAGGAGTTTCTCCCGCAGGATTTAGTGGAAGAGGCATTGAGGAATGATTGTCCTAGCATATCTTATACCTATACCGAACCAACCATATTTTTTGAATATGCCTATGAGACTGCAAAATTAGCCAAGGCCAAGGGGCTGAGGAATGTTTTTGTAACCAACGGCTATATGACTAAGGACTGCCTTAAAGAAATTGCTCCGTATCTTAATGCCGCAAACGTAGACCTAAAATTCTTCAAAGATAGCTCCTATAGGAAGATTTGTTCTGCTTCTCTGGGCCCGGTGTTAGATTCAATAAAGCTGATGAAAGATTTAGGCATATGGGTTGAAATAACTACTCTGGTTATTCCCGGTGAAAATGATTCTGAAGACGAGCTTAGCGGTATAGCAAAGTTTATCTCGGGCGTTGATAAGAATATTCCCTGGCATGTTTCGCGTTTCCACCCGGATTATAAATTTACCGGGTATATTACCACGCCGGAAGAAACACTGAAGAAGGCTAAGAGTATAGGAGAGGGCATGGGCCTTAAATTTGTCTACGCGGGTAATGTCTGTGGATGGGGGAATGATACTCTTTGCCCTTTTTGCGGAAAGGTATTGATTAAACGCGATGTTTTTAATATTATGGAGTATCATATGCGAGAAAATAAGTGTGCCTATTGCCAAAACACTATCCCCGGGGTCTTTTAGAGTAGGATGCAAAATAATACTTTAGCCTTATTAATATTCGTATCTGCCTATATTTTATTTGTCTTTCTTCCTAATAAGCGGACTTTAGTTGCTGTTTTGGGGAGCGCCCTGCTTATTTTTTTAAAGGTCGTTTCGCCTAAAGAAGCATTCTTTTCAATTAATTGGAACGTCATGGGGATATTCGTAGGGACGCTGATTGTAGCGGATATCTTTATGGAGAGCCGCGTACCGGCATATGTCGCTGAGATAATCGTCAATCGCGCAAAAAACACCGCTTGGTCAATATTGTTCATCTGTCTTCTTACCGGTTTTATCTCTGCTTTTGTAGAGAATGTGGCTACGGTTTTAATCGTAGCGCCCATCGCCTTATCTTTAGCCAAGAAATTAAAGATTAACCCCATGAATATGATGATTGCTATCGCAGTCTCCAGCAATCTTCAGGGGACAGCTACGTTAATCGGTGATCCGCCGAGCATGCTTTTAGGCGGGTTTGCCAAGATGAACTTCGGAGATTTCTTCTTTTATCGGGGCAGGCCGAGTATATTTTTTGCCGTAGAGTTTGGAGCATTAGCTTCTTTCTTTGCTTTATATTTTATATTCAGAAAGCACAAGGAAAAGGTCCAGCTTGTGCGGGTTGAGAAGGTAAAATCGTGGGTGCCGACGGTAATCTTAGTAACTTTGGTATTTCTTTTAGCCGCTTCGTCATTTCTTGACTCAGGATTTTCTTATGCGGCAGGAATTTTATGCGTTGCTTTCGGGATTATTTCTATGTTCTGGGAGAAAATTGTAAATAAGGGCTCAATCGTTAAAGGATTGAAAGGGTTGGATTGGGGAACCACCTTTTTCTTGATCGGGATATTTATTATTGTCGGAGCGGTTACCCTTAGCGGATGGCTTGAGGTTCTTTCCAATTTTCTTTCCGGGTTAATCGGTCAAAATATATTCCTCGGGTTTACCCTGGTCGTATTTATGTCAATGGTTATTTCTGCTTTTGTGGATAATGTTCCTTTTTTGGCGGCAATGCTTCCGGTAGCAATTTCCATGTCCGCGAAACTCAATATAAACCCATCATTATTTCTCTTTGGCCTGCTTATCGGAGCCAGCCTCGGAGGAAATATTACTCCTATCGGGGCATCTGCCAATATCGTTGCCTGCGGCTTGCTTAAAAAGGAAGGGTATGAGGTAAGATTCAAGGATTTTATGAAAATCGGGATCCCTTTTACTTTTGTAGCGGTAACCGCGGCGTATTTGTTTATCTGGTTTATCTGGGGTAAATAATGTCAGAGTGTTGTCGAGATAAGGCGCGCCGGCCGTTTTTTAAGAACAGGCTCTTTATTGTTTCAGCCGTAATTTTAATTTTGCTTCTAGTTTCGCTATTCTTACCTATATTAAAGCCATTTCAGAAGCATTTCCTAGGTTACGCTAAAAGTATCTGGTGGGCAGTCTTCTTAGGGTTATTCCTGGGAGGGTTTATTGATTACTATATTCCTAAGGAGTATATTTCTAAGGTTCTCGCGCGCAAGAGGCCGGCTACCATATTTAACGCCGTATTCTTAGGATTCCTTATGAGCGCCTGTAGCCATGGGATACTGGCATTATCCATACAACTGCATAAAAAAGGGGCATCAAATCCGGCAGTGGTGAGTTTTCTTCTTGCCAGCCCTTGGGCTAATTTTACTATTACTGTTATGCTGGTTGGTTTCTTTGGTTTAAAGGGATTATTGATAATTATTGCCGCCATCGTTGTTGCGATTAATACGGGTTTTGTGTTTATGTTTTTGGAGGGTAAGGGTTTGATTGAAAAGAATAAGAATATTATTGAAGTCGCAGAAGGTTATTCAATCATTAATGATTGGCGTATTAGAGTTAAGGATTACAAATTTAGCCTTAAAAGTATGCTTAGTGATTTTAAAGGTGTATTAAATGGCACTATGGAACTTTCGGATATGGTATTATGGTGGATTGTGTTAGGTATATTCATTGCTTCGCTCGCCGGAGCTTATATACCGGTGCATTTCTTCCATAAATTTATGGGGCCGACTTTGTTGGGTTTGTTTATAACACTGGGCCTGGCTACTGTAATTGAAGTTTGTTCTGAAGGGTCGAGTCCGTTAGCCTTTGAGATATACAAACAGACAGGGGCATTGGGTAATAGCTTCGTTTTTCTCATGGCGGGGGTAGCTACTGATTATACCGAAATTGGGCTTCTCTGGTCTAATGTGGGCAGGCGTGTCGCGCTGTGGATGCCGGTAGTTGCCGTCCCTCAAGTTATTGCCATAGGGTATCTCATCGACAGATTTATAAAATAGGTATTCCTTGATCTCACTAGCGTTCGATCAAGGATTTCGCTAGACAAGGGCTTAAGGTGCTCAAATTTTTTTCTTGACAAATGATACAATTATGGTATCATTATACCCAAAAGGAGGGGTGTATGGATATAACCGTTAAATATATGCTGCGTCCCGTTGCTCACTGCAAAGAGGGCTGCAGTATCGTGTCCCGGGCAAGACCTTAAACTGCCCAAACTATAAAACCTATGAAATTAATGACCAGAGATACGGATTATGCCTTAAGGGCGTTATGTTTTATTGCCGGGTGTAAAGGGAAGATAGTTTCGGTTTCTAAATTGGTGAGAGTACTTAAAGTGCCTCAGCCTTTTTTAAGAAAACTCCTGCAGATATTAAGCAAAAAAGGTATTCTTAAATCATATAAAGGTAATTCCGGAGGTTTTCTTCTGAATAATGACCCCGGTAATATATTTTTAGTTGACCTTATTAAAATATTTCAAGGCCCATTTATCTTAAATGAATGTTTTCTAAAGAAACACCCGTGTCCTAATATTAAGAGGTGTATCTTACGTAAGAAGATTACCAGAATAGAAGAATATGTCCTAAAAAAGCTTAAAGGCATAACCGTGAGTTGTTTATTAAAAGGGGATTAAATAATGGTTTTAAAATGTCCCGGTCAAGATAGGTTGGTTATTAAAGCAGAGAATATCCGTTGTCAGCAATGTGGTTATGAGGCGGAGATTTTTTCTGATGAAATTAAAGTTAAATGCCCGAAGTGCAAAAATTTAATCTGTAAGGAAAGGCTGCCTTCTTGCGTAGACTGGTGTAAATTTTCCCGGGGGTGTATCGGTGAAGAAAAGTGGAAGAGATTAAAAGAAGATGATGGGGGATATAATAATTGAAACGGGGAGGCAGGATTAAGATGGATAAATATCGGTGTACGGTTTGTAATTATATCTATGACCCGACAGTAGGCGATCCCGCGCAAGGCATTAAGCCAGGAACTTCTTTTGAGGCCTTGCCGGAAGCTTGGGTTTGTCCCGAATGCGGAGTAGGAAAAGATATGTTTGAAAAGATAACTTAGGGGCCTCAAGATGAAAGAATTAGAAGCAAAAATTAAAGAAATAATCCCCATGACTCATAATGTAACGAGCTTTCGCGTGGAAGCCGAGGGCGAAATAGAATTTAAGGCAGGCCAGTTTCTACAGGTCGTGCTTAAAACAATGCCTGAGTTGAAAAGATATCTCTCTATATCCAACTCACCCACGGAAAAAGGCTACCTTGAATTCACCAAGAAAATCACCGAAAGCGATTTTTGTAGGACTTTGAAAAATTTAAAGCCGGGAGATTATCTGAAAATACGATATCCTTTCGGCAAATTCACTTTGGACGAATCTTTTTACAAGATTGCTTTTCTCTCCGGCGGCATAGGGATTACGCCCATAAGGAGTATTGCCAAATACGTCGTTGATAAAAACTTAAGTACGGATATAGTCCTTTTATATGCGAACCGTACGGTTGAGGATATTGCCTTTAAATATGATTTTGACCAAATGCGAAAACAATGCCCCAGATTGAAAGTGATCCATGTGCTTAGCGAATCTCGGGAAGCCGTAGAATATAAATCTGGCCGGATTAACGCCCAGATTATCAAAGATAGTATTTCTGATTATTCGGAAAGGAAATTTTATCTCTGTGGCCCGCCGGCCATGGTTGAAGCGATGAAAAATATTCTGGTTACGGAATTGGCCGTAGCCGAAACCAGCATTATCACCGAAAACTTTCAAGGGTATTAATTAGGGAGGTAAATAATGTCAGCTAAAAAAATATTACCGGATATTTATTCAGTAGGTGTGGTGGATTGGAACGTGCGCAACTTCCATGGTCGCACCTATACCACAAAAAGAGGAAGTACCTATAATGCCTATCTCATCATTGATGAGAAGATTGCTTTGGTGGATACGGTTTATGGGCCCTTTAGAGATGAACTGATTGAGAATATCGGAAAGATTGTGCCGGTTGAAAAAATCGATTACGTAATTGCCAATCACGTAGAGATTGATCATTCAGGCGCGCTGCCTGCAATAATGAAGCTTTGCCCTAAGGCAAAAGTTTTAGGGACCCAGAAATGTAAGGAAGGCTTATACAAACATTACTATGGAAATTGGGATTTTCAGGTGGTGCATACCGGCGACAAAACAAAATTAGGCAAAAGGACGCTGGATTTTATTGAAGCACCGATGATACACTGGCCGGATAGTATGTTTACCTATTGTCCTGAGGAACAACTTTTAATGCCCAATGATGCCTTTGGCCAGCATTATGCAACGTCTGAAAGGTTTGACGATGAGACGGACCAGTGTGCG